>DASXDR010000173.1:0-39901 GCA_036490535.1 Tepidisphaeraceae bacterium | reverse complement strand
CTTCTGTTTTTATGGAATTCTTACGAGATTCAAGACGCGATACGCCTTTTACGGGCGAACAGATACGCGAGCAAGCCAATACCGCCCGAGAATTCCCTCGGGTTGGGTCGCACAGTGCAACCTGATATTTTTGTGGAAAAGCCGGGGCTTTAGTGATTAGACCACTTGGACTTTGCGGCCAACACGGCGCTTGCGGTTGATGGTCTGGCGGCCCTTTTTGGTAGACATACGAGCGCGGAAACCGATCTTGCGGGCGCGTTTCACTTTGCTGATCCTGTGAGGATAATGCATTTCTAGAACCTCATTCTAAACAACGCGGTGCATCATGCGCCGCTGAATACTATTTATAGAGCGCCAACAGTTATAAGCACGCTCTGGTAACTCTGGTTGCCATGATCATCGGTGGCACGGATGCTCACCTGATGCTGGCCCGGCTTCAAATGGACGAGGGTTAACTCGATCGCCTCGGCCGGACTATCGAAGATACTATCCGATGATGGGGCCATCTGCCAGTCCCCGTTGCTGTCAATACTATATTCCACATTGGCGATCTCGCTGGATGCATCGACTACGCGGAATTTGAGCCTGGCCCCCCCTGTTTGTTTGGTCCAGATCATATCGCCAATCATCGGCGGGGTATTATCCACATAAATCGGGTCACTGACGCGGCTGGCGCTTTTGCCTTGGCCGGCGGCATTGGCGGCGGCGTCGGAGGCGGTCACCTTAACGGTGTATTGCCCGTCGGGAACCGTTCGCGTGTCCCAGTCGAAGGTTGCATCGGACAATTTATCTTTGAGAAGGATCCACGGACCCGCCCAACCTCGGCGGTAATAGACGCTATAGAGCAGCACATCATTATTCGGATCGGTAGCTTCCCACTGGATCGTCAGCGTTCCGCGACCTGGTTTAAATGCAGGAGTTGGTGCGGGGGTATTGTCGGCGGTGCTGTCCGCTGCTTTGCCTACAGGCGCTAGATGAACAGAATGAATCTGCGGAGCGAGATTGGGCAGCTGATAAGCCACGTCGATGGCGCGCATGGAGGGAGTTTGGGCGCCCGCTTTATCGCTGGCGAAAAAGAGACGGTATTGCAGGAAGCGGGCGGTGGGAGATTGGATGCGGAAATATTGCGACGCGGGGAGCGGATCGGTCCACTTGGACCAGGTGGCGTCGTCGGGCGTATCGATATTGCCGGTGTGCGTGCTGACGGTCAGATTTGTTCCAGCCGGGAGAAAGCCGTGCATTTGGATATTACCAAATCGGCTGATCTGCGTCGCATCCAGTACTGCGCTCGTGTAGGTGCCTGCGGGAGCCAAGCGCTCGGGCATCGCGGCGATGCCGCCTACATTGGCCAGGCCCATATAGGTTCGGCCATCGGAAGCGGGAAAAAGGCACATCACATCTTTGGCATCCACTTTCGCCAGTGCCGTGGTTTCGCCGGCGATGGGATCGACCTGATAGATCGTGCCTTCATCGCCGGTGCCGATGAGCAATTTGTCTCCCTGGACGATCATCGAAAGCACGATCACTGGCTGACGGAATACTTCGGTAACAAAGCCATTGGGATCGATGCGATAGATGGCATTTCCCTTGGCACCCGCGGCGACCGTGTTGCCAATGTTTTCGGCGGGACCGGCTTCGATAGATTTAGGTTTGGCGGCAACTGTCCTTTTGGGTTCCTGAGGTTTTTCGGGGCCGGGAGTAGGTGATGGTGGATTTGGCGACGGCGTAGGCGCGGGTTCGGGTTGGTTGCCAGGATTGGCTGGAGAATCATTGTCGAGTTTTTTGTCGGCTGCGAGTGCAACGGCAGTGGGTACTAACGATGAACGATGAGCGATGAACGATGAATTGCTCTCACCCGCGCTTTCTCCAGTTCGACTAAGCTCATTGTGGGCTCGGGTACCTGGAGAGGGGGAAAGATTTGCAGACGACTTCGGAATTGGTTGCGGCTCACCGGGATTGGGTTGCGGGAGGGATGGAGGAGCGGGATTGCTGGGAGGCGTCGAAGGAATTTGCACGCCGCCGGGAGAGGCTTCGGGGCGGCCTTCGCCGGGATTTTCGGCGTTTTCTTCGGGCTGGCCGTTCTGGGCGGCCTGGTCGGCTTCGCCGGTGGCGGCGTAAAGATTGCCATTGGTGTCGAGCGATAAGGCACTGATCTCGCTTTCATCCGCTTCATACAGCACGAACGATTCGTGGGTTTTGCGATTGATGCGATAAATTCGGCCTTGCGGATCGGAGCCGGCGTAAAGCATATCTTTGCCGTCGGACACCAGTGAGAGCAGATTATTCTGATGGCTCTCCAGAATCACGCTGTGCGAGCCATCGGGGCGGATTTCAATCAGTTGGCCAGTCGGCCCCGTGGCGGCGTAGATATTCCCATCTGGCGTGACGGCCATCGACCAGATGTATTGCACGCCTTCCTGGGAAAAAATTTCTTTAAGCTGGCCGCGGTGATATTCGACGATGCGCCCGCGCTCCCCGCCGGTGCCGATGAGGAGATGGCCTTTGACACTGACCGCCAGGGAGAAAATCGATTCATCATTTTGCAGTGTGGCAGCGGTGGTGATTTTGTTGTCTTTGATCGACAGCAAAACACCCTGCGGACCCGTGCCGGCGTAGATCGTGCCGCTGGGAGTTTGCGTCATGCAATAGACGCTGCTGATGCGGGAATCCTCTTCGAGCAGCGTTTGCACCTGGCGCGAGAGTTTGACATCTCCCAAATTGGTAACCACGACATCCTTGAATTTGCCGGCTTTCCAATCTTTTTCTGTGTGTTGAACCCAATGAGAAGTTGTGACCGCCTGGACGGACGATAGGAGAATAAAAAAGGCAAAGAAAGAGAACGCCAAGGCGCGAAGGCACGAAGAATTGCCGCGAAGAATTGCCAAATAATTTCTTCTTATTCCTTCGCGTTCATTCTTCGCGCCTTCGCGCCTTGGCGTTCTCTGCGAATTTACAACGTCCACACTGAGTAATGAGAAAAGGGCGATCATGATTGTCCTTGTTGCGTCTCTTCCGGTTTAGGGGATTGATCCGGTTGAGATTTGTCCTCGGGGGGTTTAGGCGGAGTAGGTGCTTCGGCGTTGTGCTGCGGGCGCTGCTCGATGCCGGCAGTCGTTTCCAGACGCGCGGGAGATTCGACAGTAATCTGGAAATTCGCCGAGCCATCCATCACATAATCCATAGGGATAATCTGCGTCTTAGAGCTGAGGAACGGCGTGATATCGCTGCGGCCAGAGTTGAGAATCACCTGCCGTCGCGAGCTGGGCATATCGGGCAATGCCGTGCGGCCGATCGCTACACCATCGGGATCGCGCAGCAACCGCAGATACATTGCGTTGCGCTTAATGTTGGCCATATCGCGCAGCACGGCGAAGACTTGGTTGGTATTTAGCGCATTGAAACGGAACGGACGGGTGGCTTGCTCGGTCTGCAAATAATTCTGCCAATCTGAAAGCTGCAAATCATATGTGCCTTCTTCAAGATCGCTCGGCAGGGCAATTTCGACGGGTATGATTTCTTCTTCACCACGGAAGGGGCGATAGCTGACATAGGCGCGCACGGTTTCGCCAGATTTATAGCGCTGCTTGGGAACCTGCACAGAGAGGATTTTGGCTTGTTCTGCTTCCGGCGTGATGCGCAGCGTGCCGGTGATGCTTTTGACCATCACGCGCTGAAATGGATTTTCCGCGGCCATCATCATCGGCACACCCATGGCGAACATGATGTCCTGAGCTTCCGTATTCACCATTTCGTTAACGAGATGAACGGATTGGCCGTTAGCGAAATCGAGCGTCAGGTCGTAATCCAGCGTGTGATATTCGGGCAGCTCGCGCGTGGCGCTGATCGCGGCGGAAATCGCAACGGTGCCAATCAGCGGCGTGAGCTTGGGATGCGCCGCCATCTGCATGTGATACACGCGATCCTGCGAACCGTCGGTGTAGATTACATGAAGGGTGATCGGGATCATGTTGGGGCTGGAGCCGATCATGCCGGCTACGCCGTAGAGCTCGTCCGTGTTGAGCGTGCCTTGGATTTGCGTGAGCGAGCCGACTTTGAAACTGGTCATGAGATTGGCGATGACGGTGTAGATTTCGCCCGAGCCCATGGGGAGAGAGATCGCGCCTTCGTTGTTGAAAGCGTGCCCGAAGCCGAAGATTTTATTGCCGATGGTTTCGGTGCAGGTGCCGATAGCGGTGAGATCCATGTCGCCCATGAGAAGGGGCACGGCAAGGACCGAGCCGGGTTCGAGCTTTGCGGCAGGCTCAGTCGTCGGTGAACCGGTGGACATGGTTTGCAAGGGAGCGGCGGAGAACCCGTCAGCCAGCGCGGAAAATTCCCGCAGCAAATTCGCGGGCATGCCGCTGGCGGCGATCGGTGTGGTCAAGGGCTGAAGGTGAATACCGCCAACATCAAACGATTTTTCGCGCGATTGCGATAGTTCGATCACGCGGTGCCGAAACGCTGCCAGGGCGTCGGTGTAGGACCAGTTTACATTCGACGCCATGCGCGGAGTTGCGTGTTGCGTCGAAGGAACGTGGGGTTGCGGAGATAATTTGAGCATCTGCTCAATCGGCTGTACGCCGGCAATTGGATCCTTAGCGAGCGGCCAGCCATAAGCGAATGCGCCGATCATGCGATAATGACCCGTATCATCTTTGAGATAAATCGGACTGCCGCTCATTCCCTCGATGGCGCCGGTGTGTTCCAGATTCTGCCCGTGGCAACGGATCAGAACAATATCGGAATTCGGCCCGAGGCCATCCGTTTTGGGATTGAAATCTTTGAGAACAGAAACAACCTCCACATCGAACCGGGCGATTTTGGTGCCGAAAAAAACCGAAAGCCCGTAGCCGGTCATGCCTGGACGAACTTCCGAGACGCGCATGTATTTAGTCGTATCAAACAGCGGCGGAGCCACGGGCTGGGCGATACAAACCGCGGCGGCGATCAACATCCAACCCGGAATTATCCAACGGCTACGCATCAAGCTGGCGCAATCCTAGAAGTTCATACCGCAACGAGCAAGAAGCGTTTATGGATAAGTATTCGAAACTGACGCACATAGCGTTGCCTGTTTATAAGCATTACATTTCCCTGCATGCTCACCGTCGAAGCTTCGCGAGAGCGACTCAGCCGGCTACAAACAGTCCTGCAACAACAAAATCTCGATGCCGCGGTTATTGGGTTTGGGCCGCATGTTTACTATTTCTCATCGTTCCTTGTGGATTGGCTCCAGCTCTCAGCCTTGGCTCTCACTGCTGATGGGGCCAGCATCCTTATCGCTCCTAACAAAGCGCCATCAGTCAGCGCCGCAGGCGAAATTGGCACTTACGAAGCTCGCTGGAACGCCACGCTCAGGCCGAATCAAGCGGAAGAGGTAGCTGGAATGCTGGTGCGATGGCTTACCCAGCATCGCGCACAAAAAGTGGGGATGGATACATCGCTGATCGGTTCGCAATTCGCTATGCGATGGAATGGGCCGATTCAAAGCCTGGATTCCCATGTTTGGCAGATGCGCCGCGCGAAAGATCCGGATGAGCTGGCACTTATGCGAACAGCGATTTCCTGCACTACTGCGATGTACCAAACCGCCAAGCAAATTCTCCGTCCTGGAATACAAGAACTGGAGATGTTCTCTGAATTGCATAAAGCCGCGGTACTGCGAGCCGGTGAGCCGTTATCAGCGCTTCTTGGAAATGATTTCCAATCTGGGTCTGGAGGAGGTGCGCCGCGAAAGGATCGCGCTGCCCAGGCGGGCGAATTGTATGTGCTGGATTTAGGCCCCGCCTATCGTGGCTATTTCGCTGACAATTGCCGGACATTTAGCGTGGATGGCTCAGTTTCAACGGAACAGCAGCGCGCCTTCGACGCCATCGCTGGCGTATTTCCATTGATAGAAAAAACCGCTCGGCCCGGCGTGCGCTGCCGCGAGCTTTTCGCAATCGCTGATGAGCAGCTTCAATCACATTATGGCAAGCCATTGAAACACCATCTGGGTCATGGCGTGGGATTACAGCCGCACGAATATCCGCATCTCAATCCGAAATGGGATGATGTGCTGCTCGAAGGGGAAGTGTTCACTGCCGAGCCGGGGCTGTACGGTCCTGAACTGCGCGACGGGATACGCATCGAGCAGAATTATCTGGTCACCGCGAATGGCGTGGAGAGTTTGCTGGATTTTCCCATAGAATTGGTTTGAAGATCTTGTTAATGCTAGCCGCTGAGGCAGCTAGCTCGCATTTGATTTCGAGAGATTATGGCGGAATTGCGCGAACAGCTTGAGAGCATTTTTGGCCTTTCGGATTTTCGCCCTTCGCAGCGCGAGGTGATTGAGCATGTTCTCGCGGGTGATGATGTGCTTTGCGTGATGCCCACGGGGGCGGGGAAGAGTTTGTGTTATCAACTTCCCGCGGTGATTAGCGACGGCCTGACCATTGTCGTTTCTCCTCTGATCGCATTAATGGAAGACCAGGTCCTGCAATTGCGCGATGAGGGAATATCCGCGCTCGTGTTGAACAGCGCAATCTCCAGCACCGAACGGCGCGAGGTGATCCAACAGTTGGAGAATGGATTCAAAGGATTGCTGTACGTTGCGCCGGAGCGATTCTTTTCTCCGGGATTCAGTGAACTGATCTCAAAACTGCGCCCGAAAGTTTTCGCCATCGATGAAGCCCACTGCATCAGCCAGTGGGGCCACGATTTTCGCCCTGAATATGCCAGGCTGGGGCAAGTGCGAAAACAATTGGGCAATCCCCCTACCATCGCGCTGACCGCAACAGCCACCAGCGATGTACGCCAGGACATCATTGAGAATTTGCAGCTGCGCAATCCGAGCATTTTCGTCACGGGATTTGATCGACCTAATCTGCTTTACGAATCGCGAATTTTGCCCAAAGTGCAGGAGAAAAACGCGACTTTGATTCAATTGCTTCAGGAAGAACTCGGTAGCGGCATTGTCTATTGCGCCACGCGCAAAGCCGTCGACGAAATTGGTGAATTTCTCAAAGCATCCTTGCCGGATCGCCCGGTATTCACCTATCACGCGGGGATGGATAATGCTGATCGCTCAGGCAATCAGCAGAATTTCATGGATACGCCCAACGCAGTCGCCGTCGCCACGAATGCCTTCGGCATGGGCATTAATAAACCCGATTTGCGGATTGTGATTCATTACAATTTGCCCGGCACGCTCGAGGCGTATTACCAGGAAGCCGGCCGCGCCGGGCGTGACGGCAGGCCAGCACGCTGCGTGGTGCTCTTCAGTTTTCAGGATAAATACACGCACGATTTTTTCATCGAACAGATCGGCAAGGAAAACGCTTCCGCCGACGCCGAGACAATCGCCGAACGCCGGCAACACGCGCGCACCAAATTGCAATTGATGATCGGCTATGCCCAGACCCATCGCTGCCGTCGGCAAATGATCCTTGATTATTTTGGCGAAGAACGAAAAGTGCAGGATTGCGCCTGCGATGTTTGCCGCCGCGGCCAATCGGCCAGCACCGTTGCTCAAAACATTGGTCCGGTAGTGAGCGATGAAGTCACGCTCGCGGTCCGCCAGATGCTTTCGGCTATCGCTCGCCTGCAGGGTAAGTTCGGGATTTCCACTGTCGCAGAAGTGCTTGCCGGAGCTGAAAATGAAAAAACGCAACGCTGGGGACATCAGCAACTCTCGGTCTTCGGCCTGCTTCGCGCCCACAGCATCAAGCGGATTGTCGCCATGCTGCATCGCCTGATGGAAGCCGGCCTGGCCCGCCAGCGCGACCCCGAAGGGATCAAATTCCGCCCCGTCGTTGAGCTTACCGCTGCAGGCGTTGCGGTGATGAAAGGTGCCCAACCCCCCCCCGCCACCCTCTCCGATCTATTGCCTTCTCGACGAACCATGATCAATCGTGACCCGGCGCAGCCACGCATTGTCGTTGATTTGGAAACGGTTCAATTGGATGGTGATTCGTTAGCACGCTTCGAACGCCTGCGCAAAACTCGCCTGCGTCTCGCTGCCGAAAAGCAATTGCCGCCGTATTGCATCTGCCACGATTCGACATTGAAACTGATCGCGTTCCACGCTCCGAGCGATGAAACATCGTTATCCAAAATAAAAGGAATGGGTCCTGCAAAAATTCAGCAGTATGGTCGCGCTATCCTCGATGCGGTGAATTTGGCGGACTCTTGAACTTTTCTAATTCGTCCTGCGTGCTCAAGTCACGTTCATCTGTCTCACATACAATCCCAGCACGCACAAATTAAACGCGCGCGTCCAGATCGGGCTCTCCGGATTTTCCAGGAATGTTTTCCAGACCAGATCGACACCCTCAGGCTGCAAAATGCCCAGGCGCTTGAGGGAAATTAATGAATGCTCGCACAAATCGCGCAAGGGCCCGAGCATCCAGCGGCGGATTGGCAAGGTGAATCCGCGCTTGGCTTGCCGCGCTAGCACAGGGCGAATCAGCGGAGCGAATGCCACGCGCAATAAATGTTTATCCGCTCGCTTGTGGGGCAAGCGCACCTTCGATGGTACGCTGAACATCAAATCGAGCATGCGCTGATCCAGCATCGGCACGCGAATCTCCAGCGCGTGCGCCATCGCATTGGTATCGGAATCGCGCAGCAGCATGTTCCCCTGATAAAATCGGCTCTCCAATGCCGAGATGCACCACGTGGAGTCGCCGTTTAATTCAAAATCATCCAGCGCTCCGGGCGGCAGCCACCCGGGCAACATTCCCAATTGATTTCGATCCAGCCCGAGCGCTTCCAATTGTTCATCCGACATCATGCGACGGCGCTGCAGATAAAGTTCGAGCAGCGAGCCGGATGTCGCCAGCATATCGTGAAATTTTTGGCGTACCGCCTTGGATTTGCGGAATGTCGCCATGCTTGCAAATGCAGAACGCAACGGCAAAGGCAGGTGTCCCAGATAATCCATCGCGCGTTTTAACTTGGGCACGTCGGTAAAGCTCGGATATCCGCCAAACAGTTCATCTCCCCCCTGCCCGGAAAGCGCCACGGTAATCCCCTGCTGATGCACGGCCTTGGAGATGATAAATACGTTCAAACCATCCACTGAAGGTTGATCCAGCGCCGCCAGCCATTCCAGTGCGGCCTGCTCCGCATCCGATCCGTTGACGGTAATCTCCGTGTGATCAAGCCCAAATATTTTTGCTGTCTCTTTGGCCAACACCAATTCGCTTAAATCAGGCTGATCTGAAAATCCCACGCAGAACGATCGCAAATGCCTGGTATGCCGCGCCGCCAGGCCCGCGATTACGGTCGAATCCAATCCCGATGAAAGAAATACGCCCACGGGCACATCTGCCACCAGATGATCGCGCACCGCGGCATCCAGAGTTGCTTCTACTGCTGCAACTGCTTCGGTCTCGCCCATGTCTCGCCTTGGAGCGGGAGGCAGCCAATATGGTTTAGGTAATGGCGCATTTTCAAAATGCGCGGAATCAATCAACTGATAATGTCCCGGCGGAAAAGATTTGATCGAACCAAATAGCGTCGCTGGCTGTTGCACCGCGCCATAGGCCAGCAAGCTCGCTACCCCCTGTCTATCCAGGGCCCGCGATACCAATCCCGATGCCAATATCCCGCGCACCTCGGAGGCAAACAGCAGCATCCCATTTTCCCGCGCGACATAAAGCGGCTTGATTCCCATCGAATCGCGCGCCAGTAAAATGGTTTGCGCTTTGGCATCATAAAAGACAAACGCAAACATTCCCTGCAGTCGTTTTACATAATCCGGCCCCCAGCGCGTCATCGCGTGCAGCATCGCTTCGGTATCGGAATGCCCGGCAAATTTATCTCCAGCTGACAGAAGATCCTGCCGCATCAATTGAAAGTTATATATCTCGCCATTGAAGACGATCTGATTCCCCGTCTCCGGATGCACCATGGGCTGATGTCCCGCGCAGGAGAGATCGATAATCGACAACCGCCGATGCCCCAGTCCGAGCAGACGCTGGCCAAAGGGGAGAATATTTTCTCCGCTGTCATTGGGGCCACGATGCGCCTGCGCCAGCGTCATTGCAGCAAGCGCTTTACGCACCAATTCCGCATCTGCCCCGATAATGCCCGCGATGCCACACATCGTGTTCTCTTCTCCAGCTCCAGTTTAGACCCGTGCAAAGAAGTGACCAAAAGCCTGCGATTTATTTTCCAGTCGTATCAATAATTGTTTCAATCCGTTCGCATTTCGGAAATGGTTTTGTCGCCAAGTGAATAATAATACCAAAAAATACCAACATGCAAATTGCAATGCAGCGGTTAATTTTTAGATATTCAAAAGAATCTCTGGTCGTCGTCGGCGCCTCGCCGATCGCCCACCCCAAGAGGGATAATCCGACTAATAAAATCACCACGCTCCAAAGCCATGCATGGCTGCGCGTCCAGATAATCATCAGCAGCGACACTGAATAAAGAATCGTCACATTTACCTGGCCTGGCGTAACCAGATCAAGGATGAAAATTCCCGTCGCCAGCGACAAAGACATGAATACCGCAGCAAATCGCTGCGATGAGAAAATAATTTCTTCGATAATGACGTGCTCGGCATCCACCCCCGTGGGCCGCCAGACTGAGCGGTATTGCAGGTTGTTCACCATCGATTCCAGCAAGTATCCTCCGATAACCAGCGCGGTCGCGACAAAGCTGCGATTGAGCAGGCCCCATCGCCAATTCGGATCCGAGGTGTGAATCATCCGAACGCCAAATCCGAGATATGTCAGCAGTACGCACAACACTAGCACCATGCGCATGGCTTTGCGATTCCCCTGCCAGGCACAAAACAACATGGGCAGCAGGAACAGAATGCTCATATTAATATGTGGCCGGAACAGATCATTCAGCACCGGTACAATGATCAGCACGGTGCAAATGACCGGAGCAGTCCAGTTTCGCGTGGGATGCCAGGCGAATGGCAATTGGCTGACAGAAGGTTGGAGTGGTTGGCAATCCATGGCCATTAAAGCGCTGCAAAATCCTCGGATTTTCTTGCCCCTTTATCAGCCCGAATCAATTATCGGCTATTTTTATCTCTCGGTCAAATCAAGAGTTTTGAAACGAGCGCGGACGGAATCGCTCGCAATTTCTGCGGAATTTTGGCGCGCTCACTTGAAATCCCCTGTAAATTCAGCTATTTTCTCGCCCATGATGAAACTACTCGTGTGGCCATGAGTGGTTTCACCTATTAAAAAATCGACAGCCGTGCATGGAGCACGGGGGAGTCGAGCGGGCCGACTTCAAGCGCTTGGAAGCGCTTTCGGCTATAGGAATCATGAAGCTCCACGCAAGTGGAAAGGAGAATTCGAACATGGCCAAGGCAATGACTAAATCAGAAGTAGCCGCTCACATGGCGGAAAAAGTTGGAATCAGCAAGAAGCAAGCGAGTGCTTTCTTCGACGCCCAAGCCGACCTGGCCCACAAGCAAGCCAAGAACACCTTCGTCATCCCCGGCATCGGCAAGCTCGTTCTCTCTGAACGCGCCGCCCGTGAAATGGTGATGCGCTTCGGCCCCAAGGCTGGCCAGACCATCAAGGTCCCGAAGAAGAAGGTCCTCAAGTTCCGCGTCGCCAAAGCGGCGAAGGACGCCATCCTCGGTGGCAAGAAGTAATTTCTTCGCTTTGATGTAAACAAAAGCCCACGGATAGTTATCCGTGGGTTTTTTTGTTTATGGGATGGATGTACTCTTCAATCGAAATCGCGATTGGGAACCGTTGATGAATTCTTGTCTGTTGTGTTGCACCTACTAGCCGTATCAAATCGCCACTGAAAAATAGGGACGCCTCGGTCGTTGCAAATAAACGCGGGCGACAATACCCCCCTCGACTTGGCTAGAACTCGGCATGTTTCGGCGTCCTGGGAAACGGAATCACATCCCGCGCGTTCTGCATCCCCGTCACATACATGATCGTCCGCTCAAACCCGAGACCGAATCCCGCATGCGGCACCGTGCCATATCGCCGCAAATCGCGATACCAGTAGTAGGTCTCTTTGCTCAGTTTCATTTCCTCCAGGCGTCGATCCAGAACATCCAGCCGTTCTTCGCGCTGCGACCCACCGATGATTTCGCCGATGCCGGGGGCCAGGACATCCATCGCGGCGACGGTTTTTCCGTCTTCATTCAGCCGCATGTAAAACGCCTTGATATCCTTGGGATAATTCATCACCACCACCGGCTTCTTGGCATATTCCTCCGTCAGATATCGCTCATGCTCCGATTGGAGATCAATCCCCCACTTCACGGGAAACTCGAAATTCTTGCCCGATTTCTCCAGCACTTTGATCGCATCCGTGTAATCCATCCGCTCAAAACTCGAATTGATAAATGCCTCCACACGATTGATGCAATCCTTATCAATGCGCTCGGCGAAAAATTTCATGTCATCGGCGCGCTCATTCAGCACGGCAGCAAAAATATATTTCAAAAACTTCTCCGCCAGATCCGCATCGGCGGCCAGATCAGCGAACGCCACCTCCGGCTCGATCATCCAGAATTCCGCCAAGTGCCGCGGCGTAAAGCTCCACTCTGCCCGGAATGTCGGGCCAAACGTATACACCTTGCTCATCGCCATCGCGTACGTTTCTAAATTCAATTGCCCCGAAACCGTCAGGGCTGCCTCTTTCTCAAAAAAATCCTGCGTGAAGTCCACTTTTCCCTGTGGATTGCACGGCAAGTTCGCAAAATCCAGCGTGCTCACTTTGAACATCGCCCCAGCTCCCTCGCAATCCGAGCAGGTTATGATGGGCGTATGCACCCAGAAAAATCCGTTCTCACTGAAAAAGCGATGAATCGCCATCGACAGCGCATGCCGCACGCGCGTCACAGCTCCAAACGTATTGGTGCGCGGCCTTAGATGCGCCACCTCTCGCAAATATTCAAACGAATGCTGCTTGGGCTGAATCGGATACGTATCCGGATCATCCACCCAGCCGACGACCTTCACTTCATCCGCCTGAATTTCAAAAGATTGGCCTTTGCCTTGCGATTTAACGAGCTTGCCGGTGACGATGAGAGAACAACCAGCGGTCAATTTAAGAATTTCCGATTGATAATTGGTTAATGCCGCGGGCGCCACGGCCTGAATCGAATCAAAACAAGAACCGTCATTGATCGCTAAAAAGGAGAATCCACCTTTGGAATCGCGCCGCGTGCGCAGCCAGCCGCGAACGGTGACATTGCTATTTTCGCCGGGAGTGCCAGCAAGGGCTTGAGCAATTGAGACAATGGGCATGAGTGCGTTCCTTCACAGAATGAATTCCCTGCCAGATTAGCACTGCCTACGTCGAAGGAAAAGGCATGTGTCGCAGGGAGCCCAATTGCCAATAGCTTCTGAAATAGCTGAGAAGTAAAATGACGAAGTGAAAACCGCCCTCGCCTTCTTGCTATGTTTTTGCGTATTTGCCCACGGCGAGACAATAAGTTTTTCAGTCAAGCCATCGACGACCGATCCCCTGATTAAAACTTTTGATACCCCCAGTTGGGTTTATATCAATCGCGATATCGTTATTGGCCATGATAAAAAACTCCCGGCTGATCGGCATCAGCTTTTATTGTGGTTAGTTGGCACCGGCGGATTTGGGCATAGTGCGCAGGGATTTGCCAATCTCGCGGCTGATTTGGGTTATCACGTGATAACGCTGATGTACCCGGATAATGTGCCGGCGGCACTTTGTGCTCATGATGATGATCCGGAATCGTTTGAGAAATTTCGCATGGCATTGATCGAGGGCGGGCATGCGACGTATCAGTGCGGGCAGAAGGAAATTTCCATTGATCGGCCAGAGAGTATTGAAAATCGGACAATCAAATTGCTGCTGTTTCTGCAGAAGCAACGACCAATGGAGGATTGGGGGCAGTTCCTGGATGCGGATGGCAAAATCAAATGGGACGCCGTGGCGATTGCGGGGCATTCCCAAGGCGCAGGCCACGCAGCACTGATCGGGATCAAGCATCGCGTGGCGCGGGTGATCTGTTTTGGAGGACCCAAGGATTTCAGCAAGAAGCTGGATGCGCCAGCGGCATGGTATAGCGAGCAATCGGACACGCCTAAGGAAAGATTCTTTGTATTTAATCATCATCAGGACCCCAAAGGATGCACGCCGGCGGAATTGCTGTTGAATTTAAAGGCGCTGGGGTTGAATGAAACAGGGCCGACAGCGGAAGTGGATCAAGATCATTTTCCCTTTCATCATGCCCATGTACTGTTCACGAATTATCCAAAGGTAACGGTGGACGGCCCAAACAGTGATGGCGCGAGGATTGCGCATTCATCCGTCATTAACACGAATAATGCTAAGCGGTGGAAAGAGGTATGGACCTACATGCTTACTGCTCCTGAGAAAAAAGCTGCCACGCAACCTCTGGGAAAATAATTATTCTTGTTGCGATTGGCTGTGAGTTATACACTGTGATTTGAACGGTTCATTCGCGGAGACATTTCTTATGCCCAATTACACGACAGCGGATATTCGCAACGTCCTTTTGGCAGGCCACGGCGGTAGTGGGAAAACTTCCCTAGCCGATGCCCTGCTCCACGCCAGCGGCACCGCCAATCGTAAAGCTTCCGTCACCGACGGTTCCAGCTTCAGCGATTTCGAGAAAGAAGAGAAAGAGCACAAGCACTCGATTTATTCCTGCATGCTGCATCTGGATCATCAGGGAAAACGCATCAACTTAATCGACACTCCTGGCTCGCCCGATCTGATGGGCCAGGCTTTGCAATGCCTGCCTGCCGTGGAAACTGTAGTAGTGGTGATCAACGCTCAATCCGGTGTTGAAATCGTGAGTCGTCGAATGATGGAAGCTGCCAAAGAGCGCAATCTCCCGCGCGCCATCGTGGTCAACAAAATCGACATGCCGGAAGTCGATCTGCCCCGCCTGATAAACCAAATCCGCGAGACCTTCGGCAGCGAGTGCATGCCCATCAATCTGCCATCCAAGAAAGGCACTGCCGTTGTCGAATGCCTGCTCGGCAGCGATGGCGAAGCGGATTTCGATACGGTCAAGCGCTGCCACGCCGCAATTCTCGATCAGATCGTTGAGATGGATGAAAATCTCATGGAGAAATATCTCGGCGGCGAAGAGCCGGATTATTCTGCCCTCCATACTCCCTTCGAGCGCGCCATGGATGAAGGGCATCTGGTTCCCATTCTTTTCATCGATTCCAAAAATGGTGTCGGCCTCACCGAACTGCTCGACGCCATCGCTCGCCATTTCCCCTCGCCCGAGGAGGGCAATCTTCGTCCCTTCATGTTCGGCGAAGGCGCCGACGAAAAATCTTTCCCCTACACCGAAGATGTGAAGCGCCCCCTGCTCGCTCATGTTTTCAAAGTCACCACCGATCCGTTCGTCGGCAAGCTCGCCATCTTCCGTGTCCACCAGGGCAAATGCACCGGGCAATCGCAGGTTTTCATCGGCCATAACAAAAAATCCATTAAGCTCGGGCATATTTTCCATCTCCAAGGGAAAGAGCACAAAGAAGCGGATGCCATCATCGCTGGCGACATCGGCGCCGTCGCCAAGATTGAAGAAATCCATCCCAACGACGTGCTGCACGATGACCATGCCCTCGACACAGTGCATTTAAAAGTCGAAAGTTACCCCACTCCCATGTACGGCTTGGCCATCAGCCCCAAGGCTCGCGGCGATGAACAAAAAATTTCTGTCCAACTCTCCAAACTCGCCGAGGAAGATCCGACATTTAAATGGCACACCGATCGCCAAACCCACGAAGTGGTCATCAACGGTTTGGGTGAATTGCATCTGCGCCTGGTCCTCGAGCGCATGAAAAACCGTGGCCTGCAAGTCGACACCAAGCCGCCCCAAATTGCCTATCGCGAAACTATCCTCAATAAAGCCGAGGGGCATCATCGCCACAAAAAGCAAACCGGCGGCGCAGGACAGTTCGGCGAAGTCTTTCTTCGCATCGAGCCTCTCGAGCGCGGCAAAGGTTTCGAATTCGTTGACGAAATTTTCGGCGGCGCTATCCCCGGGCAATTCGTCCCTGCAATCGAAAAAGGCGTGCGCGATGTTCTCGAAGCTGGCCCTATCGGTGGATACCCGTTGCAGGATGTCCGCGTGATCGTTTACGACGGCAAGCATCACCCTGTAGATTCCAAGGAAGTCGCTTTCCGCTCTGCGGGCAAATTCGCCTTCATCGAAGCCATCAAAAAAGCTAAGCCCGCCGTCCTCGAACCCATCGTTAATATGGAAGTCACCGTTCCCGAGCAGCACGTCGGCACGATCACTGGTGATCTCTCCGGCAAGCGAGGCAGAATCCAGGGTCAGGATTTCCTCCCCGGCGGAATGGCCGTCGTCAAAGCCCAGGCCCCCCTCTCCGAAGTCATGCAATATCAATCCCAGCTAAAAAGCGTCACCGGCGGACAGGGATCATTCATGATGGAGCTATCGCACTACGAACCCGTACCGCCTCAAGTGCAACAGCAAATCATCTCGCAATACAAGCCCAAAGTGGAAGAGGAATAATCTTCGGAACTGAGTTTTGTATCGGAATAACGTCGTCCCTTCACATTTAAATGCTCACGGATAACCATCTGTGCGCTTTATTATTCTTCAATAATTACTTCAGCATTCAATGTTCAGGGTTGAGCGTTCTTTAGATGTGACAAACCGTCGCGTTCACCGCACAATTCACGCCAGCAATGAAAAGACCGTCGCCACGATCCGCTCTTGCCTTGCTCCTGGCCATCAATCTTTTTAATTACATTGACCGCCAAATCCTCGCCGCCGTCGAAGACCCGATTCGCGAGCATTTTCACGTCACCAAATACGCCACGGGTTTTCTCGGCACTGCTTTCATTCTCTCCTACATGATTCTTTCGCCCATCTTTGGCAAGCTCGGCGACCGCACGTCGCGCTGGCTCTTGATCGGGATAGGCGTTGGGCTCTGGTCTCTCGCTTCTGGCGCTTCCGGCCTAGCCACGACATTCGCGATGCTACTGCTCATGCGCTGTTGCGTCGGCGTGGGAGAGGCTGCCTATGGCCCGACTGCTCCAGCGCTGCTTTCTGATCTTTTCCCCATCGAATCCCGAGGGCGAATCTTCTCCTGGTTCTACATCGCGATTCCTGTCGGCTCGGCGCTCGGTTACGTCATCGGCGGCTGGGCCAACGCCACCTGGTCCTGGCGCGCAGGTTTTTTTCTCGTCGTGCCGCCGGGCTTGTTGCTCGCGCTTTTGTCGCTGCTCAACCGCGATGAAAAAACCGCTAAACCGCAAGCGGCTATTTCATCCCCTGCCCCTAGTCCTTCGTCCTTATTGCACAACCGTTCCTACATACTCGATACCCTCGGCATGACCGCGATGACCTTTGCTATCGGCGGCGTGGCGTTCTGGATGCCAAGCTATGTCCTTGAACGCATGCAGTCCGGCGCGGCAATGAATCCCGAAGCACGCAAAGCTCTGCTTAGCCACATCGATATGCTCTTCGGCGGTCTCACTGTCGTCGCGGGTCTGCTGGCTACGCCCCTGGGCGGAATCCTCGGTGATCGTCTCCGCCCGCGCTTTGGCGGCGCTTATTTTCTTGTCTCCGGCGTCGGATTGATCGTCGCCTTTTTTGCATTTCTTTTACTCATCATCACGCCGTTCCCTGCTGCGTGGATTTTAATTTTCATCGCGGAATTCGCATTGTTTTTCAACACCGGCCCGTCCAACACGATTCTCGCCAATGTCACGCCGCCCGAAATTCGCGCTCGCGCCTTCGCCATCAATATTTTCATTATCCATGCCCTGGGCGATGCTGCTTCACCATGGCTGATTGGACTCGTTGGCGAATATGCTTCGCTGAGCGTCGCCTTTATTCTGGTCTCTGTTTTGATGCTGATCGGCGGCTTGTTTTGGATCGCCGGTGCGAAATATCTCGCTGCCGATGAAGCGAAGATTATTGAGTCGGTTGCGTAGTAATATGCAGCATACTTTTTAATTGCTGTTCGATTTCGAGCATGAGCGAATCCCCTTCGCCGCGCTCGCGCGTGGGCGAGACTTCAATCGTCGGTCCAACACTGATCTTCGCCGACATCGGTGGATAAACTCGCACGCGGTCGGTCATATCTTCCTCAAACCGTTCGACCGTCTCCATCAATCTTTCCGGCTTAGGATTTCCCGCGATATAGTCCGGCGGATAGTTCGATAACTGCTGCGCCAGATACACATCCGCCAGCTGATCCCATCGTCTGGCGCGCTCTTTCTCCTCGATTTCTCCCACAACCAAATCCGGCACAATCGCCAAACGAATCCGTTTCACCCGTGCCACTACGCTGCCACTGCTATCCCCTTTGGTCCATTCCATTTCGATTGGTTTTAAAATGTGATCGATCAAATTCTTCAACCGATCAGCAATCGTTCCGTTTTGTGCCTGCCCCATGTATTCAATTTCTTTTAGCGCCAGCAATGCTGGCCCAATGTGCGCGATTCGCTCTGCAATCGGCAATTCCGCTGAACTTCGCCAGGTTAATCGATGTTCAATTTCATCCAGCGCCGGCGAAAGTGCTGAGTTAATATCACCATGAAATTCATAGCGAATTGCTACCGGATGCACGACAACTTTCCTATCAAATTCTTTCTGCCGCCGCTTCGCCGCCGTGCGGGCAATCAGCGCCGAGCCGTCCATCAGCGCATTGAGACGATCATTTGCTCGCGAAACCACGCCTTCGGGAAAGATCACCAGCGGCCGCGCCGCTCGAGTGAGAATCTCCACCGCGGTATTCACCGCCCCGCGGTCCATCCCCTCACGATAAACCGAAAACGCCCCGGCTCGCCGCAGTAAAAACGCTTCCCACCACGATTGCTCAAACACATGCCACGACGCCATCATATAAAACGGCTGGCTCACTTCCCTGCACAACGTGCCCAAAACAATCGGATCACAATCGCGGCTATGATTCACCGCCAGCATAATCCCGTGCCCCGCTGCCAACGACTCGCGCAAAAGTTCCGCTCCCGTTATCTCCACGCGCGTGATCCCGAACTTTCGTTCCAACACCAATGGCACAACATGAGCCAACATCCGCGCCCACATCTCCCCGCGATACGGCAACACCGGCACATAAGACTTATCAATCACAATCCGCTGCATAACCACAATGTAACAAGAAACTATGAACGGTGAATGATGAACGCTGAAAACAGAAAGGACTCCTCCCCACACTCCCTCCCCTTGTACTTCGGCCTGTCGTGAGCGCAGTCGAACTGGCGAGTGCAGGGGTTGGGGTGCATTCCCTTGCCCCTTTCTTTTTTCATCGTTCATCGTTCATCGTTCATCGTTCAAAGTTGACCTAATCTCTTCCCCACGCCACCATCATGATCCACAAAAGGAGTTTCGCTCATGCAATACGTCAACCTCGGCCGCACCGGCCTCAAAGTCTCTCGCCTTTGTCTCGGCACCATGAACTTCGGCCCGCAAACCACCGAAGCTGACAGCTTCGCCATCATGGATAAATCCCACGACCTCGGCATCAATTTCTTCGACACCGCCAACGTGTATGGGTGGAAAAAAGGCGAAGGCATCACCGAGCAAATCGTGGGCAAATGGTTTGCCCAAGGCGGAGGCCGTCGCGAAAACACCGTGCTCGCCACCAAAGTCTACGGCGACATGGGCGATTGGCCGAATGAATCGCGACTGTCCGCCCTGCACATACGAAAAGCGTGCGAGGATAGCCTCAAGCGCCTCAAGACTGATTACATCGATCTCTATCAAATGCATCACGTCTGGCGCGAAGCGCGTTGGGACGAAATCTGGCAAGCGATGGAACTCCTCGTTCAACAGGGCAAAGTCATCTACATCGGCTCCAGCAATTTTGGTGGCTGGCACATCGCGCTCGCCCAATGCAAAGCCATCTCGCGCAAATTCCTCGGCCTGGTCTCCGAGCAAAGCAAATATTCCCTGCTCGATCGCATGATCGAACTCGAAGTCATCCCCGCCTGCGAACATTTCGGCCTGGGCCTGATTCCCTGGAGCCCCCTCGCCGGCGGCGCCCTGGCCGGGCTTTCCCACAAACCCAAGGAAGGCCGCCGCTCCGAAGCATGGGTCAAAGATCGCCTGGCCAAAGACGGCCCCCGAATTGAAAAATGGGAAGCCCTCTGCCGCGAACAAAGTTGGGACCCCGCTATCGCCGCCCTCGCCTGGACCCTGCACAACCCCGCCGTCACCGCCCCCATCATCGGCCCGCGCACCATGAAACAACTCGAAGATTCACTGCACGCGATGGAATTAAAAATATCGCCCGAAGCGATGAAAAAAATCGATGAAATCTTTCCCCCGTTCAAACCTGCTCCCGAACATTATGCGTGGTAGCAAAATTGGCAATCCATCGAGAATTACCTGGTTTAATATTCCATGATTATTTCTTGACAAGTCGAATCCCCATCAGAAAATACGAAAATCCAATCGCTGATTTGGGAACAATGTTATTTCTATGGTGATCAGGAGAATCATAGTTATGCCGCAGACTCCACCGCCAAGCAGTTTGCTACGGGGACGGCCAACCCGAGCCATACGACTAATCGTTGGCATCGCTGCGGCAACCGGACCTCTATTCCTTTTCGCCTTCGCAATCACCAATATCTGGTGGCTTGCATCAAAGCTCGGCATCAGTGAAGTATTTCTCACGAATAATCTTCGTTGGATCGTAATCGTTGGCCTATTGGGATCACTCGGTGTATCTCACTTGCTACTGACAATATTGAAGCGTGTATTTCCGCCGACCCGGCTTGCGGCATAACCAACCAATGCTGTGGACGGCCCGCGTCGCGTCGAAAGTTTGTCTTTGGTATAGTGTTCCTTGGCGCGTCGCGTTGGCCGCCACAGATTGTCATCCGTTATCCGCCAAAGCGTGACCCATGTACTTTCGACGCCGATCAGTACCGGAGCTGCAAGGGCTTTCTTCCCGAGAATTACGTCGGCGATGGCGCGGCGCATTTCGATATGTTCTGAATCGGTGGCAGTACCTTGTTCCGGCCATAATTGGCTTGGCAGGCATTTCGTGTTTGTCGGTATGGTTTCAATCGCACCTGCCCAACAAGCTTCTGGGATGTTTTGCATTTGGAACGTGTTTGCTGCCTTTTTATTATGCGTTGGATATTCTGTACATGAATATTGCACGTCCATATTGGCGCATGATGGGAAAAAGTGGCGGATAACCAGCCGCTGCTGTGGACCGGCCGCGTCGCGTCCGGGTATAATTTTGTTCCGTGGCGGCCGACCGTAGAACGTCATCCGTTAAGTCTTCACACGTTGATCTATTAACTGAATTGACAAGCGTTTTATCAAGTGCAGACAGATTCCCAAATCCCCGCCGATCTCGATTCCGTGATTGCCACGGAAGAATTGCATCGTCGATCGAGTCGCCCAGCGGATCGCAAATTAGAGAGCCGCGTCCTTCTGCGTTTGACTCGCGAGCTTTCTGAATCTCCTGAAAATTTCTTCCCTAAGCTCGTCCAGGCTGCCTTGGAACTCGCCCGCGCGGATTCGACCGGGATCAGCCTTCTCAATCGCAAAGAAAAACGCTTCGTCTGGCCGGCCGTCGCGGGAAAGCTCGATTGTTATCTCGGCGGCGGAACACCCAGCGATTTTGGTCCATGCGGAACTGTTCTGGATCGACAAACGTCGGTGCTCTTCCAGCATCCCGAGCGACATTTCACTTATCTCGCTCCCATCACGCCGCCGCTCGAAGAAGTGCTACTCATTCCATTTTATATGAATGATAAACCCGTCGGCACGATCTGGGCAGTGATCCATGAGAAGGGCCGTCAATTCGATCCGGAAGACAAGCGCGTTCTAGAAAATCTCAGCAAATTTGCCGCCTCTGCCTACAGCGTCTTGACCAGCAACGGCGCGATCGAACCGCTATTGAATATGACGCTCGTCTCTCATCGCTGATTATTCCACATTCGCATTCACTGCCTCGTTGCTTCAGCGGCGAGGAAAAAACTCCCAACATACAATTTTCATTCCACACTCCCTTCTCTATGATTCGTCCATGCCTTATCGCGCCATTCTTTTCGATCTCGATGGCACCCTCCTCGACACGCTCGACGATATCGCCGACGCTGGCAACGCCGCACTAACTTCGCACGGCTTCCCCGCACATCCAGTCCCAGCCTACCGCCATTTCGTCGGCGAAGGCGTGGCGACATTGATCCAGCGCATCCTGGCGGAAAATCATCGCGATGAAGCAACTCTGGCAGCCGTCGCCAAGTCCTATGTGGCGGCATATCAGAAGAATTGGAACATTAAATCGCGTCCCTATCCCGGCATTCCTGAAATGCTGGATGAACTAGCCCGCCGCCAAATTCGCCTGGCGATTTTGTCCAACAAACCCCACGATTTCACCTGCCAATGCGTGGAAACATTCCTGGCCAAATGGAAATTTGAAGAAGTGCTCGGTGCCACGGCCAAATTACCGCGCAAACCCAACCCCGCTGCCGCACTGCACGTTGCCCAGATGATGCAACTCCCCCCTGCCGATTTCCTCTATCTCGGCGACACCAACACCGACATGCAAACCGCAGTGGCCGCCGGCATGTATCCCGTCGGCGTCCTCTGGGGCTTTCGCGACCGCCCCGAACTCGAAGCCGCCGGCGCCAAAACCATTATCGCTCATCCCTCTGAATTAATTACTCTAATGATGAAATTCACATGATCGAATTTTCGAAACATTTGCCTGCCAATATTTAGCGGCGCGTGCGTAGCACCGCGCTGGGGTGCGCTATCCAACGCTGTCCTTCGGACGCGCCGCTAAATATCGCGCGGGGTTCGATCATTGGGTATTCGATAATGATTCGCCATTCGTCATTCGACATTCGTCATTCCTAACATTCCTAGTGATCATCTCCGCCAGCTACAAAACCGACATCCCCGCGTTCTATGGCCAATGGTTCACCAACCGCCTCCGTGCCGGCTATTGCCTCATGCGCCAACCCTTCAATCACCGCACCATCCGCGTCTCCTTGCTGCCTGAAGATATCGACGGCTTCGTCTTCTGGACCAAAAATCTCGGCCCGTTTTTCAAATTTCTCCCCGACATTCGCAGCATCAATCGCCCCTTCATCGTTCAATACACCATCAACGCCTATCCCCGCCAACTCGAAGCCAGCGTCATTTCCCCAAACCAATCCATCGAACATGTTCGCCGTCTCGCCGTCGAATTCGGCCCCCGCGTCTGCGTCTGGCGCTACGACCCGATCCTCTTTTCTTCGCTCACCAATATCGATTTCCATCGCCGCAACTTCGCCCGGCTAGCCGACCAACTACGCGGCCTTACCGATGAAGTAATCATTTCCTACGCCCATTACTATCGCAAAACGCAAATCAATCTCCGCCGCGCCACGCCAAATTCAGAGTTCACCTGGCAAGATCCTTGCGCACAAATCAAACGCGATCTCACCAGCGAATTGAGCAACATCGCTTCCGCCAATGGCATGCGCTTAAACCTTTGCTCCCAACCCGAATATCGCAGCGCCAATGCCGGCGAAGCCCGTTGTATTGATGCAACTCGCCTGGGAGTCTCCGCCGAAGAAAAAGGCAACCGCCCCTCCTGCCGCTGCCACGCCTGCCGCGACATCGGCGAGTACGACACCTGCCCGCATGGTTGCATCTACTGTTATGCAGTCAACAATCATCAAACTGCCAAACAGAACTATCAAAATCATAATTCCGAAGGTGAGTTTCTTTTTTCATCCTGATTCCTTATAGTCGATTTCTATGGGAATCAATTTGATTCAGCGAGAAATCCATCGAGAAGCACAAATTCTTGATGAAATCCGCCGCCTGGTCCGCTTCCTCCGTGTTTCCGCGCGCGGCGCTGAAAAACAGCTTGGGATCTCCGGGGCACAGCTTTTTATTCTCCAAACCCTGGCCCAAAGTGATGGAGCATTGTCGGTTAATAACCTGGCGGAGCGTACCCGAACGCACCAGAGCTCGGTTTCAGTAGTCGTGCAGAAATTGGTCCAGCAGCGGTTGGTTAAACGAGCCAAAGCCAGCACGGATGGTCGCCAATTAGCACTTACGCTCACACCGCAAGCTCGAGCGCTTCTGAAACGCTCGCCCTATTCCGCCCAGCATCGCCTGATTGAAGCGCTCGGCGAAATGCCTTCACGGCAGCAAAAAATATTGGGGGAATTGTTACGGAAAGTAAATACGAGTCTGGGCCTCGATGATGCAGTGCCGCCGTTGCTATTCGAGGAAGAGGGAGCTCTTAGCCGGGGATTAGCGCGGCGATAATTGAACAATATGTCACAAGAAGTAAATCCTATTAATAATCAGGTAGATACCGCTACAGGTGTTCCTGTCGCTCCGTCTCTCGAGCCCGTGCTGCAAGCGGCAGATGTGCCGGTTGAGGCGCATTTGTTCGATATGCGCGGAGTTTACATCACGTTGCTGGCGCTGGTCGTCGGATTACTCGGAGCACTGATCTCGCGCGCACTGATCTGGTTGATTCGGCTGATCACCAATGTGTGCTTTCACGGCCAATTTGATGGTATGAAGAGCATTAATTATCCCCTGGTGCATCCGCATTGGTGGGTGATTCTCGTGCCCATTGGCGGGGCGATTGTGATTGGATTCATGGCGCGGTACGGCAGCCGGGCCGTGGCGGGGCATGGCATTCCCGAAGCCATGGAGCAGGTGCTCACAAATGAAAGTAAAATTCCGCCACGGCTGACATTTTTAAAGCCAGTTTCAGCAGCCATTTCGATTGGCACGGGTGCGCCGTACGGGGCGGAAGGTCCGATCATCGCAACCGGCGGAGCAATCGGATCCTTGATTGGACAGGTACTCTCTACGACGAGTTCGGAAAGAAAAATCTTACTGGCGGCTGGTGCGTCTGCGGGTATCTGTGCAGCGTTCAATTGCCCGATCGCAGCAGTCTTACTCGCGGTGGAATTGTTGCTCTTTGAATTTCGCCCCCGCTCGTTGATCCCGGTAGCGGCAGCGTCGATCGTGGCCTCAGGCGTGCACATTGCGTTTGAAGGACGAGAGCCATTCTTCACCTTTGGCACAAACTCACTAGCGCTGCCTTCGCAGCAGGCGATCGCGGCGTATTTAGTCATTGGAGTCATCGTCGGGATCGGTTCGGTAATTCTGACGCGCACGGTGCTTTGGATCGAACATTTTTTTGAGCATTTGCCGATCCATTGGATGTGGCACCCCGCCCTTGGCGCGATCGTTGTCGGTGTGATCGGATACTATTATCCCAATACATTTGGCTCGGGCTATTACAACATTGATAATCTTCTGGCGAATCACCTGGCGATTTCCGCGATCGCGCTGCTGGGAATAATGAAATTCCTCTCGTGGACGATCTCGCTGGGAAGTGGAACCGCCGGCGGAACGCTTGCGCCCGTGTTCACCATTGGTGGGACGCTTGGCGCTGTGTGCGGAGTAGCGTGTTCGCGATGGTTTCCCGGGATCGGCATCAATGTCGGAATGGCTGCACTCGTAGGAATGGTTGGAATCTTTGCCGGCGCGAGTCGCGCGTTTTTAACCAGTGCCGTGTTTGCTATCGAGACGACCATGCAGCCGGCGGCAATCATTCCAGCACTGGGTGGTTGCACGATGGCGTATCTGGTTTCATGCTTGCTCATGCGCCACTCGATCATGACAGAAAAGATGGCCCGCCGTGGCGTGCGCGTACCCGAAGAATATCAGCCAGATTTTCTCGATGCGATTCGCGTGGAAGACATGATGACGCGCAAACCAATCACGTTGCGCGATGTCGACACGGTGCAGACGGTGCGAGAGCAGCTGGAAACAGATGGCGCAGGGAACCATCAAGGTTTTCCAGTGGTGAATGGGAACGGAGCCCTCCTGGGGGTGGTAACCCGGCGCGATTTTCTCGGTAAGGCTGCGCTGAAAAAGACCATGGTGGAACTGCTCCAACGGCCTCCGGTTGTGATTTATGAGGATCTAACCCTGCGCGATGCAGCCCGCCAGATGGCCCGGCATGACATCGGCCGTTTACCCGTGATCCAGCGCGGAACGTCACAATTGATAGGAATATTGACGCGCTCGGATATTCTGCGGGCGCATCGCATGCGCGCGCAGGAACCCACGCGCAGCATTCGGATTTTTCGCGGAGCATCAAAGGGCGCGCTAGCCCGACCCGAAGACGGACACTAAACTTGGCTCGGAATCCCTCTTACGCTAAGATCGTTTGCGTAGAAATGCATTCCGCGGGCGTAATTCAGTGGTAGAATGCAGCCTTCCCAAGGCTGACGTCGTGGGTTCGAATCCCATCGCCCGCTTGATTCCGGTGGAGGAAAAACTCGGTCCGTTGATTTTCATGCCTGCCCCTGATTCCTCCAACACCTGCGCGATTGTCATCACCTATCATCCCGATCAGGAGTTGCCCAGCCGATTATCTAGGCTCGCAGACCAGGTGGGCCGTGTCATTGTGGTGGATAATGCCTCACAGGAATGTGTGGAGCAGATGATCCACGCCATGCCGCGGCGAGAGGCAGTGGAGGTAATCAAGAATTCCACCAATGAGGGGATCGCTTCGGCACTGAATAGCGGCCTGCGCAGAGCCTGGCAGCTCGGCTATCAGTGGGCACTGACGATGGATCAGGATTCTGTCGTCGATGCCGGATTAATCCAGCACGGAGCAGAAATTTATGAGATGTGCCCATTCCGTCAGCACATCGGATTAATCGGTGCAAATTTTCATCTTGGTGCGACAGGCATCGATTTAGTAAGATCATCGCGCACACAGCGCCCGTGGTTTGAGGATGCCACAGCGATTACTTCCGGTTCATTGGTATTTCTGCCCGCACTGAAAAAGACCGGGTTATTTCGCGATGATTTTTTTATCGATTCGGTAGATCATGAATTTTGTCTGCGCATGCGAGCCAGGGGATATCGGATTGTGATCGGGCGCAAACGGCTTATGGTGCACCCAATTGGCGAGCCGAAAGTGTTTCCGCTGGCTCTAGGGAAGAAGGTGATTTCGTTCGATCATCCGCCGATCCGCCGATATTATCACGCGCGGAATCGGCTTGTGTTGATTGGGAATTATTTCCCGCGCGAGCCGCAGTTTTGCATTCGTGAGATGATGGGGATAGCGACGGAAACCGCGACGATTCTGCTGTTTGAGCCACAGAAAAAGCAGAAATTACACGCGATTTTGCTTGGATTTTGGCATGCGATCACGAGGCAAATGGGACACTTGGCGGATGAGCCATGGAAGAGCAGCACGAAGTAAAAATTTCGGTTGCCTGCTGCACGTTCAATGGCGAGCGGTATGTGCGCCAGCAATTGGAGTCGATTGTCGGGCAGACTCGTCGGCCTGATGAGATCGTGATTTGCGACGATGGCTCGCAGGATGCGACCGGGAAATTTATCGAGGAATTTGCGCAAACTTCGCTGGTGCCAGTGCGGCGGCAGATCAATCCAAGCCGGTTGGGGGTAACGAAAAATTTTGAGAAAGCGATTTCGCTAGCGACGGGCGAAATCATTTTTCTTTCGGATCAGGATGATATTTGGCATGCGGAGAAGCTCGCGCAGATGCTAAAGTCATTGCGCGAAGCGGCAATGGTATTTTCCAATGGGCAGGTGGTAAATGAAGACCACCAACCCGCGGGATATACACTGTGGGATTCGATGTGGTTTGATCGCACTGAGCAGGAGCGAATGCGAAGTGGCGACGCGCTACCGATTTTGCTTCGCCACGCGGTAGCTGCCGGTGCGACGATGGCATTCAGCGCTGCGTTTCGATCTTTGATTTTGCCAATTCCCGATTTGCCGCATTGTCACGATATTTGGATTGCCCTGCTGCTGGCGTGCGCAGCACAGATTTATCCGCTGGATGAAAATTTAATTGATTATCGCCTGCATGGTGCGAATGAAGTGGGCCTGAAAAAGCACGGATTAATGAGCCAGATTCGCATGGCGCGCTGGCAGTTGCGATTTGGAGCATTTCAATATGCAGCGGATTTGCACCAGGCAGCCATGGATCGATTGCGCGAGCATGGCCTGCTTTCGTCTGATATTGAAATATTGTTGAAAGAAAAGATCGAGCATTCACGCGTACGGCATGAAATGCCGAGCAGTTTCTTGGCGCGATTGCCGATAATTTTCCGCGAGATGCCGACGGGAAGATATCAGAAATATTCTTATGGCTATAAAAGCGTGTTGCAGGATTTGTTCCTGAGGTGACAGATTCGGTTAAATGTTGATCACCATCCCATCATAAGAGACAGAGATATTATGCGGGGCAAAATGTTGGCATAGCTCGTCGTACATCATCGAGCCGCCGTGCGAGAAATGGGTTGCCACAACCCGAGTCTTCTCGTGAATAGAGCGGGCTGCAAGTCGGTGCACACACGACGCGCACAGCGTAGGGGTGCGGCTACAGGGAATATATGTGTGCACTAACCTGCAACCCGCTCTAGCCCCGCGTTTTCGCAGTTCTTCCGCCGTCCTTATCACCGCTTCCACATCAAGATGATGATGCTCCGATCTTATTTTTCCGTAGGTGCAATCCAGCAGCACCAAGTCCAGGGCAATTCCATCGCTCAAACGATCCACTGTTTCCGCCGGAAGCGTGCCGGTGTCGTGCCCGTAAAAAATCGTCTTCCCCTGCCGGCGAATCCGCAGCACGCATGCACCCGCGACATGAAAAGCAGGCATCGCCCAGACTTCATCGCCAGCCGCAGTGGTGAAATGATCCCCAGCTTTCATTGTGCGATAAACATAGGGCAGTTTTTCGCGCTGCTCGGGTGTGAAAGTTCGTTCAATCTGATCCATGACAGCGGAGTTTCCCCAAAGCTCAATCGGGCCGCCGGGAGTAAGCGTAAAAGGGTGCTTGGCCCATTCCAGTTCTGTCGGCACGAAATGATCCGAGTGTTGATGCGTAAAAATAAGCGTTTTGACGCCCAACAAATTTCGCCCGCAGCGCTGCATTTGCATGACCGTGTCCGGGCCGAAATCGATTTTCAATTCATCATCAATGAGCGCCCCGGAACGCGTGCGGATATCCGGCCCGCCACGCTTTCGAGCCGTCTGGCAGGCATCGCAAATGCAAAATGGCGCCGGCCAGCCTTCAGCCGCCGCCGTCCCAAGTAACAGAATTTCCATCCTCTAAATGTACAAGGCCGCCAACCCAAGGCATAGGCGGGAGGAATCCGGAGCACTTAACTTGACCAACCCGGAGCGCTTCCTAAAATCAATCCTGTCAAAACTCGATCCCGGGGCCATAGTCTAACGGGATGACGTCTGAATCGCATTCAGAAGGTCGGGGTTCGATTCCCCGTGGCTCCATATCGGCGGGAAGAATGGAACTCACTTCACAGCTTTTGTATCTCAGAATGTTTACGGATGATCAACACGACCAACATGATTCTCGTTGGCCCGCTCGTTATGTGCATCGGTTCTGAGATATCTTTCAATTCGTGAAGGTGTCGACGATGCGAAAGTTCATGCCTTAATGTCTGCGCGTGAGAAGATTAAACACTTGTGTTTTCAGGCATAAAACGCATGCCTTTGCGCCTGCGCCTGGAAATATATAGTGATTGTCCTCCAAGTTTAGCGGCGCATTGATGGCTACACCACGGTAAACGTCGTTGTGCTGACGATCGGGGTTGCTGTGCCGGTCAAAACGGCGCTGATGACCGGCGTGGCCACGAGCGAATAGGTGCCGGCGGGGAGTGTGCTGGGAATCAGGAAGCTGAGCTTCTCTGGAACCGATGCATTTGCTTTGAGGGCGTGAAGTTTTATGGTCTCGGTTGGGAGCGCGACATCGGCACTGCCGGTAGTGCCCTGCGGTCTGGCGGAAAGCGCGATCTGGAACGACAGCGTCACTGATGCATTTCCCGTGTTGGTCACGGTCAAGGCGGCGGTCGCCTTCTTGCCGGGATTGATCAGCGCCGGCACGGTGGTAACGGCAACGGTCAGTTCGGCAAATGGAGCGGGCAAGGCAGCAATGGCTGCAGTGATATTAGTTTCCAGGGTTTCAACGTCGTCTAATTCATTGTCCACCGCCGTAAAAGCTGCGGTGTCTTCGGTCAACAGGCTGGCTTGAAGCGCAGTGTCGGAGGTGATCTTGTTCTGGATCGCCGCCTGTTTGGCCGAATTGGTCTGAGCAGCAAGTTGCGCGGTGAGCGCGGTAATCGTGGTTCCCTCTTTCGTGTATTGGTTATACACGCTGGTGTATTTGCCGAGCAGCGGGTTTGCCGCCGCGAGTTCCTTGCTGGTCTGCACAAGCATTAGTTTTATTTGCGCCACCTGGCTGCTCAAGCTGGTGACTGTGCTGGCTTGGACGTCCGTCAGTTTGACGATGTGTTCAGATGATGGCGTTGATCCAAACAGGGCGTTTTGCACCGCTATTGCGTGGACAAAATGGGGATCAGCTTCCTCACTTTTTTCGGTGTTACGCTCACTAGCCTCCCTAGCCTTTTCCTGGGCCGGAGTGGGTGGCCCAACATGAGGGCCTGCGTCACCGACTTTTTCAAGACTACCGTTGCCTCCGAGGGTGTCAGCACCGGAGGTGGGTTTGTCGAGGGGATCATAGCCAGTATAGATGTCAATGCTTGGGAAGACGGTATTGCCTGTTGTTTCGGGCGCAATCCGTGTGCCGGTCAAATGATCGTCGCCCGTGAGGATTGACGTGGTGGTTGTCACCACGTCCGGGAACATGCCGCTGCTGTCGGTCACGATTCCCTCGGGAAGGTCGGGATCTTCCTGGTCGGCCGTGAAGTCGTAAAAGTCGTTGAGCGTGGTGCTGCCGGCGGGAATATCAAAGACGGTTCCATTGCCATTGTCGCCGCCGTTTTCGGTGATGCCGTACAGATTGCCGCTGGTCCCGAAGACGGGCGTGCTGACCAAGCCGGTTCCTGCGGCGGAGCCGCCGAATGAGGCGATCAAGTTGACGGTGGTGCTGGGACCGGGGTTGGCGACGGGCAATGGCAGTTCCCAGACGGCGCCGCTTCCGCTGTCATAGGTGCCATCGCCGTCGGGGCCGCCCTGCTCGCTGAAGCCCCAGATGTTACCGCTGGCATCAAACGTCAGCCCAGTGGGCGAAGCACCTCCGATCATGGGACCGAGCGAGGCGATGACTTGCAGATTATCGTTGCTGGGCGTGATTTCGAAGATGGAGGCATTCTGTTCTCCCGCCTGATTGGCCACGCCGTAGAGATTTCCGTCGGGGCCGAATTTCAGATCAACGGCTGACGCCTGCAGTTGACCGACCACGTCCGCCAGGGGCGTAACCATTCCGCTGTTTTTGGCCACCTCAAAGGTACCGTCGGCAGTAGCGCCGATGCCGAAAAGATTACCAGCGGAGTCGACGGCTGTGACTCGCCCATAGTCACCTGACGCGAAAGTGGCCAGGGTCGTGGGGGTGGTGGCTCCCACCGTGAGTTCGAACACCGTATCAACGCTGCCCGCCGAAGCGCCGGCTACTGTGCCGTAGAGGTTTCCGGAGGAGTCGATAATCAGGCTTGTCGGGCTAACTAACTGCGGGATGGGGCTCAAACTATCCACGGCATCTGGAAAAGTGAAAAGGACATTGGCGGTGCTGGTATTCACTGGCACTTCAAAGATATCGCCCGAACCGAAAGCGGCATTGGAGTTTGCCTGGGTATACTCGGTAATGCCGAACAGATTGCCCTGGGCATCTTGCACTACAGCGAGGGGTATTTCGCCATTTGCACCGTTGAATGCGGCGATGTCGGTAAGGGTGGCAGTGGCGCTGAGAAACAGCCGGCGCTCCAACTCGTCTACGACAGCAAAAGCTGCGGCGTTTTTCCGCCGCCGCGACCGATTTTTTCTCAAATCGCCAACAACAGTTGGATGAAGTGAATTCATCAGCGTCCTCCTGGTTATCAGTCGATGACACGGTCGCTGCGTGTCGTTCGAATTTGAGCTGCTTCGAATTATACCCGATTCATACCGCTAATATACGTTGATTAGCCTGGTATTTGTTTTGGCTGTCAAGAGCTTGGCAGCGGAAATTCCGATAAACGGTATATGCGAGGACTTTCAATCAGACAGCAATACGCGTAGCTGATTCTGTGGGGGATCAAGCGGATTGAGTATCGCAGTCGGCCGAGGCATCTGCTGGGCGAGCGGTTTTATATCTACGCCAGCAATCAATGGGTGGTGGGCAAGTTGTTTCTGGATTGGCTACTCTGCAAATCCCGAAATCCGAATTGCAGGGGGCAACATTGAAATTCAAAAAAAACTGTAAATATTTCAATTTACAATTTTTGTATCAAATGGCGGGGGGTATGATTCGAGCCTTCCACCCGGCAAACAATTCGGCAAACAATTCTCATTTTGTACGCATTTAAATAGGCAAAAACAGCGGTGCCAAAGCTTCGATTCCCCGTGGCTCCATCTGATTCGCTGCGCAGAGTATCACTTACATATTATTGCCTTTCCTGACGAAAATCTTTCAAAGGAAAATTAGTCTGGCCGGAAACGGTACGGTTCTGTTAAAAATAAATCGCGCGATACAAATAGAGAGGCCAGTCGCGTTGTGCAAGCTTGCACGGCGATGGGCTGTACCCTGACGCATGATCAATATGTGCCAACAGACTTTCGCTGAGCTAATCCCATCCACGCGAAGATCGCACTTGACTTGCGGCAAGCCGACAGAATCCGGGGCGGTGTGGGTGTCTGTCGATTACGAAGCCGCCGCTTCCACATGCCTGCATTCGTATTTCTTCTGAAAGAAGCGACGCAAAAAACAAAAATTCACAACAAGACTGGGGTGCGCTGCGCGCCCTTTGCATATTATGAGACAGCAGCGAGGGCAGTTTAGGTGGGATTATTTACCGATGCGGAGGGGTAACAGAGTTAATTCTCTGCGTGACCTGCCGCTGTGAAGGCGGCGAGTTAAGCGGCTGATCGATGGCAGGCACATGGACGAAACCATGCGGTATAGTGCATCGGGCTAGCAAGGCCGACGGCGGCGCAGTAGCGGCAGCGCGGCCATTCCCAGCATTCCCAGCGATGCCGGTTCTGGAACGGGACCGATGTCGAAATTCGGGCCGAAAAAACCCTGTCCCAAGGTTCCGCCAAAAAAGGCGTCGGTCAGCGGGTTGAGGCCTTGGCCTGAACCACTGACTCCGCTGCCATAGGTGATAGCGGGATCGGTTGTGATCCCAGAGGCCTTGATGGTGAATAGTGTAAAATTTGGGTAGTGGTGCGCTTTGAAAAATAATTTTTGAATTTTTATGATTTAGTGCTTGACGATGCGTGACCGGTCACGCATAATATGAGCATATGAATCAGCTATCAAATGAAGCTCGTGTCCAAATCATTCGATGCCTTGTGGAAGGCAATTCCATCAATAGCACTTGCCGGATTACGGGGCGGAACAAACACGCGGTTTTGAAGCTACTGGTTGACGTTGGCATGGCCTGCCGTCGGTTCCACGATGAAAAGGTGCGGGGCGTTGCGTGCAAGCGCCTACAAGTCGATGAAGTTTGGAACTTCTGCTACGCAAAGGAAAAGAACGTTCCAGCACACCTCAAAGGGCAATTCGGATATGGCGACGTTTGGACCTGGACCGCCGTTGACGCCGACACAAAGTTAATCGTGTCCTACCTTGTCGGCCTGCGCGGAAGCGAATACGCCCAAGAATTCGTTCAGGATATTAAGGATCGGATCATCACGCGGTTTCAATTAACCAGCGATGGCCACCGCGCATATCTGCAAGCCGTTGAAGATGCGTTTGGCGGCGATATCGACTTCGCACAACTCGTGAAGGTCTATGGCGCTGAACGGGCCGGGGAAGCTCGCTATAGCCCGCCAGTGTGCCTTGCGGCGGAGAAGCATCAAGTCAGCGGCGAACCGGATTGGGATCACGTCAGCACGAGCTACGCCGAGCGTTCAAATTTGACAATGCGGATGAGTATGCGGCGCTATACCCGGTTGACCAACGCATTCAGCAAAAAGATTGAGAACATGAAAGCGGCAGTATCGCTCAATTTCATGTACTACAACTTTTGCAGGATTCATTCAACGCTGCGCGTCACACCGGCAATGGAAGCTGGGTTGGCCGATCATGTGTGGGAAATCGAAGATTTGGTCGATCTACTGCTTGATTGATGGGAAGGAACCCTGTCCTTTGTCCCAAATCTAATGGGCGGTGAATACGCATCGCTTTCGTCCGCCGGTCCGAACGGTGATGTAGCGAATGGTATTTGTGGAAGGGGAGCATTGGAAGTGGTAACTCCGGCTCGACGCAGCTTTCGAATTTCGGCTTGGACCTTCTCCACCTTGTCCCATTCAACCATGGGATTCTGTTTCGCGATCTTTTTAAAATCGTTTTTTTTCATAACCCACCTTAGTTAAAACCGACGTAGGTGCCTGCTTGGTGCAAAGCAATATCATGTTCTCGACGCCCCATATAGTCTGTAAACAAATGATAATAGGCCTTTATTTTTTTATTCAGTTCTTCATCCAGAGAGAAGTCATCTATCTTTAGGTTTAAAACTTTTCTTGCAACGCTCATGGGTATGCCACGGCTGTGAGAATGCCAAAAGCCCGTGTCATTCAATTTTTTAGCGATTGACTCGGCCCTGTGCGTTTTTAATTTTTTCGTCACTTTCGCGCCGTTGGTTTCGGTCCATTTCCAGTTTTTGAATTTATATTTCACGAGCCATTCTTTCAGGAGGCTTACCGACAGATCGCGTTCCTGTTCAATTTGATACAGAAAGGCCGGGTCAAAATGTTCAACCATGTATGTCATTTCTGCCGTATTCAAGCCGCCGCCTGGCTTTGCGGCCTTCTCCATTAATTTGTCGAACTTCTCTACATATCCGAGGCCTGGCACCCATTGATTGTTTCGCTTAACCTGCGGATCAATGGGACCTAAAACCGAATAGTGATCCATATAAATAGCATCGCCAGACATAGCTAGAACCGTGCCAGCCGAATAGGCATAGTTCGGGATTAAATATTCGACTGACCTATAATGATGGTGAAGGGTGTCAGCAATGCGCCTGGCGACTTCGATCATCCCGCCGCCAGTTTGAAGGATGACCATCAATCGCGACCTTTTGTGCGATCCAGCTTTCCGCTCAATGAGATCACGCACATAGTCGTCAATAGGACGATAAATAGGGGCATGAAACGAAAGAACGTGCCCTTTGACGTGCTTTTCTATATCAGTAGCACGAGCATTAAGCCTATCTTCAACGATTGAATTACAACTTACCGGATGCGCCTTCCCCATAGAATACCCAATCTCTTTATGGTGTTTTGTTTGACCACCGAGCGCGTGCGGCTTTCTTTGCGCTCTCACTGCGCTCGGCTCGCGTTAAGCTTGCTGCTCTCGCTGGACCACCTTTCAATCCGCCTCGCCTGCCCAGCGCGACAGCAAAAGGATTTTTGCCATCTATTGTTTTCGGGATATTGCCACTATCAAGAGCGGCAATCATTGAATGAGCAATTTCGTTAACGTCTCGGGGATTACCAGACCGCTTACGCATATCCATACACTATGATGAAAAGATAATCTGTCAAGTAAGTGTGTCGAATTATCTTTTCGTCAAGGAATGTCTTTTGAGTAACGATTAGCTCGACTCCCGTATAATACCGGAGTCGAAACATCATCTCTGAGATAAACGGCCCTCCAAATTAATGATTGCCTAACCGCTCACGCAATCTGCGTGCCGCAAATCGTCAAGATGGGAAAGTGATTCAAAGCGCACCACTACCAAAATTTGAAATATCTTCAGCGACGAAATATGTTTGGTCTGCCGCCAGGTTCACCGGCGTAATTGGATGAGAATAGAAGGTGAAAGGCGAGCCTTCGCTGGGATCGCTGGTTGTCACGATCGCGGAGGCAAGCGTGGTTCCCACCGAGTTGTATAGCCGCACCTCGCCCGCCACATTGATCATGTTGTCGGAGTAGACGTCCAAGGCGTCGATGGTAATTGGCTGGTTCGTTGTAAACGACCATCCCAAAGTGATGATATGGTCGCCCGTGTAGTTGACAACCCCTGTGCACTCCAGAGCCGGATCGCCGCGCACGAGACCGGCGGCGAAAACCCACGATGCCGCAACCGGAATAACCACAAATTTCGATCGCATATTCCCTTCCATTTACAACAGTAATCGGCCTCAGACAGATAACTCTGGACGCACGCCTTGATTCATGCCCGTACACTCTATCGCCGCCGGCCGACGAGCATTCCGCCGCTGGTCAGCAGGATCAGCGCGATCGCCGAGGGCTCGGGTGTCATCGTTATATCGACGTTGTCCAGATAGCCAGTCTGAGAGGTTGATGCAGCTCCTTGTACATAGAAGTAGAACGAATTGAGCTGTGTCGGCGCGATGTTGTTGTTTATCGGCAGCGACCCCAGCGATGTTCCGTCCACCGATGCGCTCATCGATAGCGCAGAGAAGTTTAGCGTCCAGACGATATGGTGCCAGGCGTCGTCGGCGGAGGACAAAACGGGTGTTCCCTCATCGGTGTTGCCCAGGAAAAACCCATTATCATAGTAAACCTGCCCGATGAGCCCAGAGTCCCCAAACAGAGGGATGCTTGTCGCGACCGACTCCGCTTCGCCGTAGCGCAGGTCCGCCGAAACCGTCACCACTTGTCCCAACACCGGAATGTTCGGTAATGGCTGCATGGCCTCGTGAAAAGGACCGTCGCCCGGCGGTAGTGTTACAGCCAACGCCTGAGTTCCCAGGGCGGTGCTCGACTCGACGGTGCCGACGTTACTCCACCCGTTCTGCCCCGCGATTGGACCCAGCGAATAGGCCGGTGGCTCGAAGTCGGCGGAGAAAATGTCCACAGCGCCAGCCGGCGACGCAATGAGCAGGCCTGCGACCAACACCGCCGCGCTGGCGGATATGAATCGATGCGTCATTTGCAGTTCCTTCCGCGCGCTCACTTTGGCGCGCAAAAAATTCTATCTGCCAGCTGAGTCGCAAGCTCAGGCGGTTTTGCCGAACCGTTTCCGCCATGCCATGCCGACCAGATCAATCGCATTTTCCCTTTCACCTACAACAGTGATAGGTCTCATGCAGATAACTCTGGACGCACGCCTGAATTCAAGTCCGCGCGCTCTATCGTCGCCGGCGCAACAGCGCCAGGCCAGACATGCCCAGCATTCCCAGCGATGCCGGTTCGGGGGCGACAACGTTCACAGTGAAGGTGTCCTGTGGGGCACGCCCAAGGCTCAACGTTTCAGTGTAGGACCCGGGGGTAAACCCCATGCCGGCGAGGGTGGTACCAGCAAATGTGGCACTGCTTGAAAGAGAAGCCCCGGAAACATAGTTAACGGGCAGAAAAAGCGACCCGTCGAAATCTTCCAACCCGACAAAGTCTCCGGTCCCCGAAGTAGCCGATATTGCATTGGCTCCTGGCCCAAAGGTCAGCGTGCCCGAGGTGACAAAAGCGTAATCACCGGCCGAAATTGCGGAGCCGGCCTCTGCCACTCCTGCTGCTGGATTCGCAACGGCGGGCGAAACGCCTATATTGCCTTGAAAATTGACCGCTGCCAGATTGATGCTGCCTGAGCCGGTGGCGACAACATCGTTGCCCTGCTGTTGGAAGGTCAAGACATACGCTGCCTGTGACGAAGCGGCAGCGAACATGAGGCACGCGCCGCCTGCAATAAGAATGGAACGAAGCATATTTAGTCTCCTAAGTTATTTTTCCAGTTGGTTGTGATTGGATTTACTCACGCAGCATTAACGCCGCCGACGAACCAGCGCCAGCCCGGCCATGCCCAGAATTCCCAGCGAGGCTGGTTCTGGCGCAACGATCACGGTGAACGTGTCCGCGGTTGGTCCAGAGCCGAATGACTCGACATATGTTCCAGGAATCAGCGGCAGGCTGGCGAATGAGTCGCCTATGAATGTCGAACTGCCTGAGAGCGGCGATCCCGAAACATAGCCGGCCGGCACGAGGATCAAACCATCGGACGGGTCGACTTCGACTAAATCTCCACTCCCCGTTAGGGTAGTGTCACCGTTTCCAATCCCGAACATCTGTGGGGTTAATGGAGCGCTGTAAATGTCGTAAGTGCTTCCGACTCCAACCTGTGCAGTTCCATAGTACGGAGCCACATCGCCCTTCGGCACGAAAATATTGCTCGTTTTCAAGAATGTGAGCCCGCCGGTATTAATGCTGCCCGAGCCCGTGGCGACAACAGTGCTACCCTCCTGTTGGAAGGTTATGGTATACGCTGCCTGCGACGAAGCAGCAGCCAACATCACGCACGCACTTCCCGCAATGAGAATGGATCGAAGCATGTTCAGTCTCCTTCTGGTTAGATTTCTTGAGTTAAATTGACAAAAATGGCGACAGCCGCAGAAAATGCTCTGCGCTCGCACACTTAAACCTGGAAAATTGATTGGTAAACTTTGCATCTTCCACAGCCATTTATCGGCGCACCGATACCGAGCGCAATCTACCTGATTGCCTTCCTTCCAATTTGATCACCCACATGGAGATTGCCGCCATCGTAGCCAAGCTACGCCGCGCAATTGCTCTCACGTCCCAACTTGCAGAGCTTTAGAAAGTGACCCTCGAATTCATAGCCAGGTTACTTACATAACAGTATGCGTGAACTGCGCGCGCAGTACCCCACACTTATTCGGATTTTTTTCTCCGCTGCGCGGATGCGCACTCGTGACTGATTAACTTCAGAGCGCGCCGTAGGTATAAAGAGGTGGCTTCCAGCCGCCTCGAAATTAGATGGGAGTCGAAGGCGGCCCCATGAATCCCTCTGCTGCTACCCAGAAGCAAATCCCTCATAATCAATAACTCCGGCCGCGGGGATAAGGATTACCAGGAAGTGGCTCAAAGCTCGCCAGTGCTTACGATCGCTCTAACATTCAAGGCAGGGATGCACACCCGCGATCCATACTGAAGCTTCGTGTTTTGTTCGCCCGGCAAGCTCAGAGTATCATGGCAATCCCATGTCTGAAGCTACTGAACTTATGAACGCCGTGAAAGACGGCGATCCGCAGGCGGCTGCGAAGCTTTTCCCGTTGGTTTACGATGAACTTCGCAGGTTGGCGGGTCGATGGCTGGCACAGGAGAAGCCTGGGCAGACGCTGCAGCCTACGGCGCTGGTGCATGAAGCCTATCTACGACTGGTCGGCGCGGCGGAGCCGCAGCAATTTGACAATGTCGGGCATTTCTTCGGGGCGGCCGCAGAGGCCATGCGGCGGATTCTCCTGGATCACGCCCGCCGCAGAAACGCATTGAAACGCGGTGGCGATCGCCAGCGCAAGCCGCTGGATTCCGAATTGATCGAAGGCCCGTCCGACGCTAATCCAATTGATGATCTGCTGGCGCTGGATGACGCGCTGATTAAGCTGGCAGCCGAAGACCCGCGCAAAGCGGAACTGGTGAAATTGCGGTACTTCGCCGGTCTGACACTCGCACAAGCGTCGCAGGCAATGGGAATCTCCTCCACTACCGCAGATCGTTGGTGGGCCTATGCCAAGGCGTTCCTTTATCAGGAAATCACCTCCACGGATTCGAATTGATGCGTGGTCCGCCAAGCGTCGTTTACGCATAGGGAAGGGAAGGAGTTGCGTTCATGACGGTCGAGGAGATCTTTTCGCAGGCGCTGCAGATCAAAAATACGGCCGATCGCGCGGAGTATCTCGACAAGGCTTGCGCGGGCGATTCTCGGTTGCGGGAGCGTGTTGAATCTCTGCTGGCGGCGCATGAAGACGCAGCGTCCTTTTTGGAATCACCCGCCGCGAAATTAACCATAGAAGCCCCGGCCACACTCGCGCCACCCCAGCCCATTACCGAGCGCCCTGGAACAATCATCGGCCGCTACAAGCTCCTCCAGCAGATCGGCGAAGGCGGCATGGGTGTGGTCTACATGGCCGAGCAGGAAAAGCCGGTACGCCGCCGCGTCGCGCTCAAGATTATCAAACCGGGCATGGACAGCGCGCAGGTGATCG
>DASXDR010000168.1:0-6230 GCA_036490535.1 Tepidisphaeraceae bacterium | reverse complement strand
TGCAGGATCTGGTTACCGGTTATGCCACTGACCGAGGCTTTAATATTGTTGCGCGTGAGGATGTTCTTAATGCCGTTGCTGCGATGGGTGGTCCCAATTCTGGCGACCCCGGTGCCAGCGGCGCCAACCTCGACTCTATTTTGTCGAACAATACGTCTGCTCTACGATTGGCGCAGAATCTTAACGTCGATTATGTGCTGATCTGTACCATCACTTCCTATGGCACTGATACGCAAAATTACCGTGATGCCAGCCAGGATATCGATCTGATTTTAACCAGGCACCAGATGCGTACTACGTTTAAACTTCTCGATGCTTTGGACGGTGGCTCATTGGTCGCCGGGGTCACCACGGCGACCATTTCTGATCGCATCACTCCTGGTGTGAACAACATCAACAGGCAAAATCTCATCGATGACTTATTGGACGCCAATGCCCAGGACATGGCTGAGATTCTTTCCAATGACGCACACAGTGGCGCCATCACCGAGCCTCAGAAGCAATCCAGCGATGTAACGTTTGAAGTACATTGTGGCGTAGCAGATATGTTCTATCCTGAAGTGATGCGGGATGAGCGCGGGCATTATGTGCTTGAAGCGGGCCATTATCGGCTCGAAGCTCTTGCGGTGCCCGTGGAATTGGACGGTGTTGTCATTGGCGATACATCTGCCCCTCTTCACGCTAAACCCGGCCTCCATAAAATGCGACTCAGTCGTGATTTGTTTAAGGACTGGAGCGGAACCGTAAATATTCACGAGGGAGGCGTCCTCACGATCGCACTTGAAATGACTGATGAGGGCCGTCAACATTTCCGTGAAATGTCAGACTGGGCAGCAGGGCTCAAACAGGGCCAGGAATTAAAAGATGCACAAGCCAAAGCCTTGGAAGGGGAGGCAAAATACTTCGAGCAGAGCCACATTCGCGTTGATACCAACAATCCGGAGATGGCCCCCGCTCCTTCTCTTCCTGTGCCTATACCGCCAACTCCGCCTCCGACTACCGATACTACACCAGCCACTATGCCATAAATGAGCGTAATACGGTATGAATGATTTAGGGAGCAAATATGAACAAATTGTTGATCTCGCCAATATGTTTAATACTTTTATTTTTTCTTTCCTCGGCACCTGTGAGCGCGGAAAAAAAGCAGGTCGGAATTGGAGAAATCAAGTCCACCAATTCAGTGCGTGATTTGGCAGCTCGTTCGGAGCAAAGCGCTAGCTTGGCCCATCTCATCGATTCGCTCAACGAGCACTTGATTGTTACATTTCAGCAGACCAACAAATTCGATATTATTGCTCGCAGTGATTTAGGAGTGCTCCTTAAAGAGCAGCGTATTCCTGTAGACATCATCCGCGATCCCAGCGATTTGAAGGAATTGCCCAGCAAGATTAAGGGATTGGATTATCTTGTATTAGGAGTCATCACAGATTTTAAAGATGCCAAATCAGGAATGATGATTGAGGGAATGGGCATGCGCGTTGACGTTCGCACCGTCAATGTCAACCTGATCCTGAAAATCTACAACACCACCACCGGCGTTCTGATGCAGGCCGTGAATATTCCTGTGAGCCTGACCGATCGCGGCACCAGCCGAGTGCCGACGCAAGGGTTTTCCAACGGTGCTCCGGATGATTCACTGCTCGAACAAGCGGTCGATCAGCTCTCGATTCAATCGGTGAACAAAGTCGTTGATATTGTCTATCCGGCCAAAGTGATTGCGGTCACCGACAATCAGGTCACCATCAATCGCGGGCAGGGGAGTGGGATCGCTCCGAATCAAATCTGGGAAGTCTTCGCCCTGGGCAATGAAATGATCGACCCCGACACCGGCGCTTCGCTCGGCCATGAGGAAGTGAAAATCGGCGAAATCCAAATCACTGATATCCTCCCCCAGTTTTCCAAGGCCATGATTGTCGGCGAAAACCATGGGATTGACCGCGGCGAGATTGTTCGGCCAAAATTGGCTCCGCCACCACCACCGCCAGCACATTGATAAAATAGTTAGGCCTCGGCCCTTGGGCCGGGTTTTGAAGGAGCTTTTTCATGAAGGGTTACGCCTCTCTCTCTGCTATCTCCCTGGGAATCCTCTCTTTATTTATCCACGGTTGTGCTGTGGACTATCGCCATCACATCAGCGCTATCGTCGAAGATTATCAACATGGAAGTTATGCCGCCGCCGCTTCTGAAGCGGGCAATGCGGTGATTCATGCGGAGAAAGATGACAAACGCGATCAGCTTGCGCTGCTGTTAGAAGCTGGCGCTACCGAACGCTCTGCCAACTACATCCCCATGAGCACGCAGGCGTTTGATCATGCGGACACGCTCTTTAATTATTACGACGAACAGGCGAAAACCCGCATCAGCAAAGAGACCACGGTAGCGTTCCTGAATCAGGCAGCCCTCGATTACGAAGGCACTGGCTACGACCGCATCATGACCAATGTCTACAAAGCCCTGAACTATCTGGATCAAGGCGATAAGGATAATGCGCGGATCGAAATTCATCGCATTGCAGACTCGCAGCGTAAGGATGAAGAGCGCTGGTCAAACCAGCTCCGCCAAAGCCAGCAAGCCGCCAAGGAAAATAATGCCGATGCCCAGCGCGCCCAGGCGGACCCGCATGTGCAGCAGCAAACCAATGGCCTGCTGTCTGATTTCAACGATCCGGAGGATCAGGACGCGCTAAGGAATCTCTCGCCTAAAGCGGTTTATGACAATCCGTATGCGGAATATTTGCAGGGATTGTTCTACCTTTATTCGGATGATGCGGGGGATCGGGAAGTGGGCCGGGTGGCGCTGCGAAATGCAGCGGGGATGATGCAAAGCAATCAATATGCGGTGGCGGATGCGCATTTGGCGGACCGTGTTGCCAATGGTGGTTCGTTACCCGCCCGAACATACGTGTTGTTTGAAACAGGGATGGCGCCGACACGCGTGGCAGTACAAATTTATATCCCGGTTTATATCCGCGGCGCGAACATGATCACGGTCGCATTCCCGGCATTGAAAAAAATCCGTACTGATGTTCGCTCTCTCACTGCTAGTACCCGTTCGGGCAGTTATCAAACGCAAATGCTCGCGGATATGGATTCCATCGTCGCGCGTGAATTTAAGAACGAATTGCCGACGATCATTACCCGTGCGGTCATCAGTGCCACGCTGAAAGCGGCGATGACCTACGGTGCCGACCAGGCTGCCGCCAATAGCGGCTGGGAAGCTTCCGTTGCCACGCAAGTCTCCATGCTGCTTTACCAGGGGCTGACGAATGAAGCGGACACGCGTACCTGGCGTACTCTTCCTAAGTGGGTAGAATTAGCAAGCTTCGATACGCCAGCGGATGGGAATGTTTCCTTGCAACCCGAAGGCGGCCCGCCCGGCCAATCAGTGCACGTAAATCCCGGCCATTCTGCTTTCATCTGGGTGCGCTGCCCGAGTGAATTTGCGTCGCCTGTGGTGCGCGTTTTCCAGTTGAATTGAAGAATAGATCCACGGATTGCTATGCGTGGGCTTTGGAAAGCCAAAAGTTTGCGTTTTTAAAATCAGGATAATTTAAGGATCAATATGAACATTAAACCCTTGAGGCCGGCTCACTTGCTCGTCCTTCTTACTCTGGTGTTTTTCGCTGGCTGTCATGCTGTTAACAGTGTCGATGTTTCCGCCGACGGCTCTTACAACTGGATCAAAGGAGACAGCGTTTTAAAAAATGAAGCGCGCGTGCGCACCGCTAATAAGGAAATGGTTAATGGCCTGCTGCATGTGCAGGTTGTCGTGCACAACAAATATAAATCCGACGGCAATTTCAAATATCGCTTTGTCTGGTTTAATGCCAACGGCATGGAAGTGCATACGCCCCTAACCACCTGGGAATATCGCAACATCATCGGCAAACAGACCATCACCCTCGATGGCATCGCTCCGGATTCCAGCGTTACCGACTGCCGTCTGGAAATGTTCCGCGTCGATCAATAAACTCGTGGCATTTGATCCCTGCGTTCGTTTAGCCCCGGCCCTTGGGCCGAGTTCCAGATTATGTAGGGCGGCTTAAGCCGCCCACAAAAACCAAAGGAGCCAATCATGCAAACCAAACTCTCTTTCGCTCTCTCCGCCGCCCTCCTCGCCGCCACCCTCACCGGCTGCGCGTCCAATCCCAAGGAAGTAAGCGAAAATCAGTCTATCACCACCATGGACCTGGACATCCAGAACTTCAATAACGCCGCCAAGAACCTGACCAACCAGATGCTCTTGGCCCCGCGTGTTCAAACTGCTTTAAACGATATCCAGCAACGCACCGGCAAACTCCCCCTGATTAAAATCAGCCGGATTAAAAACGACACTGACCTGAAAGTGAATCTGGTGACGTACTTGGTCGAACCGATCCAGGAAGTCTTCACCAACTCCGGCAAGGTCGACTTCTTCAGCGAAGACAAAGGCGGCCAGGACATCTCCGCCGCCCAGGAAGCCATGGGTAACGCCCCGCCGCCCAAACTTCCCGATTTTGTTCTCCATGGGACCGTTAGCGAACTCGACACTGGGAACCACAGTACCGACCAGACTGTTTACGTATTCCATCTCCAACTCACCGATACCACTACCGGCACGGTCTTCTTCATCGGTGACACGCAAATTATCAAGCAGCACGAACGGAGCGGCCTATCCTTCTAATTTTCCCCGCCCGGCGGTGACACTTCAGTGCCCCTGTTAATCTTCCTTTCTTTGTCAAACAAAGAAAGCCCGCGGATCACCATCCGTGGGTTATTTTTTTGTGTGACTTGGCACAATTGAAAGCCCACGGCATGGCCGTGGGTTTTTTAGGTTACGATGCCTTTCGTAATGGCGTCTCTTCGCGTCGCTTTACCCACCCGCCAATGCGAATCACCTTGTTCCGCGCGGCTTGTAAATGATCCAGATATTGCACCAAGGCGCGCTCATCAAACTGGGCCAAAAACTGTGCCTGGGCGGTTGGATTGAAGCTGCGAATTTCGTCGATGAGTTGACGTTTATCCATGGGGTGTTAACTTTCGTAAAATAAGAAGTCGGTTAGTCGATTTAAGCAGCATCGGAAAAGTCTTCTCACTGACTTGAAATTGGTTTTTACGATGTCCGAATTAAAAGAATCCCACATTCCCGCCGCTGTATCCACAGAGCCAGACCCATTGGGCAAGCTCTATCACATGTCCACCACGGCTGGTGTCGGCAGCCAGGAATATGTGGCTGTCAATGTTGTCAGTGTTGTTGCGATTCTGCTCGGCTTGGCGTCCAGTCTGGCACTGCTTGGCCCGGCTCTGTTGGGCATTCCTATTCTTGCTCTAATCTTTGCGATTATCGCTCTCTGGCAGATTGCTCACTCCGGCGGCACGCAGACGGGCAGAATGCTTGCATGGGGCGGGATTGCGCTGGCGGTTCTGTTTGCTGCCATGGAAGGCACGCGCATTGCCGCCGAGCATCGCCGCGATGCCCAGGACCAACACGATATCGCCAGTCTGGTCACGCAACTCGGGCAAGCGGTGCTGAATAATCAAATTGATCAGGCTTACGGCTTATTCGGCCCGGATTTTCAAAACCGTGTGCCTATTGCGCGCTTCAAAGTCCAAATGCAGTTAATTCACGAAAACCCCGCCTTCGGCCAGCTCACCGCGATGACTCCTAACGGCGATGTTCTTTTTGACGGCGATTATGATGCTGAAGTCCGCCAGGCGTTTGGACGCATCGAGATTCAATTCAACAAACATGCACCAGGATTTTTGCAGGCCAGATACGGTCGCCACGAAGACGTCTGGACTTTCGACGATCTGCCCGAGCTGTTCCCCGCCAGTTCGCCGGGACGATAGGCAAAAATCAATTATCGTCTGACTTGTGAGCGGCCCTTAGCCGATATAAAGTTCGGATAACACACATGGAGCAAAGAGTTATGAAATCATGGTCCTGGGTTGGAATGATCGTGCTGGCCGGCTTGGTAGGGGGCTGCGAAATGGATTACATCCCCGGCATAGATCCTACGCCCAAGCGCGGCGACCTGCACACGGAAACCTCCGCTCCAAAGACGGTTGAGCTTTCTGTCGCTCGGGCGTGGTATTGGAACAATGAAGTCACGATCCTGGGAGTAGCCGGCCCCAATTCCCTCATGGGCGATCAGAAGGTGGCTGGGTTTATCGATATTGAAGTGCTCGATAAAAATAACCAGGTTATCGATTCCAACATGGCAACTCTCATGCCTGCCTTACTTAGCA
>DASXDR010000163.1:0-70109 GCA_036490535.1 Tepidisphaeraceae bacterium | reverse complement strand
TTATTCATCAACCATATTATGGTGGCTATTTCCGTCTTCAGGTTGAGGCGGCGGAATGGGAACTGGCTCGTGATCACGCCTATTCAGGCTGATGGCTGCGCCGATAGCCAGCAGCACAAAAGAACTGATCACCGAAAGGATTCCCCACTGTGTGGGCGTGGAGGGAAGAAATCTGCCTAGCAGTGAGCTGGTTTGATTGGCGGATTGCGAAGCGCCCGTGGCGATCGCTTGCGGAGAGGAGCCGAGCCAGGATAGGACGAAGCAGATGGCTGCGGGGATAGTGAAGAACAATTTCTGCAATGTCAGCGTGCCATCGACATAGACCAGGGCGCTGGCGAGGAAAGTAATTCGCATTGGAGTCCATACCGCGCCGGCGAAAGGGATAGAGAAGAGCGGCTGTTCGGAAATGGATAATAAAATGGCTAGCGCGGGAAGCGCGATCATCCAGCCGATGCGCTGGGGGCGATTAACGGGCGTAAGGTTAGCGCGAATAGCCAGAACAGCGAGTCCGAGCAGAAGTGGTGATAAATCCTCGGAATAGAAAGTGGATTTATAAACCCAGTGCGAAACACCAATGTGCGCGATGAGCGAGAGATAAGGAATCAATATATAGGCGCGCATCATGCGGGCTTGTTTGCTCAGCGCGAAAATTCGGCGAGATCCGGGGAGATAGGCCGCCAGAGCAGGGAGAATTCCCACGATCCACCAGATGCCATAGAGCACGGCGGGCGGAACCTGGCCATCATGATGATTCGCATAGCTAAAAAGCCAACCCGGAATAACAAATAGAAGAAGAATCAGAGAAAACGAACAGGCCAGAACGGCTCGAAGGGTTCGTGAATCGATTGCATCTTTCCTTTGATGCGAATCGAGTGTTCGCACGACGACGAGCAGTTTGGCGCCAGCAAGCAGGATTAAAAGGATGCTGACCGGCCAGGCGAGCCAATGGCGCGTGGTGAATAATTCACTGTTGAGAAAGGCGACGTCGGAGAGGAAGAAGACTTCGATAAGGAGAATCATCGCACCGTCGCGCAGGATGCCGCGATAAAAGAGAAAAACGGACAGGCCGATGATGAACCATTCATAGATATTCAGCGTCGCGATGAGAGTGAGAAGCTTGGAAGCGGGAATGGGATTGTAATGGAGTGAATCGTTGAGAATGAAAAGGCCAGCAAGCATGCACATCGCCGAGAGAACATAGAAGGGATTGTTATTGGCGATGAAGCGAGCACCCTTGGAGCGAACCAATGCGTTGTAAAGGGAATTCATAGATCCTCCACGTTTGTGAAAAACTCGTCGTCAAGACGCCGGGAGGGCCAGGTTGCCTGGCTCTATAAAATAGTTACGCAATGCAAGTGTGGTTGGAGCAGAAAGCGGGCGGATTATTTTTTCTGAAGATGGGAGTATCGGTCAATAATGAATCCCCGCATGTATATGCAGGACTGACGAAGAGTTGCTCAACTACTTCTGCCGCGAAGCAAAATCAATCTGTCCCCTCAGCCAATGAGAAGGTGCCTTTGGAGGCTTTAACTGTTTTGGTGGCAACACCAGTATAAGTGCCGGTGATAGTGTGGGCAGTGGGGGAATACTTTCCCTTGAAGGTAAAGACGGTTTTGTTATCGGTGCCAAGGACTTTAAAAGTGATGGCATCTTTCACGGTGACTTTGCCGGTGAAATCGGCGGTCTTATTTGCAGTGGTGTTGGTGGAAGTGCCCGAGATGACTCCCTTGCTGCTTTCGAGAGTGACATCCAGCACGAGATCGCCGATGGCATTAATGGGTTTGGTTTCGTGACCGGTGCCGGTAAAGGTAAAGGCAATATTGGGAATGGTGGGCTTGGTTTTGGCGGCATGTTGGATGGTCGCTGAAAGCAATTGACGGGATTCCAGGGTTTCAATGTGCTGCATAAATCTCCTGCAATAAAGGTTATTGATAAGGTTAGCATGCACGCCAATAAATTGACAAGAGGCAATTGTGGCTATGTGCCTTTTGGGCATACGCAATGCCGTGCGCTAAACAAATGGCGGGGAATTCTTATACTGCTTCTGTTTCAAACAGAAGGATGAAGAAAGATGTCGGAATATAAACCCAAGAAAATTGTGCTGGCTTACTCGGGCGGGCTGGATACTTCGGTGATTTTGCCGTGGCTCAAGGAGCGCTATCCCGGCGTGAAGCTGGTGGCGTTCGCCGCGGAGCTGGGGCAGGGAAGCGAGCTCGAAGGAATCGAAGACAAGGCGCGCAAGTCGGGGGCAGACGAAGTGGTGGTGATGGATTTGCGCAAGGAGTTTGCGGAGCAGTATTGCTTTCCGATGCTGCGGGCGCATGCGATTTATGAGCAGGATTATCTGCTGGGGACGTCGATCGCGCGGCCTTTAATTGCGGCGAAGCAGGTTGAAATCGCGCATCAGACCAATGCAGATGCGGTAGGCCACGGGGCGACCGGCAAGGGGAATGATCAGGTGCGGTTTGAATTGACGTATATGGCGCTCGATCCGTCGCTGAAAATTATTGCGCCGTGGAAGGATACAACATTTGAATTGCGTGACCGTGAGAGCGCGGTGGAATATGCGCAGAAGCACGGCATTCCGATCGTGCAATCCAAGAAGAAGATTTATAGCCAGGATCGGAACCTCTGGCACATCAGCCATGAGGGGGCGGAGATCGAGCATCCGGATGCGGAGCCGAACTGGGAGGCGTGTTTAACGATGACCGTGCCGCCGGAGAAAGCTCCGGATAAGGCGGAGATTGTGTCGGTGGATTTTGAAGCGGGGAATCCGGTGGCGGTGAATGGGAAAGAGATGGCCGGCGATGAGCTGATCGCGGAATTGAATAAGATTGGTGGGAAGCATGGTGTGGGCGTGACGGTGCTGGCGGAGAATCGGCTGGTGGGGATGAAATCACGCGGTGTGTATGAAACGCCGGGCGGGACGATTTTGTATGAGGCGCATAAGGCGCTGGAGCAAATCTGCATCGAGCGCGACACGCTGCATTTCAAACAACAAGTGGCGCTGCGCTATGCAGAGCTGGTGTATTACGGGCAATGGTTTCATCCGCTGCGCGATGCGATGCAGGCGTTTGTGGATCACACGAATGCAACCGTCACGGGGACTGCGAAGGTGCGGCTATTCAAAGGCCGGGCGATGCAGATCGGGGCGAAGAGTCCGAATAGCTTGTACGACCCGCAGCTCGCCAGCTTTTCGATGGAAGGGTATGACGTGACGGCGGCACGTGGGTTTATTGATTTGTTCGGCCTGCCCATGAAAGTCGCGAGCCAGAAGAAACGCTGGTGAAAATATGGATCGTCTGGAACAGCAAATTCGCTTCATCGTCGAGATCGACAGGCTCAAAGCGATCTGTCGGCGCACCATGCTGATTGATCGATCGCGCGATGAAAATTCTGCTGAGCACTCCTGGCACATTGCCCTGATGGCGCCGCTGCTGGCAGAGTATGCGGATGCAAAAGTTGATTTGCTCAAAGTGATGAAGATGCTGCTGGTGCATGATGTCGTGGAGATTGATGCGGGGGATACGTATTGCTATGACGCATCGGCTCATGCGGATAAGGCGCAGCGTGAACAGGCGGGGGCGAAGCGGATTTTTGGATTGCTGCCGTCGGATCAGGCGACGGAGTTTCGAGCATTGTGGGAAGAGTTCGAGGCAGCCAAGACGCCGGAGGCGAAATTTGCCAACGCGATGGATCGTCTGCAACCGCTGATCAATAATTTTCACGGCGAAGGTGCATCGTGGAAGGGAAATGGGATAACCGTTCAGCAGGTGGAAAAACGCATGGAGCCTGTGGGAGCGGCGGCGCGCTCCCTTGGCGAATATGTGCGTCAGGTGCTGGAAATATCGCTGGAGCGAGGATATCTCGAACCGGGAAAATGAATTGTTGCTACACCAGGCCCAAGGGCCGGGGCTAAACGAAAGCTGTTTAATCAAACGGTGACGCTCATGGATGACGTGCCCGCATCAACTTCGATTAAAAATGACGACTGGTCCAACTGGCTATTGGGCCGGCGACATGGGCACGATACGGCTTATCAGCAGCGGCTGCTCAATGTCGTAGAGCAATATCGCGAGCGCGTGCTGGATGGGGCGAGGCTTGCGCCTGGCTCCACGCTGATTGATGTGGGCACGGGGGATGGACTGATTGCATTCGGAGCGATTGCGCGCATCGGACCATCGCTGCGAGTGATCCTTACCGATATTTCGCACGCGCTGCTGGCGCATACGGAACAACTGGCCATTGAGCGCGGCGTGCGCAGCCAATGCACGTTTGTGCAGGGATCGGCGGATGATCTTTCGCAGATCGAAAGCGGAATCGCCGATGTCGTCGCCACGCGAGCGGTGCTGGCGTATGTGCAGGATAAAGCCAGGGCGTTTCGGGAATTTCATCGCGTTCTCAAGCCCGGGGGAAGGATTTCGCTGGCGGAGCCGATCTATCAGGATGAGGCGATGGATGTGTGCGGGCTCACCAAATTAATTCAGACGGAGCCGAATCATCCGCAGATTGATTTTTTGCGCCTGGTGCATCGTTATAAATCCAGCCAATTTCCTGCGACGCCGGAGCAGACGATTAGTTCGTCACTGACGAATTACAATGAGCGAGATTTATTTCGTTTCGCACGCGATGCGGGGTTTATGAACCTGCATTTAGAGCTGCATATGGATCTTAAGCCGGCCGTGCCGATTACGTGGGAGGCGTATCTGAATGTCGCGAATCATCCGGCGGCGCCGACGCTGCGGGAAGTATTGCAGAAATCTTTTTCGCCCAGCGAAGCGGAAATGTTCGAGCGCACGCTTCGGCCGATTGTGGAATCGGGGCAATCAGAACAAAGGCAATTGGTGGCGTATATTACTGCGGATAAGTTGCGATAAATTCAATCAAGGAGCTTTATGCAGGCACGGATCAATCCATTTACGGCTTCGCCGAACGGGTACAAGGCCTTAGCGTGCGTCGAGCAATATCTGGCTCAATCCAGCATCGAGAAAATGTTGCTGCATTTGATCAAGCTGCGCGCTTCGCAAATCAATGGATGTGCATTTTGCATTGATATGCACTGGAAAGATTTGCGCGCCGGTGGTGAAACCGAGCAGCGGATGTATGGATTAGATGCCTGGCGAGAGTCACCCTATTACACGGATCGCGAGCGCGCCGCTCTGGCATGGACTGAAGCCGTGACGCTGATACGCGAAGGGCATGTAGAAGACGCGGTCTACGACGAGGTGCGCAAAGCATTTTCAGAAAAGGAACTGACTGATCTGACCATTGCGATTGGCCTGATCAATGCATGGAATCGGCTGGCAATCTCCCTGCGCGCTGTGCCGGGAAATTATCAACCAGCCAAACATTAAGATGTAAACAAAAATCCTGCGGGCTAGCTGCTTCAGTGGCTAGCAAAGGTACAATGCTCCCATGAGCGATTTTTCGAAAATTGACGCGGCCATTACCCAAGCAATCACCGACGCCGTATTTCCCGGGGCAACCTACGCAATTGGAAAAGATGGCAAGGTCGTGCATATCACCGCTCAGGGACATTACATGTATTGCCCGGATTCGCCGACGGATAATAACAACACGATGTGGGACATGGCCTCTTGCTCTAAAGTCATGGGTTGCACGCCAGCAGTAATGATTCTTTTTGATCGGGGAGAGCTGAAGCTCGATGAGCCGGTGGCCAAAGTGCTGCCGGAATTTGGACAGAACGGCAAAGATAAAGTCACGCCGCGCAACCTATTGCTGCACGATTCGGGATTGGAAGCGGACCTGCCGCATGTGGAGAGTCACACCACGGCGGAGAGCTTCATGCAGGGGCTTTATTCCTCCAAGCTGATTTATCCTACTGGCACGAAAACGGTCTATTCCGATCTGAACTTCATCACGCTGGGAAAGATGGTCGAAAAGATCTGCGGGCGAGGTTTGGATGAATTCGTTAAGAGCGAAGTGTTTGAGCCGATTGGGATGAATGATTCGATGTATCGCGTGCCTCCGGGATTGCGCGGACGTTGCGCCCCAACGGAAACGGTCGACGATTGGCGGCGGGGTCTGCGCGCCGAGCGCCACGAGAATTTCCCGCCGTTGCGCAACTGTCATCCGGATGCGCATCTCTATATTCAAGGCGAAGTGCATGATCCGAGCGCGGAGGTTCTCAATGGCGTGTCCGGCAACGCCGGCGTTTTCTCGAGTTGTCCCGATATCTGTAAATACATGCAGATGATGCTCGATGAAGGCAAAGCCAACGGCAAACAAATCATTAAAGCCGAAACCATTCGCACCTGGACGCATCGGCAGAACGACCACGGCTCGCGCGGCCTTGGCTGGGATACGCCGCATGGACCTTATTCGAGTTTTGCGTCAGCGTTTTCCGATCGCTCCTTCGGTCACACCGGCTATACCGGCACCAGCGTCTGGGCGGATTTCTCATCCAGGGTCTACGGAATTCTTTTGGCTAATCGAGTGTTTCCCACTTCGGAAAACAACAAAATCATCCACTTCCGCCGGGTGTTTTATAATGCGGTGGCAGAAGCGACGGCGTAATGATCGATGCCGCCAAGCGTCGATGATGTGATAGACCTTTCCCAGCACGGTAAGCAGCATCGACATGACAATGGCGATAATCGCCACGACAACCAGCACTTCAATCAGGGATATTCCACGGCAACGGTTGATATACGGGCGCATCCTTTTTCAGGATGGACCATGAACAGAAATCCGGACAAGCAGAATGGTCGTTGGTCCGGGCAGCATGTCGAGAAAAGTTAGGAGGAATCAGACTCTTTTCTGACCAACGACAGCGCGTCGGCATTTTTGCAGGCCGATGCCCGTCAACAAAACCAGGCCACCAACCCCAGCGCTGGGCAATGGCACTGATAAGGCCAGATCAAAATCGCTCTCGACCGTGCCGAATCCGCCATTGGCGCCGGGGTCTATGTCATAAGAATAGGTGTATGTATAGCTATGCCCGGGTTGCAAAAAGCCTTGTAGATTTCCGGAAGAAGAGGTCGGAGACATTCCCGGAATGCTGCCGGGACGCGTGAAGGTTGGGAAACTGAAATCAAACAAAGGAGTGCTGGGCAACGCGTCGTCGTAGAGCGTGATATCCAGATTTTCGATCTGCGCATCTCCGGATTGGAGAATAATTCCGCCATCGAAATCGTATTGCGTCTGTGTGGAAAGGCCGTCGAGGAATTCAACGGTTTCCTGAATATGGTCATAGGTATTCGTGCTGGATGTGCCGCCGTCGTCGATGTTTTGAATGACACGATCCTGGGCATCGTAGGTGTAGCGGGTGGTGTTGCCCGGAGCATCGGTATCTGTGGTATCTACGCCTGTCACGCCATTAACGGCGTCGTATTGATACTGCGTGGTTCGGCCGGCTGTATCGCCCTGCGAAATCTGCTCGCTGCTCGGATCGGTGTTGTAATCGTAAGTGTAACGCGTCGTGCCACCCTGAGATTCGGAATAATTGTCGCTGGTATTGGTGTCGTCGATATCGCTGGTATGGCCTGTGTCGTGGTCGTCGTAGGAGTAAGTCGTCGGGCCGCTCGAATTTTGAGTGACCGTGCCTTGGGCATCGTATTGATACTGATAGGTCGAGGTGCTGGGCGAATTATCCGTTTTGGAATTTGAATCGTAGGTATAGGTGGTCACATTTCCGTTGGGGGTTGTCGAAGCGGTGCCGATGCTGTCGTATTTATAAGTTGTGGTCTTGCCTTGGGATTCCACGCTTTGCACTTGGATATCACCCGCGGCGGCAAATCGGCAAATCGTTGCACATCCAATGGTTGCTGCCAATAACGAAAGGCGCAATTGACGATGATTCATATTCCTCCCGATTGATAAGATGCACCAACGCGAGTTTTTAGAAGCAGCGCAATCTGCAAATCTGCCTTGCTTTAAACTCGCAAAGATAGGAAAACCTTTCCTCTTAAAATATCTACCACAAATCCATGAGCTTGCAACAAAAATAGCGAATTTCTCCTAGTTGTTTAGTGGGAGAATAGGAATATTTTAATTGAACTATTTTGGAAATTGTCCTAATATCCACGACTCGAATTTTTTGGAGAAGTGATGAGTTTGACGTGGAAAGAAAAGCTATCCGGGGATATGCCGCCGGCGTGGGAGGCGGAGATTGATCATTTTGAGGCGCAGATGCTGTTGCGCAAGGCGGGGAAGATTGAGGAGAAGGTGTTTGCCGAGCTTCGCCTGCGGCGCGGGGCGTATGGGCAGCGGTATGACAACGGCCATCGCCATGATGGCAAGCGCACGCAGGATTTGAATTTTCCAAAGAAGGGATTGACCAAGGGCGTTGAGACCGAGTGGGATGCGCCAGGGATGCAAAGAATTAAGATTCCAGGCGGGGGATTGAATCCGGAACAGATGAATCGGCTGGCCATGCTCGCGGATGAATATTCCGACGGGATTCTGCACATCACCACTCGGCAGGATGTGCAATTGCATTACGTGCACATCGAAGACACGCCGGACCTGATGCGGCGCCTGGCGAATGTGGGAATCACCACGCGCGAGGCGTGCGGCAATTCGGTGCGGAATGTGACGGCCTGCCCGCTGGCTGGCGTTTGCCATACCGAAGCATTCGATGTGACGCCCTATAGCAAGCAGGTGATGGCTTTTTTCCTGGGGCATCCGGATACGCTGGATTTTGGGCGCAAATTCAAGATCGCGCTCTCTGGCTGCCGGCATGAGGCGTGCGGATTGGTTTCGATTCATGATCTGGGATTGATCGCCAATAAAAAAATTGTGGATGGCAAAGAGATTCGCACGTTCGATGTTTTTGTCGGCGGCGGGCTCGGCGCGGTGCCGTTCCAGGCCAAGCCACTCGTGCAGGATGTGCCGATGGAGCAGGTGCTGCCGCTGGGTCAGGCGATTGCGCGTGTATTTGCCCGGCTGGGTGAGAAGAAGAATCGCCAAAAGGCGCGCCTGAAATTCGTCGTGCAGAAACTGGGTATTGAGGAATTCAAGCGCGTGGTGATGGAGGAATTGAAGTCGGTGCCTTTTGATCCACGCCACGCGGAGTTTGGGCGCGATGCTGAGAAGCATCACGAAGAGCCGGTAATGCCGCCCACGCATTTGAATGGCCAGCCCAAGCCCGAGGGGTTTGATGAGTGGTTCAGCACCAATGGTTATAAGCAGAAACAAAATGGCTACGCGCTCGTGACCGTGACGCTGCCGTTGGGGGATTTGACCAGCGAGCAGATGCGGAAACTCGCGGTGATTGCCGATCGATTCGCCGGCGGGAATGTTCGCACCACCGTGGAGCAGAATATCGTGCTGCGCTGGGTGAGCGAAAATGATCTGCCGGCGCTTTATACAGAGCTCAAAAAAATCGGCTTGGGGCAACCCGGAGCGGGGACGATTGTGGATGTCGCGGCGTGCCCGGGAACGGATACATGCAAGCTGGGCATCGCTTCTTCGCGCGGCTTGGCAGCGGAATTGCGCAATCGGCTCGGACGCAAGGCGCGCGAGCTCGATCCAGCCATCCGCCATCTGCGCATCAAAATCAGCGGCTGCTTTAATTCCTGCGGACAGCATCACGTGGCTGACCTCGGGTTTTATGGCAATTCGCGCAACGTCGGTGGATATGGAGTGCCGCACTTTCAGGTAATGATCGGCGGGATGTGGATGGAGAACGGCGGTAGCTACGGCCAAGCCATCGGCTCGATCCCCAGCAAAGCGATTCCCACCGTGGTCGATCGCGTGACCGGCCGGTATTTACAGGATCGGCAGGCTGGCGAAACATTCCATGCCTTTTGCAAGCGCGTGGGGAAAAAGGCGCTCAAGGAAATGGTCGAGGATTTGGCGCACGTGCCCAGCCACGGAGTCGATCCTAATTTCTACACCGATTGGGGCGATCCGCGCGAGTTCACCATTGGCGACATGGCAGAGGGAGAATGCGCCGGCGAAATCGTTACCTTGGCGCAGTTCGGATTTACCGCGGCCGAGAGCGAGGCGTTTGAAGCGCAGTTGAAATTCGACGCGGGCGATTTTGGCGAGGCGGACCGATTGGCGTATCAAGCCATGCTCGGCGCTGCCAAGACGCTCGTGAAAATGCAGTTTCGCGATATCAGCGATTCGCCGGCGGCGATTGTCGAGGAATTCAAGAATCGCTTTGTCGAGCCCAAATTATTCTGGGATAAATATCACGCGGCGCAATTTGCGCATTATCTGATCAACCGGTTCGAGAATCCGCCGACTCATGTGAACCAGGATTGGGCGCATCGGATGGTGGATGAGGCGAATTTGTTTATCGATGCGGCCCATGCGTGCCACGCGCGCGTGCAGCAGCAGGCAGCCGTGGAAGCGGCGGGAATATAAAAAGCAGGGACGAGGGACAGGGCGGCAAGGGACAAGGGAAATACAAGACGATGAATCCGTATCGAATTGCAATTAAGTTTTTTCTCGCCGCTCCGATTGATCTGGAGAAGTTGATCCCTATCTGGCATCGGTGGATTCAGGAGCAGGGCATCAGTGGGCACTTGCTGATTGACGTGGCGAGATATGAACATGTGAGCGATGGGCCGCGGCTGGTGCTGGTGGGGCATGAGGCGAATATCAGTTACGACGATACGGATGGAAGGCCAGGGCTGATTTATCAGCGGAAGCGGCCCATGGAAGGCGAATTCGGCGAGCGATTGAGCCGAGTATTGGCAGCAACAATTGAGGCGTGCTCGAAACTGGAAAGCGAAGCGGAGCTAGGCGCGAAGTTCAAAACGGATGAATTGGAACTCAAGATTTTGGATAAGCTCGAAGCGCCGAATGAACCGGGCACGCTGAAGCAGTTGGAGCCGGTGATTCAGAATGTGCTGGAGAAAGTTTTTGGCGCCAAGAGCAAGCTCGAGCAACACGTGGATACCGTGCGTCCATTCGAAGTGCGGGCGAAATTTGGGGAATCAGCTTCGATGATGGATTTGTTGGATCGCAGCGCCGGCGCGATCTTTTGATTTTTAGATATTGGCATAACGCGGTGCTGCGCACCGCCGCTAATTATTGCATAGGGTAGTTAGCGGCGGTGCATAGCCCCGCGCGGTATTTTGAGAAATAATCAATTCTGATTACCATCCGTAAAAGGGAAATGATGGAAGAAGCGGGTCGGCAGGGAAAACCGATTGAGCAACCTGGAACTTCGCGGCGATCACCGCTGCGCTATTTGTGGACGCCGGATAGCCGGGCGCTGCTCGCGCTGGTTTTTGTGCTGGCTATCGGGGCGATCTTCAATGCGGACCATACCTTTTTTCGCATTGGCACACATCGAGATACGCTGCGCGAATCGAGCGTTTACGGAATTCTTGCCTGCGGAATGACGCTGGTAATCATCGGCGGCGGGATTGATTTGTCCGTGGGATCGGTGCTCGCGTTTACTGGCGTGGTGTTTGCGATTTCGAGCATTCATTGGGGTTGGCCAGCGTATTTATCGATTCCGCTGGCGCTGGGGGCGGGGACGGCTTGCGGGATTATCTCAGGAATTCTCGTCACGTTTTTTGATATTCAACCATTCATCGCGACGCTGGCGATGATGGTCTTTGCGCGCGGCCTGGGGAAAATGGTGTCGGGGGAGATGAAGATTTCGACGACGATTCAGGCACCGGACGGGTCGTTTCATGATTTACCATTGCCTGGGATTTTTCATGCAATTGATTCGCGCGTGCTGGGTGGGAATTTGTCGACAGTCACGATTATTTTCGTGGTGTGCGCGATTGTGTGCTGGATTTTTTTGGCTGGGCACCGCTGGGGACGCGAGCTGTATGCGATTGGGGGGAATGAGGAGGCGGCGCGATTGGCAGGCGTGAAAGTGAAGAGCGTAAAACTTTTCAGCTACGCGGCTGCGGGTTTGCTCACGGGTTTGGCGGGCATTTGTGAAGCGGCGCAGTTGCAACAAGGCGATCCGGATGCAGGACTGGGATATGAACTCACCGCGATTGCGATTGTGGTGGTGGGCGGCACGAGCCTGATGGGCGGGAAAGGCGGAATGGGTTTGACCATCCTCGGCATGTTGACGATTGGCTATCTGGATAAGATTCTTTCCATTAACGCGGTGCCGGAGCCGGCGCGAATGATGCTTACGGGTGTGATCATCGTGATGGCGGTACTGGCGCAGGGACGAAGGAAAGCGTGAGGATTTAATCTCATGCAATATTTGATGCGCGGTAGCATGGGCGTCTCGCCCATGAAATGGAAGAAAAACATGGGCGAGACGCCCATGCTACGGAACAGTGCAGACTAGAAGGGTTAATATGAAATCTATTTTGGCAACATTAGCGATGGGAACCGCTTTAATACTGTCGAGCGGATGCGACAAACAGCAGGAGCAGAATCAGACGAATGCGAGTAATAGTAGTGCGCCGACGGCGGCATCCACAGCGCCAGCGGAAAAGACTTTTACTATCGGTATGTCGCAATCCAACCTCGGCGAGCCGTGGCGCGTGCAGATGGATGCGGATATCAAAGCAGCTGCGGATAAACAGCCGAATCTCAAAATCATTTTTAAAGATGCGCAGAATGATAGTTTGACGCAGCGATCGCAGGTGGAGGAGTTTGTGAGCCAGGGGGTGAACCTGCTGATCATTTCGCCCAAGGAAGCGACGCCGCTGACTGATCCGGTGGCGGCGGCCTACGACGCGGGGATTCCCGTGATCGTGCTGGATCGCAAGGTGAATGGGGATAAATATACCTGCTTTATCGGGGCGGATAATAAAAGGATTGGCAAGGCCGCGGGCGAGTGGATCAAGAGCACATTGGGCGGCAAAGGGAATGTTGTGGAACTGGAAGGATTGATGACCTCCACGCCGGGGCAGGAACGGCACGAGGGGTTCATGGACGGAATTGCGGGATCGGATATCAAGATTATTTTCCGGGCGGATATGCATTGGCTGGAGCCGGATGCACGCAAGGAAATGGATTCGGCTTTGTCGCGGTTCCCGAATATCGATCTGGTTTTTGCCCACAATGATGACGGGGCGCATGGAGCGTATCTATCAGCGCAGGCAGCAGGACGGGAGAAACAGATGAAGTTTGTCGGTATCGACGCGCTGCCGCAGGAGGGCGTGCAATATGTGAAGCAAGGAATTCTGGATGCCACGTTCCAATATCCGACTGGCGGAGCGGAGGCGATTGATATTGCGGAGAAGATTCTGCATGGGGAAAAGGTGCCCAAGAATATCACGCTGGGGTCACGATTGTTTACCAAGGAGACGGTGGATCAGGGGGGAAAGGCGCTGCCGTGAAATTGTTCTGGGTGCTCGGTTCCCGGCCCAAGAGTCGGGGCTAAACGGGGAATGCGGGAATAATCGCGCAGAGCGCATATAATCCCTTCTCATGAGCGTGCGGGAATATTTTCAGAATATTTATGACACGGTGTACTCATCGCTGGTCGGGATGAAGATCACGCTCAAATATTGCTTTCAGAAAACGGTAACGGTTCAGTATCCGGAGCAGAAGCTTTCATTCGCACCGCGCTATCGGGGGATTCATGAATTTGAAGCGGACAAGTGCATCGCATGTGATCTGTGCGCCAAGGCGTGTCCGGTGGATTGCATTTACATCGATAAATCGGGGCCGAGGCGAATTGATAAAGCCACCGGCAAGGTGAATGCGGGTGATCCGAAGAATGGAGAATTGATTCGCTTTGCGATTGATTATTCCAAGTGTCTGTTTTGCGCGCTATGCACGGAGCCTTGCCCGACGGACTGCATTCATATGGGTAAGCTGCATGATTTGTCCGGGTATAGCCGGGGCGAAGTGGTGGTGGAATTTGCGGAGCTGGATAAGCAGAATCTCCGCACGCCGCTGCCGCTATGGATGGAGCGGAATAAGGACAAGATTCCGTGGGTGAAAGAGGAATATGAGCGCGTGAAGAGCGGACAGCTGGCCACGACGGCGGCGGATATTCCGGAAGTGAAATGACGCGGGGATATGCGAAATTCTCGAACAAATGCTTTGTAATATTTAGCGGCGGTGCGGAGCACCGCGTTGGGGTGCGCTGTTCAGCGCGGTCCTTTGGACGCGCCGCTAAATAATGCGCAATTTTGAATTATTGGTTATTCGAACATTGGTTCGTCTGGCATCATGAGGTGATCTTGAATCCCTTGGAAGTGGCCTTGAGCCTTTCGGAGGCATCGGTGGCTTCGAGGGTGTAATGGCCGGGGTCGAGAATGGTTAAATCGTCAAAGGTGGCGATGCCATCGACGACATCGCCGATCGTGTTTCCCTGGAATACTGCGTTTTTGCTGGAGAGCGCGATGGTGATGCTGGATTCATCGTCGGTGGCGATGTTGCCATATTTATCTTTCAATTCCACTGAAACCTGGAATGGCGTTTGTGCGGCGATTTTGGCAGCGGGTTGTGTGGCGAAAACCATTTTCTTGGGCGTGGTGGCAACGATATTGAACTCGACGGGCGTGGCGGCGGTGGAAGCGATATCGGTAGCTTCGAGCGTATAAGTGCCTGCCACATTAAATGAAACCTTCTTGAAGATTGCGACGCCTTTTTGCAGTGGGGCAGTTTTGCTGCCCATGATTTTCCCGCCGGTAGGGCCATCGTTAATCGTGAGAGTAACCGTGCCTTTGGTCTTGGTGGAGACGGCATCGGAGGGTTGCTCGGCAGTCACGATGAATTCCTGCAATTTCACGCCTGCGGTCGTGGAAACTGCCGGAGGCAGCGTAAAGACCAGGTGTGAACCATCGAGCGGTGAGGGGATAATGCGGAAATTGCTGGAGGTGGCGCTGCTGAGATTCGGGCCGCTGAAGGTCAGGGTGTAGGAGCCGGTGGTGTTGAGATTCAGATTGGAGAAGGTCGCGACGCCATCGACAGCATCAACACTGAGCGAGCCGCCGAGGAATGCGCCGTTGGGACCAGTGGCGATGCGGACAGAGATCGGGGAAGTGTCATCCGCCACCAGATTATCGTTGGAATCGAGGACATCGGCGGTGATCGCGGGGGTGATTTCGTTTTGGACGATGGTTTGTGTAGGTTGCTGAGTGATGACCAGTTGGCTGCCTACCTCAGCGGCTCCGGCGCCGGCGATTTCGAAGACGGTATCGTTGTTGTTATTCGAGGTGGACTGCGTGGTGCCGTAGAGATTTCCTTCGCTGTCTACGAAGAGGAAACCAGTAGCGGCGTTAGTGTTAACACCGCTGTTGTCGTATTCGGGGATGGAGACGAGCGTCTGCGATTGGCCATAGGCGTTGCCACTGATGGGGACTTCAAAGACGGTGGATTGCTGGCCGTAGGCACCGGTGGTGGAACCAAAAATATTTCCGCTGGAATCGCGCACCAGACCTGGCTCGATGTAGGAGCCGGTGGTGCTGGTTTCATTGGCGAGCGTGTTGATGATGGTGCTGTCGCCGGGGATTTCGAACGCGGTGCTGACGGTGACATTCTGGTTGGTGTTCACGGTGGTGCCGAAGACATCGCCAGCGGAATCGATCAACAGGTCGCCCTGAGGAGTCGAATCATTGGCGTTGAAAGAAACCAGAGTGTTGAACGATTGGCGATCGGCGGTGAGTTCGTCGATTGCGCCCACGCCGTTGGTGCCGCCCTCGGCAGTGGTGGCATAAATATTTCCAGCCAGATCGATCACGGGGCGGCCAATTGGATCGCTGCCACTGGCGAAAGTGCCCAGGACGGTGAAAGAACTGGAACCTGATGGCAACTCCAGAATCGCTCCGCCAGTGCTGGAGCCGCCTTCGGCGATGACATAGATATTCCCGCTGAGGTCGCGATCCAAGCCGTTGCCCAAGGAGGGACCATCAATACCGTTATAGGAGGCAAGGCGAGTGATATTGGTGGAACTGGCGGGGAGTTCCCAGACTTCGCCATCGCCGTAGGCGCCGCCGCCGGCAGTCGTGCCGAAGACATCGCCGGTGGAATCGATGGTTAGAAAGCTGCCGGGATCGGAGCCGTTATTTCCTGTGAAATTGACGAGATATTGGATGGTGTTCTCGCCGGCGGGGATTTCCCAGAGCGAGCCATAGGTGCTGCTGGTCGCCATGGTGGTGCCGAAAATATCGCCGCGGCTATCAACCACGACGCCGCCTTGGGCAACATCATAGGTACCAAAATTCGCCAGCGTGGTCAGGCTGGCAGAAAAAAGAATACGGCTCTCGATGGATTCGACAGCAACCTGGCAAACACGACGAACATTTCTACGTGACAACATCTTTATCCTCTAACAAAATCCCGGGTGCAATTCATTGCAGGGTGGACATTGCTCACCATTTTTTTGGTGGGCGATGCCCACCCTACGGAAAACCAATACGGCGGACTGAGCACGGCCGTTCAGTTATGTAGCCGGGAATTGTACCCAAACCGAGGCGCAATTTCCGCTTCGCCTGATAAGAGTTAACGCGGACGATTGGAAAAGCGTTTGTCGGATAACCTTAGGTTAAAGAAAAAAAATAATTGCGAGAGCATACAAGCCGATATTTTATTAGTTGGCCACAATTGGTTGGGGCCATGGATGGTCTAAAAAGCCTTTTGGTTCAAGGAAGGGCGAGACGATGTCACCAACCGTACCGCAAGAAAAACTGCCCAACGTGCTCGTAGTGGATGACGAGCCTACGCTGCGCGAGGTGGTTGGAGACCTGGTTGCCCCACAGATTAATTGCCGGGTACTGCAAGCCAAAGATCTGAAGGAGGCCCGGGCGATTCTGGAAGCGGAGGCGGTGGATGTGCTCCTGGCGGATATTCATTTGCCGGATGGCGATGGGATGTCACTGATTGCGGATTTACAGAAACGGCAGCCGGCGGCGACGGCGATCGTGATCACCGGCGCACCGAGCATGGACCGTGCGATCTCGGCCATGCGAACCGGGGCGATTGATTTTGTTCCCAAGCCTTTTTCTGCAACACATCTGGCGGAGCGCGTGCGCAGGGCGCTGGCGAAAAATGAGCAACTGGTCAAAAACGAAAAACGCATGGATCGCCTTCGCAGAGCGGTGCACCGCTTAAATCAATCACGGAAGACTGTGAGCAAGAAAGTCGACCTGCTCTGCAACGATCTGATCGGCGCGTATGGCGAACTCGCCAAGCAATTGGATTCGGTTCGCACCGTCGAAGATTTCCGCAAATATCTGGATAGCGCCGGCGATTTGGAACAGTTGCTTTGCCACAGCATGGATTGGCTGCTAAGGCAATTGGGATATTGCAACGTCGCGATCTGGCTGGCGAGTGAGAACAATGAATTTCATCTGGGGGCGTATATGAAATATACGATCCCCGGCGAGCCGGCACTGGCAGATGCGATGAACAAGGGATTGGTGCCGCTGACTATGCGTAATGGCCTGGTGCACCTGCTTCCCGAAGATGCGGCCGATTCGCTCACGGCCGATGAGAGCCAACAACTAGCGGGGCAGGAAATTCTCAGCGTTAGTGCGCCATATCTGGGGGAACCGCTCGCGGCGATCATTCTTTTCCGCCCGGCAGAGAAGCCGTTCAGCGCGGAAGATGAGATAGTTTTGCGGGCCATCGCTCCGGTATTCGCAGCATCCTTGGCTGCCTCAGTGCGCGGCGGCGAAGTGGACACCTCCGAAGAAACCGGCGGCGGCACGAAGATGGAAGAGGAAGATCGCGACGAAAAAGACGATTCTTCCGACTGGTGGAAAAGCGGCGGCGAGCCACCGTTTTAAAAAAGGCGTGTCGTTATTTCGCATACGACCGCATCGATTTAGATATTAACAATAGCCGGGGACTCAACGAGTCCCGGAAGTCCACAAATTCCGGCGGTCGTTGACCGCCGGCTACTTTACTTCAATTCCAAAATCGCTGTCGCGGCGGCGATACGCACATTCTGGTCCGGGTCTTTGATTAATTGTCCCAGCAGAGCCGGCGTGTGATGCTTGCCAATTGCACCTAAGGCGAATGCAGCCAAGGCACGCTGGCGCGGATCAGCGCTTTTTGCTCCCTTCGCAGCGATTGCATATCCTTCATCCGAACCTAATTCCCCCAGGGCCCGGGCGGCCACCATAGCCACCTCCGGATATTGCGAGCTCAAACCTTTGCGCACATGCTCCGCCACGCGCGCGTCATGCGGAGCAGCCAAACCGCGGATGGATTCGATCTGCTCATCGGGGAATTTGCTGACCGTGCCGGTGACCAGGTCGGAAAGGCCATCGGTATCGCCGAGGAGCCAGCGCGAATCAGCCACTTGCTGGCGAACCGTCCAATCCACATCGCCAGCCATGGCATGCAGCACCCGCAGGCCGGTGGCATTGCCCATCAATCCGATCACGAGCGCCGTATTGCTGCGGACTTCGGGATTATTATCGAAGGCGAGCTTTTCCAAAGCGTGGGCGGGTTGCTTGTCACCCAGCTCGTATAAAGCAAAAATCGCAGCGACCTGCACATCCTGGCTGGGATCCTCTTTCACCATGCGTTTAAGAAACGGCAGCGCCGCGGCGATGCGCAGTCGCCCGGCGGCCATGGTGGCGCTGAAACGCACTACCGGCGTCGGATCATCCAGCCCCTTCATCACTGCTCGCTGGGCCGCGGGATCGTTCACATCCTGCCGGGCTTCGATGGCGTGAGCACGCAAAATGGGATCTTGCGCTTGCTCGGCTTGATCCAATTGCGCTTCGGCTGCATCGTGCAACTCGGCGCTAATCGGTGCACTTCGCGAGGTTTCCTGTGCCACGCATCCCGCGACGATTACGCTGAGAAAAAGAATCGGATGCTTTTTCATATTATTTCTAAGTTAGATACAAGAGCAGGAACAAGAATAGCCAAATGACATCGACGAAATGCCAATAGATACCGACGTATTCCATCGCTGCCGGCTTGATCTTGCCGCGCGTGGCCAGGATCAATAGCGCCAGCGCCGCGATGATTCCCCCTATTAGATGCACTGCATGAACCATGGTTAGTGTGAAATAGCAGGCGAAGAACATATTTTTCCAGGGGCCGTCGTTGATCTGCTCCAGAATCGCGTTGGCGGGGAGGGTAAAAGTTTTTTCGGTCCCATCGCCGCTGGCCTGCACCTCGGCGGGAGTAACGAGGTGAATGTCCCAGCTTTGATCCGGCGGCATGGGCGCGGCAAAGCCGGTGATTTCGGCTTTGTCATCCAACCAATGGACATGGCCGTCATAAACAAAGATATGACCGTCAGGATTGCGGGCGACCAGCGTGTAATGGGTGAGCTTATCGCGATATTCCCAGGCTTTGATGCCGAGAAATCCGACGGCCAATAGCGCTGCGAGGGCCAGAGCCGCCACCATTTTGCGGCGTTTTTTTTCTGCCGCTGCACCGACGGCCATGGCGATGAAGAATGAAGAGGTCAGCAGCACCAGAGTGTTGATTCCCCCTGCCCACTTATTCATGATCGCACTTTGGGTAGCAAACAAATGTGGGTCGGCAGCGCGGAACAATACATAACTGCCCAGAAGTCCCATGAAGAACATGATCTCGGAAGCGAGAAAAAGCCAAATGCCGACTCGGCCAGGCGAGGTGCGGGGAACGGCAGAGGATTCAAGGGTGCTGAGGTTCATAGGAATGCAGAATGAAATTCAGAAGAAGCCAGAAGTTGGCCATGGAAATTCTTCTTGCTACTGACTCCTGTTCTGCATTGCTTTCTCAGTTTATCCCCCTGCCGCATCAGCGGAAGGCGCGTAGGAAAAATTCTGCTGGAGAGTTTCGTGATCCGAAATGTGGATCGATTGCTGTCTGATCCCCAGGCGCTCCTGCCAGACTTCCAGGATGTATGTGCCGGCGGGAACATGCTGGATTTCAAATTGGCCGTTTGCATCGGTCACCGCGAAATAGGGGCTGGAGAACACGCCGACCCACGCAGCCATCCAGGGATGCACATCGCAGGTGACTTTGAAAATCTCCGGATAATCAAAATGTGTGATCGTCTGTTGCCCGGGTTGCACCATCGCGAAATTGGCGGGTGGATTCACCGCCGTCTGCAAATGCACATTGTGCGGCGTGGCATCTTCCGATTTGATCGCGAGATTTTGGCCGACCATCACGCCAAGGACGTGCGGCACGTAACGGCAATTGACCTGATCCAATAAAACGTCTTTCGATGAAGTATCTGCCAGCGACGAAACATCCTTGAGAAACACCAGGCAATTTCGTAAGCCCCCATGAGGACCAACCAGAATCGATTCCTGCGGGATATTCTGCTGCGTCGCGCCGCAGACCGCGTTGGGAATATCATTCATCACCGGCGGGGTACCGACGAAGTTCACCACGCCGCGGATAGTCGCAGTGCCAGGGGATACAGTTTGAACTGTTTCGGGTTTAGTCGCTTTGTCACAACCGAGCAGCGAAATTCCCAGGACCAAAAAGATTCGCAGGCGTCGCATGGAAGGGCTTTAAATCTTATCGATCATGAGAATCGAGAAAAGAATCGGCAGATAGATGATCGAAGCGAAGAACAACCGCCGAGCTTCGGTGCGGCTGCCGGTGCGGGCGACCGGAATGGCGTAATACAGAAATGCCAAGCCCATCACCAGTGCAGCAACAAAATAGACTAGCCCGGACATTCGCACAATGCATGGGGCAATCGAGATGGGGATGAGCGCCATCGTATAGAGCAACATTTGCTGGCCGCTGAGTTGCGGATCGACGCCGGGGAGCATCTTGAATCCGCCGCGCTCGTAATCATCTTTGTACATCGTGGCGATCGCCAGAAAGTGCGGCATCTGCCAGACAAACATGATCAAAAACACCAGCCACGCCTGGATAGAAAGATGATTCTGCACGGCGGTAAAACCCATGACCGCTGGCAACGCTCCGGGAATGCCGCCGACCAAGGTATTTAATGAAGAGACGCGCTTCAGAGGCGTGTAAACCAACAAATAACTCAGCAGAGTGATCGCCGCGATAAAAAATGTGAGCAGATTGACGAACAGCGCCAGGTACACCAACCCCGCAACGCCTAACCCCACGCCGAACAGCAACGCTTCGAGCAGATTGATACGGCCAGCTGGCAGCGGACGGTTGCGCGTCCGCAGCATCAGTGTATCGTACCCGCGCTCGAGAAATTGATTCAGTGTTCCGGCGCTACTGGCGGTCAATGCGGTGCCGATGCAGACATTGAGCACTGTGAGCCATGGCACGGCCTCGCGGCTGCCCATGTATGCCCCCACCATCGTGGTGATCACCACGAGCATGTTCATGCGCGGCTTGGTCAGCTCATACAAATCCGCAGCATGCGAGGGCACCTCGGCGATTGATCCAACCAATTCGACTGATGGTGAAGAACTCATACCGGTAGCGCTTTCAAATCTTCAGCGGGAATCTCATCCGCGCTGGTTTGGACAGGCGATAAAGAATACAGATGTCTAGCCCGCACCGCCAGCAGGAAAGTAACCATTAAAATCAATGCCCCCCCGGCAACATGGGCAGTGGCAATATCTGCTGGTTTGCGCCATAAAACTGTCAAAATCCCCAGCGTGATCTGGGTCGCCAGCAAAAACAGGAGCAAAATTGCCGGCCGCAATAGCTTGCCATCGCGGCGATTATGATAAATCACATGCGCAATCAGACTCAGCAATAAAATGGTCACCACCAGCGCCCCCATGCGATGCGCAAAATGGAGCCAGATTTGTCCCCAAGTCACCGGATCAAGATTTAATTTCGTGACGCGATAATCGTTAATCGCCTGCAAATTACCAGTCGGTAAAATGTGGCCATAGTTGGTGGGAAAATCCGGAATCGCCAGTCCCGCCTTCAGATGCCGCATGCACGCGCCGATGATCAGCTGCATATAAATCACGCCCACGCAAACAAACGCCAGCGTAATGAGTCGGCGCGATGTGTTGGTGCCGTGGCGTTTGGGCGCTTGAATCCACCATTTGGAGCTGATCGCCGCCATGAATGCCGCCAGGCAAAAAACCGCCTGGGCAAAGCATCCATGAACGATCGCCAAGGGCAAATTCACCAGATCCACGCGCAGGCCGCCCAGAATCCCCTGAATCGTCACTGCAATCAAAACCGATGTCGCCACCCATTTGACCCAGCGCGGATTTTTTGTCATCCACGCACAAATCGTTAACGCAATGCAAAGCAGCCCGACGAATGAACCCATCAGCCGATGTGTGTGCTCAAAAAAAATCCCTCCGACCCACAAACGTGGTGGAAAGGAAAACATGTTATACCCATACGAATTCGGCCAATCCGGCACACTCATCCCCGCCTGATGGCTCGTCACCAGTCCGCCCATGAAAATCAGCGGAAACGTGAAGCAGACCACGGCCAGGGCCAGCATCTGTAAGGAGCGATTGTAAGAGCGACTCTGCATACGATTTTCTTTATTTAGCGGCGGTGCGGAGCACCGCGCTGACTCTAACACGGTGCTCCGCGCCGCCGCTAAATATTGCGCCTAAAGCTTCCGGCTCTGGGGCAAATAATCCTCCGCCACCAGCGGCGAACTGTATTCATACGCTCCACGATAAACAATTGGAATTCTTGCGAAATTGCCGTGCGGCGGGGGAGAACTCGCATCGGTCCATTCCAATGTATTAGACAGCCATGGATTAGCGGGTGCTTTCTTTCCCCATATCCACGAACCCAGAAAATTGATCACGAAGAAAATCTGCGAAACTCCCAGCGAAAACGCCATCATCGTAATGAACTGATTCATCGGCTGCAGCCCTGCAAACAGCGAGATGTTCAGATAGCCGGCATAACGCCGTGGCATTCCCTCCATCCCCAGAATGTGCATCGGGAAAAAGGTCAGGTTGAAGAAAACAAATGTCAAAATGAAATGCACATACCCGAGCCAATTGCTCATCATTCGGCCGAACATCTTCGGATACCAGAAATAAATCGCCGCGAAGATGCCGAACATTGAGGCCCCGAATAGCACATAGTGAATGTGTGCAATCACGAAGTATGTATCGTGCACGTATGCATCGACCGGCGTGGACGCCATGAAAATGCCGGAGAGGCCGCCGATCACGAACATGCAAACGAACGCCAAGGCGAAACACATGGGAACAGCGAAATGAATATTTCCACGGTGCAGCGTGGCCAGCCAATTAAATGTTTTGATCGCGCTGGGGACGGCAATGAGAAATGTCGCGAGGCTAAAAGCGGTGCCCAGCGTAGGATTCATCCCGGATTGGAACATGTGGTGTGCCCAGACGGTGAAGCCGAGAAATGCAATCGCGCAGGTCGCATAGACCATGGGGCGATAGCCGAAAATTGGCTTGCGCGAAAAGCAGGAGATAATGTCGGAGACCATCCCCATCGCAGGCAGGATCATGATGTACACGGCTGGATGCGAATAAAACCAGAATAGGTGCTGGTGGAGCAGGGCATATCCACCGCCGCTATTGGCTTGGGGGACGTTGGAATTCACCCAATAGGATGGTTCGAAAAAACTTGTGAGCCGATACGCGCTATTACCCAGCAAAATTGCCTGATGATCCAATAGATTCATCAGCAGATCAGCAGCCAGCACTGGCGTTGCCAGCAACACGAGCATTGACGTGACAAACAAAGTCCACAAGGTCAACGGCATGCGGAATAAATCCATGCCCGGGCATCGCAGCGTAATGATCGTGGTTAGATAATTCACCGCTGCCAGCGTGGATGCCGTCCCCAGAATAATCAGTGAAAGAAACCAACAGCTTTGCCCGTCATACGCGACGTACTGCACTCCCTGCGTTAACAAAAAAGCGCCGCCAAAAATTATCACGACACTCGCGATAATCGAGGCAATACCAAGACGGAAAGAATTAACACATACAAACCCCAGAACCAGCGCGAAGCCAACAAACACCATCAGCAAAGGCGTCAGGCCCCACGGGCTGGCCAGCAGTGCATTGTGCACGCGCAACAAATCCGCCAGCCGATCCGCAAAACCCACCGGCACGATATAGGGCAGCCAATGCGCCGCCTGATGAATCGCCGACAGCGGCGGATAACTCGTCCATCCTGTTTGCGCTGCTCCGGCTGGTAGAAAGAACCCGGACAGCATGATCGCTGCCGCCGGCATCCCTATCCAGAACACCAGGCCATTGAGAAAGGGAAACGCCATATCTCGCGCACCAATCGCCAGCGGAATCAGATAGTTTCCAAACGCCCCCACCAGCAGCGGGATGACCACGAAAAAGATCATGACCGTTGCGTGCATGGTCACGATCATCATGTAAAAATCGCTGGGCATGACCCCACCCGGCCAATTCAGCCATTTGCCCAGCAACGGCACCGGATGCAAAGCCGCCATCGCATCAGGCCACGCCAACTGCCACCGCACCAGCATCGCCAGCGAACCGCCGATGATCATGAACAGCAAACTGCTGATCAGAAACTGAATGCCGATGATTTTATGATCCGTGGAAAAAAGATATTTCCGCACGAACGGAGTGCTTTCCGCGTGCTCGCCTTCAAACTCTACGAATCTTGAATCAACAGCAGTCATGACATTCGAAATTCCTACGGGCTAGCCACTTTAGTGGCTAGTGCATTTATTCACACCCATTCCCATTCATTTCTTTCCTTCATATTTCTCCGCATACTCCTGATCGCTAATGACGTACATCTCCCCCTGCATCGTGTAGTGGCCTTGGCCGCAAAGCTGCTGGCAGACGATGTCGTAATATCCGGGCCGATAGACCATCGCGCTCTTCACGCCAATTGCCTTCAATCGCGAAATCGTATCGCGCTTCGGATCATCGCTGACAAAAAAACCCATGCCATCGCGCATGATCGTCACCTTGTGATGATGTGAATCCGTCGTGGCAAATCGCCACCCTGCTGGCGTGGATTCCGCTCCCTCACTTTTATCGCTTTCATCTATCGCGATGAGAACATCCGCATTGGCAGGATTTTTCAGCATCTCGGCGATTTCATCCAGGCTATGGCGCTGGCGATTCAGCTTGGCACGATCGGAAGACAGCGTGCCATCACCTACGGGAGTAAGTGAAATCGTCCCCATCATCCCCGGCAACGCATCCAGCTTCACCCTGAATTCAGGAATCGAAAACGAATGAATCACATCCTTGGAAGTCAGCAGTATCTGCACGGGCCGGCCGAACGGCACATCCATCGCCCGTCCCAGTGAGCTTTTCCAATCATCATCCTTGCCGTCTGGATCATCAAAATCCTTTCCCAGCGGATCGACTTGATCGATATATTGGCCGATCACCGACTGCACCTGCTCCGCCGGCACATCGCGCGGGCCGGTGTAGTTCATAAACTTCGATCCATCCGGCCACTTCGCATCCGAATCCTTCGGAAAAACCAGATAGCGCCCGAATTTTCCGTCTGGCCCGGGATAAACGATGTTCCACTTAAACTGCTGCCCGATCACCAGAATCTTGGCTGCATCCGCGGGCGGCTCTGCATCAGCGATGCGATATCGATCCCACACCTTCGTCGACCACACCGCCAGCCCCAGCAGAATCACCGCTGGCGTAATCGTCCACGCCATCTCCATCCGCGTATTTCCATGCGTATAAGTTGCGCGCTGGTTTTCCCGATGCCGATAGCGCCATAAAAAAATCCCCATCAGCAAAAAGACCAGCAGCATCACGATCGCACAAATCACGAAGATCACCAGGAAGAGCCGATCGATCTCCACTCCGGTCGCCGAATGATTTTGCGGAAGCCACCATGACATAGCTAGAAAAGCCCACGGATGGCTATCCGTGGGCGTGTAGTAGTGAGAGAAATTAATGCTCGGCGGGAACACAGCAATTGGTCTTAATTAAATCGGCCAGCTTAATTTCCTTAATTGACGTCGCCCGCGCACTTTCCGGCTTGAACGAAAAATCCGCAGTCGCCTTGCCGCCTACGATTTTGATCTTCTTATCCTGCTCTCCCAGTGTCTCCTGCCAGGCATGCAGCGTATAGCTCCCATCCGGCAATGTATCCACTCCCTTGATCGTGTAATTCCCCGCATCATCCGTCACCGCAAAATAGGGCGTTGCCATCACGGCGATATACGATTCCATCCAGGGGTGCACGTCACATTTGATTCGAAAATACTCCGGCGTCTTTAAATCCGTAATCGCAATCCCCGCCTCATCCTTATTCGGCTGCGGCTTATTAAATGGAGGATTATCTTGCGAGAGCGAATGCGAATTATGCAAAAAAGGGTCGCTGTTTTTAATCAACAGCGTCTGCCCCGCCATCATCGCCACGACATGCGGAATATACATACACCCCTGCTGATCCAGCACCGCCGGCTCCTTGGGCACATCTCCCGGCAATTTTTGCCCCTCCGCTGGCGTGATCGAGATCACCACATTCTGCAATCCCCCTTTATCATCCACTACAACTGATTCGTCATAAACCGGATCGGGATGCTGAGCGGCGCATTCCTTCACCGCGCTCATATCGATGACATTTGCCTGCGGTGCTTTGCCATCCAATTTCACGGTTCCCGTAATATCCCCCATCGCAACACTGCCCAACCCCATCATCACCAGCAGCACTGTTCGCCTCAGCATTGTCGCATCTCCAAAATAATTCCCAGCAAGGCATGGTCATTTCAGTGACCACGAAAAAGTCCAAACCTGATGCACATCATGGAATCACATGCTATTACCGTCAATAGAGTTCTTTCCTGCAACATCTTGCCCATTTTCGTCGATAAAAGAGAAATGAACCTCCGAATTCCCCTCTCGATCTTACTGCTGGCCAGCCTGGTGGGATGCACATCGACCTCGGCTCCGCAGAGCAGCACAAAGTTCACCGCTCAAACCTACTACGCCGCCGGCCAATTTGCCGAAAGCCAGCGTAACTATTCTCAAGCCACCGCAGAATACCGCTTGGCAGCTCAAGCCAATGGTCCCCATGCCCCCTCCTTCTATCGCATCGCGATCATCTACACCCAGCTTAAAGACTATCCCCACGCCATCGAAGCGTGGAACCAATACGTCGACGCCACCAGCGGGGCAGCCCTGGCGTATGGCGATCTCGCGTATGCCTACGAGTTAGCCCGCAATATCCCCGAAGCGACGCAGGCCTATCAAGCAGCATTGAAAAAAGAACCCGCTAATCCGACGTGCCGATTTAACTATGGCCGGCTTTTGGCGCGCGAGGGAAATATCAGCGCCGCCGAAGACCAACTGCACGGCATACTTTCCGACGGTCAGATGCATTACCAGATCGGTCTGATCTGCGAAGCACAACACAATTCTGCTGAAGCTCATACGCAATTCGCGCAGGCGATTGCTGTTGATCCACAGCTTTTGGACGCGAAAGCTCATCTGATTGATCTGGAATCTGTGTCGAGCGCGAAGTGAGCGGATTCTCCAACCCACGGAACGAGTTCCGCGGGCTTTTGGTGAGTGCGAAAGCTTTTTTAAGCGATGAAGAATTCCGGCGGTCGTTGACCGCCGGCTATTGTTTTCCTGGTTAGATCTTGCGCCGTCGGAGGGTGATCAAACCAATTGCTGCACTCAGCACAGCACCAACCCCCGGCTCCGGCACCGGGGCGATGGCGCCCTTCTGCTCGGCTAAGCCGAGCATGAAAAGGGAATAATCGTCGCCGTTTACGATGCCGTCGTAATTAAAATCTCCCTGCATCCAACTGCTGCCATTGGCTTTCATCATGCCAAGGTCAGTTGCGTTCACTACGCCATCGAGATTGGCATCGCCGGCGTAGGTGTACTTTACTAATACACTGTTGGCGTTGACGCTTTGCCCATCAAACGTTGAATCGCCGAGCAGGCTGTTGTCGGCATAACCCAGGGTGTAAAGCGGGCTGCCTGCCACGACTGATGAAGTGCCGATGCCCGGCAAATCCCAACTGCCTTTGTCATAGCTGCTCATCAGATAGGAACGGATGGTGCTGGTTGGATTGCTACCCGACCAATTCACGATAAGGTCATTGTTGGTCAGATCGAGCCGACCATTGCTGGAGATGGAGAGCGAGTTCACGATGGATGTTGAAGCAGCTGCGCCGCTCTGAGCGATCTGCACGGTGCCGTTGGTGATATTCAATCCTGAAGCACGAACGGTTTTGAGCTGGATTGTGCCTGCTCCGCTGGAACCAAAGGTCACGCCGCTGGCGAATGTCACATTGCCTGCAAACTTCAGCGTCGAGCCGGCAGGCACGTTCAGCGTGAAATTATTCCCGAAGCTCAGGTTCGGCGTAATCGTTGTAGTTCCCGCGATGACTCCGAGCGTGGTGTTGCTGTTGGAAGAATTAAACGTGAGCGGGCTTCCACCCAAGGTGTAATTGCTGGTGTTGGTGAAATCCTGGGTGATCGTGATCGCGTTGAATTCGGCGCTGAGGTTATACGAAACGTCCATCTCGCCGACCGTATTGACCTGATTGTAATCTAATCCGTCGGGACCCACGGAATAATATGAGCCAACCGTGGAAGTGTAATTCACTTCCTGGTTCGCTGCGGTGTAAAGCCCCTGCGTATCAAAGAGCGAAGCGGTGAATGGATTGGCAAAATTGCTGGTCGTGGAATACGGTCCGCCGTTGACGATGCCTTCATTCAGACCGGCAAGTTTCCATTGCTTGGTGACGGTAGAGTACAAATAGACCCCACCGCCCGAATCGCCGACGATCAGCGTTCCTTCATTGGGCACGGCGTCTCCCTGGCCCGGAGCGTCGAAGGAAAATTGCAGATAGGGCGTGCCCCCGAGCGTCTGCGTGTAAACGTAATTCTCGCCCCAGCGAAGAGTTCCATTGTTCGCCCCTTCAGCCCAGCCTTCGAGTTGCCCCTGCTGATACGGATCGCCCGTCGTGGTCTGCGCATAGATCGGACTGCCTTTGTCATATCCGCGGCCGGTGATTACGGCCTCCTGATCATTCGGCGATCCATCGGCGTTCGACCAGACCTGGGCATAAGTCGGGAGGCCCCCGGTGGTGGTGTCTATCCGATACAATTCAATGCCGGTGCCATCCGAGGCGGGGTTAACGATCACCCCGGAATTCGGCACGACGTTGTAAGTCACGCCGTTATATAAAAATGTGGAATAGCTCCCGATATGGCTCACCGTGGCGATCCATCCCGGCGCAATCGCCGTCGCGGTATATCCACCGAAAAGCCCTTCAAAATTGAACCCCCCTGCTGATGCGGCGGTGGCGATCAGTGATCCATTGGCGCTGGTCAGGGTGGGCGTGCTGGCGAAGCTGGTCCCCGTGGTTTGGCCCGTCACGGGGTCAGGTTGCGGAGTATCATAATACGTAGTGATTCCCCACGCTGGTGAAGTTATCAAAGCGGCCGATACGATGGGCAGGGCTCGACGACAAATCCTACGGTGCATAATCACCCTTCTGTTTCAAAATATACGATAGAAAGCGGGCACTGGCTTAAAAATATCTAGCCCAAATTGACCTATTCAGGCTATTCATGGCCCAATTGGCATAATCTCTGCGGGTTATTCTTGGACATTTCGCTATCAGGCGCGATAATCAGCCTCCTCGCATGGCGTTAAAAGTTGCCCTGTTTATCACTTGCCTGACCGACCAATTCTATCCCCAGGTTGGCATCGCCGTCGTTAAAATTCTGGAGAAACTGGGGTGCCAGGTCGAATTTCCGCCCGCTCAAACCTGTTGCGGGCAGCCGTTTTTTAACAATGGCTATCACGATAGTGCCCGGGAGCTGGCCCGCCGATTCGTCGAAATCTTTGAGCCTTATTCATACATCGTTACCCCCAGCGGCAGCTGCTGCGCGATGGTGCGGGAGCAATTTCACGAGCTTTTCAAGGATGACACGACTTGGAGCGAGCGAGCCCATCAGGTGGCGCATCGCACATTTGAATTTGTTGAGTTTCTCGACCAGGTCCTCCAAGTCGACCTCCGGAAATTACAGCTGCCGGAACCGCGCACGATTACCTACCATTACACCTGTCATCTCCGCGGCATCGGCGTGCGCGATGAGGGCGTGCGTCTGCTTAAGCAAATCAACGGCGTGAATTTTGTTCCATTAGAAAAGACCGACCAATGCTGCGGCTTTGGCGGCACCTTCGCGGTCAAATATCCCGCGATCAGCGGGGCGATCGTCGAAGACAAAATCGAGTGCATCGCCAAGACGCAGGCTGAAACGACCATCTGCAACGATGCTGGGTGCACTATGAATATCTCGGGCATGTGCCATCGACATGATGTGCCGACGCGCGTGCAACATATTGCGGAACTCATTGCTGAAGCAATGGGAATTGATAGTTCTGAGCTCTAACTTTTCAATACGAATTTCCTTTCACACTTTCTCGCCTGCTTCATCATGCTTCGCAAGGTTGATCGCATACTCCTTCGCGTGCCTTCCCTTGCTGCGGGGGTGGGATATTATCGCGATGTGTTGGGGATGAAGCTTGCTCACCAATCGGCGAACCACGCTGCCTTTTCGCTCGGAGAAGCAGAGTTGCTCCTGCACGCCCAGGATGATTGGCCGGATGAAGCAACTTATTTTCTCGTTGACGATGTGAAGGCTCTCTACGAACAACGTGAAAAGTTAAAGCTGCATTTTCTCTCTCCCCCTGCACCGGCATCGCGCGGGTGGCGGGCCAGCGTGAAAGATCCGTTTGGGAATGTCCTGCTTCTGCTGGATCAGACTACTGCTCAATCGGCCGCTGCGGAAATACCGGCTCCTCCGGGTTCACTTTTCGCTGGCGTGGAAACCAAAACTTCGATTGCGCGCGAGCGGCTGGCTGCGATTTATGCCACTATCGGCCGCACGGCTGATGACCTGCCTTACACGCCGCATTTTGAATCGCTCTACAATTCCTATATCGCGGACATGGCAGAGCCTAAGCCTTCAAAATCCGAAGTCTGGCGGCATATTTTGAACCTTCGCAAGAAAAAAGGTGGGCTGCCTAAACTCGGCGCCGCCAAAAGCCATCCGCCGGAAATTACCGACGAGCAGCGCCAATTGCTTCTGAGGTTGCTCGGGGACAATCTGGGGCGGCGAGATCGACTGCCTTACACGGATCAATTCGACAAGCTGGTCGACCGCTTTAATAAAGGTTCGCCACGACCCATCTCGCCGCATCTGGTGTGGCGGTTGGTGGCGACGCTGGCGAAGTAATTTCTGAAGGCATTCCATAATAGAAAAAGCCCACGGATAGCTATCCGTGGGCTTTAGAAATTATATAGAAAACTCGGGAGTTACGCCGCGGGCGCTTCTTCCTTGCCTTTGTCTTTCTTGATCGCCTTGCCGGCGAATTGATGGCGGCGTTCGTTGCGGCGTTTGCGGAGGCCGGCGGAGCGGCGGACACTGCCGCGCGGGGTGGCTTCTTCGGTGAGCAATTGCAGCAATACCAATGAGCCGGCATCACCAATGCGCCAATCGGACAGCTTGATGATGCGAGTGTAGCCGCCCTTGCGATCGGCGAACTTGGGGGCGATTTCATTGAACAGTTTCTGCACCACCGTCTTGGTGTTGCCCTCTGTGATGAAATCCTGGTTTTCATCCACCAGGCGGCGATCCTGGATCGCTGCGATCACCTTGCGGCGTGAAAGCACGTCGCCCTTGCGAGCGGTGGTGATGAGCTTTTCCGCCAAGGCGCGAACTTCCTTGGCCTTAGGGAGGGTAGTACGAATCTTGCCGTGCTCGAACAGGCTCTGCACGAGATTGCGACGCAGAGCCATACGATGTTCAGTATCCCGGCTAAGCTGCCGGCCGCGAATCATGTGGCGCATAAAATGCTCCGATAGTTGTTAGTCGTTAATTGTTAGTTGTTTTGGTAGTCGTCTTTCAACCACTATCAATTAGCAACTATCAACTAACCCTTTATTGACTTACTGCTTCCTGGGCGGCGGGTTGGTTATCGCCGTCGTTTTCAGCCGAGGCATTCTGCACGGCATCGAGATCCATGCCGAGCGTGAGGCCCATATCGGCCAACTTGCGCTTCACTTCACGCAGGGAGGTCTTGCCGAAAGAACGAACTTTCAACAGGTCGCCGTCGGTCTTTTTCACCAGATCGCGAACCGTCTGAATCTTGGCGGATTCCAGGCAATTGTTGGCCCGGACGGACAAGTCCAGTTCCTGGATCGACATATTCAATTTCGACTGCATCTCCGGATCGACCATCGAGCGATTGGCGGAGCGAATCGCAGCGAGCGCTTCTTCGCTGACGGTTTCGGAACCCAACTCGAAATACTGCACGAACGGATTGAGATGCTTGCGGAGAATCTTGGCGGCTTCGACCATCGCCATTTCGGGCGTGAGGGTGCCGTTGGTCCAGATTTCCAGAATCAACCGATCGTAGTCGGTCTTCTGACCCACGCGGGCATCTTCGGTCGCATAACGAACGCGAGTGACCGGAGAAAAAATTGAGTCGACAGCGATCAGGCCAATTTCCTGCTCTTCGCCCTGGCCTTCGATATGCTCGGCGGCGGTCGTATAGCCGCGACCCTTGGTGACGATGAGGGTCATGTCAAAATTGACATCCTCGGTCAGCGTCGCCAGAACGAGATCCTTGTTGATGATCTGCACGGAAGGATCGGTCTGGATCATTCCAGCGGTGATCGGGCCGGCCTTCTTGGCGGTCAATTTCAATTCTTTATCATCGTCGCCGTCGAGCTTCACGATCAGCGATTTGATATTGAGGATAATATCGGTGACATCTTCGACCACGCCGGGAAGAGAGGAAAATTCGTGCTCAGCGCCAGAGATTTTCACGTGAGTGACGGCTGCGCCTTCGAGCGAGGAGAGCAGAATGCGGCGAAGCGAATTGCCGACGGTCGTACCGAAGCCACGCTCAAACGGCTCGGCGAAAAATTTGCCGTAGGTATCGGTTGAAACATGCTCATCGCGGCTCACCCGACTGGGGAGCTCTAATCCACGCCAACGAATTCTCATGACTTACTCCTTAAAACTTGTTTCTCGCCGAATCGCGGAAGGTTACCGCCCGCACCGTTGCGGGCCATCTGTCTTCTGCCTCGTCGGGGAAACTGAAAATTTAATAATGATGAAGGCTGAGGGATGAAGGATGAAATAAAAACGCGGTATTCAACGCATTTTTTTCATTCTTTATCCTTCCGCCTTCATCCGTTGTTTTACACACGCCGCTTCTTCGGCGGCCGGCAGCCATTGTGCGGCAACGGGGTCACGTCTTCGATGCCGGCGATCTTTAAACCCGCGTTTTGCAGATTCAAAATCGCCTGCTCGCGGCCAGCGCCGGGGCCTTTTACCTTCACATCCACTTCCATCATCCCATGCTTGCGAGCTTCGACTGCGGCCTTTTCGGCGGCGCGGCCGGCGGCGAATGGCGTGCTCTTACGAGCGCCCTTAAATCCGACCGTCCCAGCCGACGCCCACGAAAGCGTCTCGCCGTTGGTGTCGGTGATGGTGATCATGGTGTTGTTGAACGTCGAAGTAATATGCACGACGCCCTTGGTGACACCTTTGCGGACTTTTTTCTTCGGTGCTGGCTTACCGCCGGCGGTAGTCTTGGCTGCTTCTGACATAATTGCCTCTGATAATTGTTAGTTGATAGTTGTTAATTGTTAGTTGCAAAAGACGACTATCAACTAACCACCAACAACTAACTCTTTTTACTTGCCGAGTTCCTTCACGCCCTTCTTACCGGCGACGGTTTTGCGCGGGCCCTTACGGGTGCGGGCGTTGGAACGAGTGCGCTGGCCGCGGACGGGCAGCGAGCGACGGTGGCGATTGCCACGGTAGCTGCCGATCTCACGCAGGCGGCCGATGTTCTGCTGAATCTGCCGACGTAGCGCGCCTTCGACCAGATAATCCTTATCAAGGATCGAGATGATCTTGGCCAACTCGTCTTCGCTCATCTCCTTGGCGCGACGCTGCGGATCAACGCCTGCTTCCTTGAGAATCTGCTTGGCATTGGTTGGGCCCACACCAAAGATATACGTGAGGGAAATCCAGGTCGGCTTATCTGGCGGAATATCAACACCTGCAATACGCGGCATAATGGCTCCAAAAGTCGTTAGTTGTTAATTGATAGCTGTTAGTTGTTAAAATGCTTTGACAACTAACCACTAACAACCATCAACTAACCAATTTCATCCTTGCTTCTGTTTATGTTTCGTGTTCGTGCAGATCACGCGGACGATTCCTTTTCGTCGCACGATCTTGCAGTTTTCACATATGCGTCTAACGCTGGCTCGCACCTTCATGACATACCTCTATAGACAGAACCACCCTTGGCAATCTCAAAATTGCGGGGAATCCATAAATATAGCAAGGGTCCGAGCGAACCTCAAGCGCAAGTAAGCATAGATTTTTCATTTCGCGGTGCGATTTTCAATAGCCGAGACTCAACGAGTCCCGGAATTCTCAGATTTCCGGCGGTCGTTGACCGCCGGCTATTGCGTCTCTTGATTTTTTATCCCCAGCCACAACCCTAACAAGTCCATTGGGGAATAGACTTCAACCCTCTTTTCCAGGTCAAAATCCAATCCTTCTGTAGATTGCAAACCCCATATCGACAATGCCTTACGCAACATCTTGCGCCTAGCCCCGAAGAGCGAATGCACGAACGCCGAAAATTCGCCTGCTGACGATCCCAAATGATCATTCCGGTGGATTCGCACCAAAGCCGACTCGACTTTAGGGGCAGGCCAAAAAACCTGCGGCGGCAAAATTCGCAGTATTTCGGGCTCGCCCAGCAACTGCGTCATCACTGATAAGGGGCCGTAATGCTCCGAATCGGCCTTGGCGACCAACCGCTGAGCGACCTCTTTCTGAACTGTGAAAGCCAGCAGTTCCACTCCTGCAATGAGCATTTCAATAATCAGCGGCGAGGCAATGTTATACGGAAGATTAGCCACGAGTTTTGTGCCGGGCCGTAGAGTAGAACGCAACTCGGTGTTTAATTCATGTTTTCCTGCCAGCGCGTCACCCAGGATTAATCGGAAATTTGGCCGATTCGCGAAGCGTTCGCGAAGCAAGCCAGCCAGATCGCGATCAATTTCAACCGCGAGCACGCTCGCTCCGGTTGCGATTAATTCCTCCGTGAGCGTCCCCGTGCCCGGGCCGATTTCGATCACCTGATCGGCTGGATTGATCTCCCCCGCTTCCACAATCTTGGCAATCAAATTCCGATCGATCATGAAATTCTGCCCGAACCGCTTGCGCGGGCCTTCCATGCCGATGGATTGCAAGAGTTGCTGAATTTCCGTTTTGGTTTGCGCCATAGCAACACGGTGCTCTACACCGCTGCTAACTATTGTACGCGCTATTTAGCGGCGGTGCGGAGCACCGCGTTGAATCACTTGGCCGTACGATACGTCTGCCCTGCAACCGGCGCCAGCACCTGGGCGCTCCTCGCTGGCAGATAAATCCGCAGCGACTGCTTCCGCGTGCCTGCTGACTCATTCAGCCATGGGAACTTCTCGGGATCTTTTACCACCCCCGGCCCGGCGAATTGCTGCGCATCTGTATTAAGCACCACCTGATAATCCGCAGGGTCCGGCACCGGAATCTGCCAATCCGTATATGAATTTGTCGGATGCAGATTCACCACGAACACCAAAGGCCCGCGCCGATAGATCAGTTGCTTATTCTCTTCATGCAATAAAAGCTGCTCGATCAGCGGATCGGTCAGAATGTGATATTGATCGTCCAGTTTTTGCAAAGCAGCATCGAACGCCTGCAACTTGCTGTAGGCCAGGAAAGGATTATCGGCCAGCGACCATTGGCGGCGCGCAAAATGATAGGAGTAATTATTTCCTTCGCGCGGAAAGTCGATCCACTCGGGATGGCCGAATTCATTGCCCATGAAATTCAGATATCCCTCCCCGCCCAGTGAAAATGTCAGCAGGCGGATAATTTTGTGCAGGGCAATTCCACGCGAGACCACCAGCGATTTGCTGGGATCATTCATGTTCCAGTACATCTCCTGGTCCATCATGCGAAACGCCAGCGTCTTGTCCCCCACCAGCGCCTGGTCGTGGCTCTCGGCGTAGCCGATGTGTTTCTCGCGCTGCCGCCGATTCAGCAGCATGTGAAAAATCTCGCCGAGATTCCACTGCTCATCCTTTTTCTCTTTAAGAATTTTAATCCAATAGTCCGGCACTCCCATCGACAGGCGATAATCAAACCCCAGCCCCCCTTCCGCCAGCGGCCGGGCCAGACCCACCATCCCGCTCACATCCTCGGCAATCGTGATGCACTCGGGTTTCACCTCATGCGCCAGCTCATTGGCCAACTGCAGATACGCCAGCGCATCGGCATCGATATTTCCGCCGAAATAATCGTCGTATCCATTGAACGGCTTACCCAGCCCGTGATCCTGGTAGAGCATCGACGTCACGCCGTCGAAGCGGAACCCGTCAAACTGATATTCTTCCAGCCAATAGCGCACATTGGAGAGCAGAAAACGCTGCACTTCATATTTTGAATAATCGAAAAGCTTGGAATCCCAGGCAGAATGATGCCCGCGCGGGCCGGCGTGGAAATACTGATATTCGGTGCCATCGAACATATTCAATCCCTCGCGCGTGTTCTTGACCGCGTGGGAATGAATGATGTCCATGATGACGCGAATCCCCGCGCCATGAGCGGTGTCGATCAGTCGCTTCAGATCATCTGGCGTCCCGAAACGCGAGGACGGCGCGAAGAAATTGGAAACGTGATATCCGAACGATCCATAATAAGGATGTTCATGAATCGCCATCAGCTGAATCGCGTTGTACCCCAGCTTTTTTATGCGCGGCAGAATCTTGTCTGTAAATTCATTAAACGTGCCAACTTTTCCTTCCTCCTGAGCCATCCCAATATGCGCTTCATAAATCCGCAGCCCCGCTTCCCCTTGCTTGCCAATCGACTTAACCGGCGATGAATTCTCAAATTCATACGGCTTCTCCGGCATCCACAGCTGCCCCGAAAAATTATTGCTTCCGGTATCCTGCACCACTCGCCGAATGTACGCCGGTATCCGATCAAACGTCGTCGAATCCTCCTGCGTTACCACCAATTTCACACACGTCTTGTGTTTCAACTTATCCGCAAATTGCTCATCCGGAAAAAACCGCGCCCAGATCCCAAACCCATCCCGCACGAGAGGCTCGCCCAGATTACTCCACCCATTAAAATCCCCAATCAGCCGCAGCTGAATCACCTTGGGCGACGGCGCCCATTCCCGATACCAAATCCCCGGCTTCTCCCACAACTCTCCGCGATTAAACCCAAAATATTTATGCCCTTGGCTGATAGTCCCCATCAACCCGCCATTAGCCTCGATCTTCCCCCGCACATGCCGATAGTAATCAAACCTCGCCCGCAACTTCCCCGCATAAGGCTCCAGCCAGGGATCATTCTCAATTAATGCCGTCCCATCGCCGCGCGAGATTTTAGTTGTAACCGACATGAGTCTGGCGATTGTACCTCCTCAACAAAAGATAGGAACGGGCGAACTCCTTTTTGCGTTTTGTCCCAAACACATTTCAATCTTCGCAATTCAATTGGAATCCCGCCCCTTTCTTATTACAATCTCCCGCCCGTTGCCGTATGCCGCGGGAGAGAAGAAAAAATTAGTTCCCAAGGAGCGTTGATGCGGTTGGGCTTGGTCCTGGCACAAGTTGATACTGGTTCGTACATCAGCGCATGGAAGTGCATTCCTCCGCTGGTGCTGCTGCTGATCTGGGGTCGGCTGATGACCTGGGCGGATAAAGACGCCGAGGCGGTCGTGCTGCCACGACCAGCCATCAATAGCGGGCTGCTGATCGTCGGCATTGCGGCGTTTGCGCTATTCCTGTTTCTTCCGCTGGGGTTCATTCTTGATCTGGCGGTTCTGGTTGTTGTCCTTCTGGTTGGTATTGGAGCGTATCTGGGAATACGCGGCCAGAAAGTTGGTCTGAGCGATCTGAAAGATACGTTCAGGAACTGGTTGCGCAGCCTGTTCACACGCAAGGCCAAGGAAATCAAAGCTGCTGCGGGGCAAGTGCTGCTGTTCAACAAGTCGAGCACGCCCCAGGAAGCACCGGCCAGCGATGATCCGAATTACGAAGCGTATAACACCGTGCAGCAGATTTTGACCGATCCGATGCGCAAAGGAGCGGAACGAATTGACGTTGCTCCGGCGGATTCGGCTAATGCGATTAAATATGCGGTGGACGGGGTGGCCTACACGAGCGGAAACATTACCCGCCAATCAGCAACGGCGGCGATCACATATCTAAAGGTATTGGCTGGCCTTGATCTGAATGAAAAGCGCAAGCCCCAACAGGGAACTCTGAAAATTTCCATGGATGGGAAAAAACGCGAGATACAGATCATTACCGCTGGCTCGGCTGAGGGCGAATTCGTCGCGATGGTGATTGATCCCAAATCACGGCATGCGCTGCGAATCGAACAGCTTGGGTTCAACGAGCAGCAACTGGCGACGCTGAAAAATTCCATCGCGGAAAGTACCGGCCTGGTTCTGTTGGCGGCCCCCAAAAGCCAGGGGCTCACCAGCATGATCTATGCGATCCTGCGAGGGCATGACGCGTTCCTGACGCACATTCAAACGGTCGAACGCAATCTCGAGGATGATCTGGAAGGGGTCACGCAAAATAAGATTGCATCGTCAGCGCCGCCGGCGGAGGAATACAAGCAGGTGAACTGGGTGATCAGCCAGGAGCCGGACGTGCTGGCGGTGGCAGAGGTCACGGATAGCAAGGCAGCCCAGGAGATCGCCAAGAGTGCAGCCAAGGGCAAGCGGATTTACGTGGGACTGCGAGCGGGAAATACTTTTGATGCGCTGACGATCTGGCGGAAACTGGTGGGAGATGATGATCTGGCCACCAAGGGGCTTTCGATGATCATTGCGGGCCGAGTCGTGCGGAAATTGTGCAACGCCTGCAAAGTCGGATACACGCCAGACAAAGCCACGCTCCGCAAGCTCAACATGGACCCGGACAAAATCAGCACGCTTTACCAGGCGCGGACGGAGCCGATGCGAGATAGCCGCGGCAATCCGGTGTCATGTGATTTCTGCCATGATCTGCATTTCCTGGGGCGGGTCGGTGTTTTCGAAGTTCTGGTAGTCGACGAAGAAGTGCGCGACATCATTCGCAAGGGCGGGTCGGTTAATCAGCTCAAAGGAATTTTCCGCAAACAGCGCAGCCGTTATTTGCAGGAGCAGGCGCTGCATCTGGTCGAGCAGGGAGACACCAGCATTCAGGAAGTCTTGCGCGTATTGAAAACGGATGGAGCAAAGCCGGAAGCGACGAGAGAAAAAGCCGCCAGACGGCCAGAGTAAGAAAGCAGACGTTCATGATTTTTTCGGTAATAGTAATTGTGCTGATTGGCATCATTGCGTTCTTCCATTACACGCAGGGGTTTTTCTCGTCAGCGATTTCTCTGTTGCTCGCGATCGTTTCTGCTGGCGTGGCGATTTCGTATGAAGAGCCGGTCGTCAATAATTTCCTGGGTGGAAAATTCGCTGATGAAGCCAACGGCATGATGCTCATCGTGATCTTTGCGGTGAGCTATTGCATCCTGCGATTTATTTTCGATGCCGCGATTCCGGGCAATGTCCGCTTGCCGGTGCTGATCGACAAAATCGGCGCGGGCGTTATGGGCCTGTTTGCTGGAATTATCGGCGCGGGAATTTTTGCCATCGCAGCCCAGATGCTTCCGTTTGGCCCCAATATCGCTGGCTATGGTCGATTTGAAACCAGCGAAGATCAGCAAGTGCAGCTCAGCAGCCAGTTCGGGCAAGCTCAGGATATGTATATCCACGATGCGCTCAAAAACGACAAATTCGATCCGGACAATCAGAAAAAAATGATCATCCCCGCGGATGATTGGGTGGTGGGGTTTATCTCTTATTTGAGCCAACCCGCTGGCGCTCTTGCGGGAGACCGCCCGGTGAGCAGCATTCATCCTGATTGGATCAACGAGCTCTTCGCCGATCGCCTGGGGATCGAGCCCGGCGGGAAGCACGTTGCCGTCAACAGTGGCAAAATTCCTCAGATAACCGTAACGGGCGTTTATTCTCCCGCGTCTCTACCTGAAGTAGGCGGCGAATCTCCCGACATCCGCAAAGATCAACCCACCGGCGTGGTAAAATCCTCCGCAGCCCAGACGCTGCTCGTGGTCCGCACCCTGGTCGATCACAACGCGACCGATGATGACAACCTATTTCGTTTCTCCATGGCGACTTGCAGGCTGATTACCCCCAATGGCAAGATTTATTACGGCGTGGGCACTGTTGCTGATTCCAGCACGCTGGTCGCCTCGCGGCTGGATGACTTTCTCTTCACGGAAGGCAAAGGGGCCGATATCGCTTTCCTGGTTAGCCCCTCCGATGTCTTCACTCCGGCCAAGCAGGGCCAATCTCCCCGGGTTGCCGATGGCGTGTTGTTGCAAGTTAAACGCCTGGGCTGGGTGAATCTCGGTGGGAAGGAAGTGGCCAGATCCATGCCAGCCAGTGGCGATGTTGCGCTGCTGCGTAAACCCGACGTGCTGCGAGCGATTCATCCGCCGGAACAGGAAGTCTCAGCACCGCTGGTTTATCAGGACCTGAAAAACAGCGCTGATCTATTTACGCAAATCAATGTCGGAACGCCCGATGCGGATGTTAAAGATCAACAGTTTTCCAGCGGCACGGTTTCGCTGCGCGACCATAAATTTTCCAAGCTGGATATCAATTCGACCGACACGATCCAGCGCATGCGGCAAGGTGGTTATCCGGTGAATACCTTTGCCACGCCGACCGGCAAGAGCGTGGTGCAGATATCGGCCCAGCCGGCTGGCGATAATCCGTGGCAATGGGCTGATGCTTTAGGCGAGTTCACCCTGGTGGATACGAATGGCAACAAATACAAACCCAACGGCGCCATCGCCAAGCTGAAAGAGCCCAACGGTCAGGACAAGATGGCCGCGATCTATGATGCGGATAACGCGGTAAACAGCTTAGCCAAACAGGACGGCCGCCCGACCGACGTCTGGATCATTTACGATGTGCCTGCGGGAACGCAGTTCAAGCAGTGGGATTATCAGGATAAGCTGGCGCATAAGATTGCGGAGTAATCCTGAGTGGATGCATTCTTTTACACAATGAGATGGAATCGATTCTGGAACCTTGAGCAGCCATGGCTTTTGCTGCTATAATTTATGACAAGAGCCCAGGTGGCGGAATTGGCAGACGCACTACTTTGAGGTGGTAGCGCCGAGAGGCGTGCAGGTTCAAATCCTGTCCTGGGCATGAGTTATAAACGCTTCTAACACAATGAGTTAGCAGCGTTTTTTCTTTGGTGGAGAGGGGCAAATACTACCAAAACGCTGAGACGTGTACTACCAAAATGCAATGTGACTTCGGGAGCTGTGTTAATCCGGGTTTCAGATGGCGACAGCACTAATCGACAACCCTGTAACGATATTTGCGTTGCAAGATGAATCGCGGAAATGGGTAGTCGGCACGGTTAAACAAAGGCACGAGTGACCAAAAGTTGGTAGACGGCCGATGGTGTCAACTATTGGCATGAGCATTCACATGCAAGTAAAATCTCAGCGGAAAACCACACAACTTCTATTGGAGGTTCACTGTGAACGCGGGGCAGCCAACAACCAAACTATCCAAGCAACAACTCCTTCTTTTGCTTTTGGGCATCAATGGCAGCGAGATTTCCAGCGAAGGAATTGGAGGCATCACGCGCCTCCAAAAACTACTTTTTCTCTTATGGAAAGAAGCCGGAATCGAAGAAGTAGAAAGTGGCTTCGAGTTCAAGCCTTACAAGGCCGGCCCATATTCTCGCAAGTTATATGATGAGCTGGAACTGCTCCAAAATCTCAACTTTATCGAAAGCGAAACTCAAGGCGAGGCGACTGAACCTGAAGCCGCCGAAATAGAAGAACTCTCATTTGAACAGCTATTGGGCGATGACGCGAGTACGTTCAGTGATGTTCCCAGTACGGCGGATTCGTTTGAAGAACGTAGATTTCGTTTGACAAAGAAAGGGATGGAAATCGTCAAAAATCTTTTGGCACAGCCAGAAATAAAACCATTTGCAGACGGTATCCGTAAGATCAAATCCAAATTTGCCAACTATTCATTGCAAGACTTATTGTACCACGTTTACACAACCTATGACAAAGATGGTTGGACCAGCGAGTCAGAGATTCGTGATAAAGTCCTCAGGAAAGGTGCCCTCAAGTGAGCGTGGACCTAATCGCTACGAGTTTTGCAATTCACGGTACGATATGCGCTGCGTCAATCGTTGCAATTTGGAAGCTCGGAGGAGAGTCAAAGTTCGGTACAGAGAAGGTCGGCGACCTACATTATTTAAGGCCCAAGCTGTTAAAAGCAATAGTCACTTCTGTTGAATTTTCATTGAATCCAATTCTCACTGCCGTGTCGACAACGGAGAGCACAGAAGTTGACGAGTTTGGTAATTCTAAACCGAAACCGGCGCGACTGACCGTAGATGGTAAGGAGGCATTGACCAACACACTGCGCGACTTTGTGAAATCACAAGCTGTCGCATTAGTTGATCTTTGTGCGGCAAATGCATTGGATCGCATCCTTACAGAGAGCTTGCGGATGCTTCGACATCTTGCGTGCATCGTGTTCGCATTTACCGGCCTCATTTGTATGGCTCTTGTCGCGGCTCGTTTCGATTGGATTAATCTCCAGCGCGTTTGGTTTCACGCAATTGCATACGTGTTTCTGCTATTCTTTCTTGCATTACTTGGTGTTTTGCTGTGGCGCATTTTGAACGCATCCAGTGATGTTGATCAACTGAAAAGTCGGTATGCGGATGTTTGAAACAGAATCATCGCTTCTTGAGCCGGTGTGCGGAACATTGCGCCGTCGAGGCTTTCGGCAGCAGCGCCCCGAGATGCAGTTCTTCGAATATAGTATGGATTTGTATGGATATGCTGCATTAGAGCATAAGACAATTGCCGTGGAGCTGAAACTTGTTCGATGGATGCGTGCTTTTGAACAAGCTTTGATTTATCAGCTTTGCGCTGATTATGTTTATCTGGCGCTTCCTGAACAAGGAGCTCGCCGTGTGGATCTATCGCTTTTGAAAAAACATGGCATCGGCTTGATCTGTGTGCGTCCTGGCCCGCGTTGTTTGATCCTTCTCCATGCGACACTTTCGCATGTGATCGATGTGGGCTACAGGGATTTTTATATCGGGCTCTTAAAGGAGCGTGAAAGATGGGGACGATAGCACCTCAGGTCATACTTCGCCTCGGATCACATGCGGAGAAAGAGTATTTTGAGAAATTGGCCCCGCAACTTGACGCGGTGATGTTTGGGAGCAATTTACTTGAGATTACGCCGACAGCTACCGCGAGTTTTTTGGCGCTCCTGCGAGAAAAGCGCAATTCGAAAGGGGTTGTTCCTTACTATCTGGATCCGATCACCTATTGTTTTGGCGCTTATATCGATCCTGAAACGGGTCGGAAACGAATTGACTTGGAGGCATTAAAATCAGAACGTACTGACCGTAAAACAAAGAAAAAATTCGTTGCGGTAAAGGATTCCTACTCTACGCTTGCCAAACAGTTAGGGCCAAAATTTGAGGCTGCGGTGAATGACGGCCGTGCGTGTGCTGCCATTGATCCAGCACTTATATTGCCTAACGAGCGCGATTTGTTCTGCCGTGGAGTCCTGGATTACCAGGAAAAACGTATCGCGTCCATTATCTCTTCAGAAATTCCAAAAGACGATGCTGTAATGCTCGAAGCATTTGCCGGAATTGGTAGCCCTGCGGCACTCTTCGCACCATATTTTTTTATCCATGAGACATGGGCGGACGAAGGTTTCGAGACTGCCATAGACTTGATCTCACGATCGGTAGCACAGAAAACTCAAACACCGATTCATGGGATGATTTGCGCCAGCCATGCAATTTTGCGTCAGTCCGCTTACGTCGATTTTCTCATCGCCGAGATTCCTAAAACACGGGCTAATGGAATATGGCTATGGTTTGACGGTTTTGATGAATGCGAGGTTAGACTCGATGAGCTAATTGCATTTCGTCGATTAGTGAAATCGCTCGCTAGCAGCATGAAGGTGTTCAATCTTCACGGAGGATTTTTCAGCCTCCTCCTTGGCCACGATGGAATGACCGGGATCAGTCATGGCGTTGGCTATGGTGAAAAGAAACCTGTTGCTCAAGTCATCGGAGCAGCTGCGCCGACGGTGAGGTATTATTTGCCACCAATCCGAAAACGTGCCGGCGTACCGGACATTCAGCGGTGTTTTCCGGATGTGCCTGTAAAATCTTCCGCCGACTTTTTCAAAGAAGTTTGCGATTGTACAATCTGTAAGGGCGTGATTGGAAACGATGTCCGGCGGTTCGCTGCCTACGGGGAGATGCATCGAGCAAATGCTACAGCACAACGCGATACGCAAACATCAAAGGCCGCGAAAATTTGTCGTTTTCACTTTCTGCTCAATCGGATGAAAGAGCGAGGTTTGGTTGCATCGTTAGCGCGAGATCAACGAGCAAAGTATGTTATCGATTGCGCCTCCCGATGGCGAACTTTATTTCCGATGCGCCAACACTTGGGAGAGCCTGGACTCGACGGCTACATTGAGAAATGGGCGAAAGCTTTGGACAGTGCTCTTTGATTTGAGATGTCGTTATCCGATTGCGAAATCGCGCCAATTGCTTTGTTAATCATGGGAATATTTTGTCATTGCGCCTTACGAACAATATACGTTATTGATACTATAAAAATCGCAAATTTTAGGTGGATGCGTGGGCGTTTCGGAGTATTATTTCAGCAGGAGGAGGTAGCGCGGCCGCCCTCTCGACGTTAAGCGCCACGAGCGTGGCATCACATTCACCGAGCGGGTTCATGTCAGATGCTTCGCCACACAACTCTGAATGGCTCACACGAAAGCATAGGATTGATCCCATCCTCAATGCGGTTGGCTGGCCTTTCGTTGCCGGTCAGAATTGTGGCGCAACGGCTCACCGAATCGAGGAATACGAGACATCGAATGGACCTGCCGACTACGCCCTGGGATTCGATAGCAACGTTGTCGGGATAGTAGAAGCGAAAAAACTAACACTCGGACCTCAGAATGTACTTACCCAAGCCGAACGCTATTCCAGGGGTGCGTCCGCGAATGGCTACAATTTTTCTGGATTTTACGTTCCTTTCCTTTACTCCACGAATGGAGAAGTGATCTGGTTCAGAGACGCTCGGCATTCTCTCAATCGTTCTCGCCGAGTCGCTACATTTCATACACCGGGCGCGCTTCGTGATTTGTTATCCCGGGACTTTGATTCTGTCGTCCGTGCGCTTGCCGCTCTACCTAACGACCATCCCCGTCTCCGCCCGTATCAGCGCGACGCTAACGCTGCCGTTGAGAAGGCTATTGCAGATCGCAAACGCGAAATGATGATCGCCCAAGCTACGGGTTGTGGAAAAACATTTCAGACTGTTAATCAGGTCTATCGCTTGATGAAATCCGGGGTGGCGAAGCGAATCCTGTTTCTCGTAGATCGACGCGCACTCGCCGCCCAAGCCGTGCGCGCCTTCAAAAGTTTTGAGCCTGAACCGGGACTGAAGTTTGACCAGATTTATGAGTTGTTTTCGCAGCGATTTCAGCAATCTGATTTCGGTGATGATGAAAAATTTGATCCAACCGTGTTGCCTCAGCATTACTTGACTGATCCGCAGCCGGGACATGCATTCGTTTATGTGTGCACAATTCAGCGCATGGCAATGAATATTCTTGGCCGGAACGCCGCTGGAGTGTTTGGTGCGGAGGGGGAAGCCTCGGACGAGGATGCCGACAAAATCACCGTCCCAATTCATGCATTTGATGTAGTGATCGCCGACGAATGTCATCGTGGATATTCCGCTGGGGAAGTCAGCGCATGGCGCGACACCCTCAATCATTTTGATGCCATCAAGATTGGTTTGACAGCAACTCCGGCAAGCCACACGCTCGCGTATTTCAAAGAAATTGTCTACCGCTACGATTACGAACGCGCTGTTCGTGAGGGTTATCTCGTCGATTACGACGTGGTTAAAATTAATTCCGATGTTCGGCTGAAAGGCGTTTTCCTGAATGAAGGCGAGCGTGTCACGATCGTTGATCCGTCCAGCGGCACTGAAAACATTGACGAGCTGGAAGATCAACGACAATTCGAGCCGACCGAAGTCGAACGCGCGATTACTTCGCCTGACAGCAATCGAAAGATCGTTGCAGAGTTCAAAAAATATGCAACTGAACACGAACAGCGATATGGGCGTTTCCCAAAAACGCTAATCTTCGCCGCGAATGATCTCCCCCACACATCACACGCCGACCAGATCGTCACGCTAATGCGTGACGCCTTCGGGAGAGGCGACGGGTTTGTCAGTAAGATTACGGGCCGTGTGGATCGTCCATTGCAGCGCATCCGTGAATTCCGAAATCGTCCAGAACCGGGAATCGCGGTCTCGGTCGATCTGATGAGTACCGGCGTTGATATTCCCGATCTCGAAATGATCGTCTTCCTTCGTTCGATACAGAGCCGTATTCTCTTCGAACAGATGCTTGGACGCGGCACACGCAGGGGTGAAAAGTTTCCAGATAAATCTCACTTCACTGCTTTCGACTGCTTTGGTGGAACCCTGATTGAACGCTTCAGTAATGCCACCGGGATCACAGCCCAAGCACCTATCGGTCCCACTCGCGCGATCGCTGAAATCATCGATGATATCTGGCGTAATGTTGATCGGGATTACAACATCCGATGCCTGGTCAAACGGCTTCAGCGCATCGATAAGGAAATGGATCGCAGCAAAGCTTGTCCGAAGTTCGAAGAATTTGGTATTGCCGATGGAGATCTTGGCAAATACACCCGAGCGTTGCCCAGCAATCTTGAACGTGCCTTTCACGATGCCATGGCACTATTGCGCAACGCAGATTTTCAGAATTTGCTTATCACCTATCCACGTCCGCCCAAACGGTTCATTGTTGCCGAAGAACACCAAGATACAGTCACGAGCGAATGGATAGTGCGCGGTGCGGACGGTAAAGAACTCAAACCCGCCGATTATCTCGCCGCGTTCTCACAGTTTGTAAAAGATAACCCGCAACACATCGCTGCAATCGAAATTCTTCTTGATCGTCCGCGAGAATGGTCCACGGTTGCTTTAAAGGAGCTTCGGGAAAAACTTACGCGGTCACCCGAGAAATTCACCCCGGATTTGCTTCAAAAGGCTTACGCTGTTGCCAAGGGTAAGGCATTGGTGGACATCATCAGCATGGTAAAGCACGCCGGCGCGGAAAGTCAGCCACTATTAACCGCTGAAGAGCGAGTGAACCAAGCGCTCGACAAGCTGATGGCAGGGAAAGCATTTACGCCCCAGCAGCAAAAATGGATTGATCGCATTCGCCAGCATCTCATTGTAAATTTGACCATCGAGAAAGATGACTTCGACGGCCTCCCGGTGTTTGCGGATTTTGGCGGTTGGGGTAAAGCCAACCAGGATTTCAGCGACACACTAATGCCGCTAATTCAAGAAATTAATACTTACATCGCTGCATGAGGAGGATAGTTTGTCCGATATTGTGCAAAAACTCTGGGGCTTCTGCCACGTCCTGCGTCATGACGGAGTGGATTACGGCGACTATATCGAGCAAATCACCTATCTGCTTTTCATCAAGATGGCCGACGAGCGCAGTGTCCAACTTCCCAAAGGTTGCTCATGGCCAGAATTGACAAAACAATCCGGCACTGACCTCACCGACGACTACTCCGACGCGCTACGTACACTCGGCAAACAACCAGGCATTCTCGGCGACATCTTCGCTGGCTCTATGCCACGCTTTAACAATCCCGTCAATCTTAAGCGTTTGATTTCACTCATTGACGAAACCAATTGGACTGCGCTGGACAAGGATGTAAAGGCCGAGGCGTTTGAAGGTCTACTCGAAAAAGCGGCCAGTGAAGGCAAAAAGGGCGCAGGCCAATTTTTTACACCCCGCCCGCTGATTCAATCCATCTGTCGCGTGATGAAACCCGACCCTCGCTCGCGCCCCGATTTCACTATTGCCGACCCGGCGGTAGGGACTGCTGGGTTTCTCGTTTGTGCATATGAGTGGCTTATCGAACAGACGGGCGGCGGCGCGCTGGACCGTGATGTTGTTAAACGGATTCGCACCAAGACTTACTATGGCCAAGAACTCGTTCCACGCCCGCGCCGCCTGGCTTTAATGAACCTGTTTTTGCACGGCATATCTCCGACGATTGTTCTCGGCGACACCATTCTGGAAGGTCGCGTCGATCAACGGTTTGATTGCATCCTCACCAATCCTCCTTTCGGAACGAAGGGCGCGAACCAATCACCCGAGCGCGAAGATTTCACCGTCGAGACAAGCAATAAACAACTTAATTTCGTCCAGCATATTCTCACTGTGCTCAAGCCGGGCGGGCGGGCCGCTGTCGTGTTGCCCGACAATTGTCTCTTTGCCGATCAGGCCGGTGAAGTATTTGAAATTCTTACAAAGGATTGTTCGCTTCACACCGTCATGCGCTTGCCGCGCGGGACATTCAGTCCCTATAGCCAGGGCGTTAAGGCCAACGTAGTTTTCTTTACTAAAGGCTACGCCACCGAGACGACATGGATTTACGACTGCCGCTCGAACATCCCCGGAATTACCAAAAAGGATCGGCCCCTTACCGCTGATCATTTTGCCGAATTCGAAAAATGCTATGGCTCAAATCCTGACGGCCGCGCCAAGCGCGATCCATCGCAATCAAAGGATGGGAGATGGCGATCATTCCATATCTCTGAAATCAAACAGCGAGATTTCAAGCTCGACAGCTTCAAATGGATCAAGGACGACAGCATTGAAGATGCCGCCGAGCTTCCCGAGCCAGAGGAACTTGTCACTGATGCCATTACGGAACTCGAATGTGCGGTAAAGGAATTGAATGCAGTTTTAGCGTTGCTCGAACCAGGCGAAAACGCAATCTCAAAGTAGGATGTGTTTCTGTGGCAATGGTGTTTGAGGATATCTGGAAATGCTTGAATGATTCCGACGAATCCGTCGAGATCGAAGCCAAAACTGCGCAGCAGATTGGCTCCTCTATTCAGGAGACGATTTCGGCTTTCTCAAATGAGCCCAATCGCAAGGGCGGATATTTGTTGCTCGGTATCCGTCGAACGGAACGCAGCCTATTTGGTGAGCATCAGTACGAAATCGTTGGGGTAGCCGACCCCGATAAAATCCAGGCTGATTTCGCTAATCTTTGTCGCACAGCTTTCAACATCGCTGTGCGCCCACAATTAAGTGTCCACACCACGAAAAATGGCAAAAATGTGGTCGTTGCCTACGTCCCCGAAGCACAACCGCATGAGAAGCCGGTTTTTATCCTTGCCCGGGGCTTACCAAAGGGTGCTTTCCGTCGCATTGGATCGACCGACCAACATTGCACAGACGACGACGTACAACTGCTCTATCAAGGACGTAAACATAACAGTTTCGATGAAACCACTCTTTCCGAATGCGCGATCGAAGACCTCGATCCGTCCGCCATCGCCGAGTATCGGCGAAACCGAGCCGAGAGTACCCCGACTTCGCCGGAGCTTGCATATAACGACGAAGATTTGCTGTTAAGTCTGTTCGCTGCTTCCCGCGAAAATGGCCGCGTAGTTCCCACGATTGCAGGATTGTTGCTGTTTGGAAAGCGCCAAGCACTGCGCCGACATTTTCCGATATTGCGGATCGACTACATTCGCGTTCCTGGCCGTGAATGGGTGCGCGATCCAGACCGACGATTCGATACAGTCGAAGTGCTCGATCCATTGATGTTGTCCATCCCACGCGTGATTAACACAATTCTCGATGATATTCCTACTGCTTTTACGCTCCCCGCCGGCTCAAATCGCCGTAAAGATGTGCCACTCATCCCGCGCACGGCTATTCGTGAAGCGGTAGTGAACGCGGTCATGCACCGCAGCTACCGACAGAAGTCTGCTGTCCAAATCATTCGTTATGCCAATCGTCTCGAAATTCGTAACCCAGGCCATTCGCTCGTGCCAGACGAACGACTTGGTGAGCCGGGGTCTGTCACACGAAACGAAAAGATTGCCGCCGTTCTTCATGAAACCCGGTACGCCGAGACAAAAGGCTCTGGCATCCGCGCCATGCGCGAGGCGATGAACAAACAAAACCTCAGTCCGCCTACTTTCGAATCTGATCGTGAGAAAGATACCTTCGTCGTCACATTCTTGTTTCACCATTTCCTGAACCCTGACGACATCCAATGGCTCGGCCACTTCTCCGATCTCGAACTTACAGAAGATGAACAGAAAGCTCTTGTCTTTGCCCGCGAAATCGGCGCGATCAACAACGCTGCCTACCGCGACATCAACCGTGTTGAGACGCTGGTCGCCAGCGGGCATCTCCGCAAACTCCGCGATCATGGTTTATTCGAGCAGAAGGGACGTGGATCACAGACCTTTTACGCTCCGACCGAACGGATGCTAAATCCGCAGAAATTTAAAATTACAACGGCAACATCCGCGCCGGGTCAGAATCCAGTCCCGTCCGAACCTACAAGGTTAAGCCCCCAAGATAAGGCGCAACCTTTGGGGTTAGGTCCTAACCTTGGGGGTTTACCCAAATCCCTTGCTGAAGCGATCATATCGCTCGGCCAACGTGCCGCGCCCGACGATCTTCGCGCGGTCGTTCGACAACTCTGCCAGTGGAAACCTCTCACATCAGAACAACTGGCCGGCTATCTCGGCCGTCACCAGGTTTACCTTACGCAGACGCATCTCGCCCCCATGATCCGCGATGGCGAGCTCGTGTACTTGTATCCCGACCGGCCCGCCCATCCACAGCAAGCCTACACGGTGCCAACCAAAAGAGGCCGAAAATGAATATCACGGAGGCTACGCTATGCGGACAATAATTTCGGAACGGCTTTCATTCGGAAATGAAAGTGCGTGCACACACATCACTGACGGCACAATTGCCGTTGTCCATGCCTGCAAAGAGCCATGCCATCGAAATGCGGTCGGCTATTCGACCCGCACAATTCCCAACACCCATCCCAACTATCTCGCACTGGAACACGGCCATCATCTTTATCTCAATCTGATCGATCCCCCGCAGCCACTGTTCATGATACCCAGCTTCGAAGCATTTTTGCGATTCGTGGATCGGGAGATCGCAGAACGCCCGGTGTTAATTCACTGCAATCAGGGCGAGTCGCGCGCACCGTCGCTCACACTTTTATACATGGCCAAGCGACTGGCAATACTCCCTAATGAATCCTATTCAGCCGCTGCGACAGCATTCCGCCAGACGCACGCGTACAACCCCAGGCGAGGCATTCAAACTTGGCTCATAACCAATTGGAACAAGATCAATTGAAACAGGACCAGACAGAAATGTTTCTACCGCCGGGGTGGGCGTGGACGACCCCGTCGGTCATGTGCGAGTCTTGGGGTGGTGCTACGCCATCAACGAACAATACAGGATATTGGGGCCAAGGTATTCCGTGGGTCTCTTCAAAGGATGTGAAAGGACCATTCATCGATACCGCTACCGAACAGATTACAGAAGTGGCATTGAGAGAAACCCGATTACGGGTGTGCCCAATCGGCTCAGTGCTTGTTGTCATTCGCAGTGGTGTATTGATTCATTCTTTGCCAATCGCAGTGACTAGAGTACCTGTTGTTATCAATCAAGACTTAAAAGCGTTCTCGCCGCGTCTCACAGAAGTTGGCTGTTGGATTGCGTTATCATTGCGCGCCCAGAGTCGCATGATTCTAGAGGTGAATCGCAAAGATGGAACGACTGTTCAAAGTATTCGGTTTGATGAATTGAAGTCGATAACGATCCCGCTGCCCCCACTCGCGGAACAGCGACGGATCGTGGCAAAGGTGGAGGAAGTGCTGGCACGGACAAATGTGATCCGGCAACGGCTGGCGAAAGTGACCGCTCTTCTCAAACGCTTTCGCCAATCCATCCTCGCCGCCGCATGCTCTGGCAGACTAACCTCCGATTGGCGAATGAAGAGAGAAGAAATAGAACACGCATCCGAGCTACTTAAAAGGATTAAACACGCGCGGATTGGCCCCAGAGGAAGCAGCTCTTGTGTTATGCCGACCAATCCGATTGAAGCCATTGAATCACAAACCGAATTGCCGAACAGTTGGGTTAATTGTCGCGCCAATCAAATCGCAGCGATAGGCCTTGGGGGCACCCCATCACGAAAAATCCCGGAATATTGGAATGGTGATGTGCCATGGGTTAGTTCGGGAGAGGTTGCAAACTGCGACATTCATGGCACAACAGAAAAGATTACGCGAAGCGGGCTGGAAAATAGTAACGCGAAGATGTACCCCATTGGTACAGTGCTGATTGCCATGATCGGGGAAGGAAAAACTCGCGGACAGTCGGCTTTGTTAAATATTGAGGCATGTACTAACCAAAATGTCGCGGCACTTGTATTCGATGGAGGCAATGTAGTTCCGCGCTATATCTGGTTTTGGGCACTTGGTGAATATGAGAAACATCGATCAGGCGGCCGGGGTGGAAACTACCCTGCTCTCAACGGCCAAATTGTAAAGCAATTCACAATCCCTCTTCCTCCGCTGTTCGAGCAACACGAGATCGTCCGCCGAGTTGAGGCATTGTTCGCACTGACTGCTAAGATCGAAGCTGGCGTTGCGTCTGCATCGGCGCGCGCGGAAAGCCTAATCCAATCTACACTCGCCAAAGCATTCCGTGGCGAGCTTGTTACAACCGAGCATGCTCTCGCACAGGCCGAAGGAAGCGAATATGAATCCGCCGAGCAATTGCTGACCCGCGTTCTTGAAAAAAATGTTGGTGTAATTCCGAAGAAACGAATCGCAACAAATGAAACCTCATCGCGTTCTCTGGGCATTGGCCGAACGAAAATTCCTAAGACAAATATCGTAAAGAAGAAACACAGCAAAGGAATCTTCTTCAAACGTGCTGCAATCGCGGCGTATGCCGTGGATCGGCTTCATTCAAAAGACACATTTGGAAGAATCCAGCTTGAGAAATTGATGTATCTATGCGAAGCGCACGTGGGTATCGATCTTGAAGGCGATTATCGCCGACAGGCAGCGGGACCGCTTGATCCAGACATCTATAAGCTGGAAAATCTGGCGCGGAAATACCAATGGTTTAGTTCTCGTAAACGTGCGCGGTTCGGTATTGAATACAGTCCGGGCACCCGAATTGCCGACCGAACCAGCGCGGCGAAAACCCTGCTTGGTAATAAATCGGGAGAGATGGATCGTCTGTTGGGATGGTTTGAAGCAATGAATACAGAACAGGCCGAGGTGTTCGCAACCGTCTTCGCTGCTTGGAACGATTTGCTGATCGACGGAACTGAAGCGACAGAGCATAAAATCATCGAGCAGGTTCGAGAGCACTGGCACGAGGCCAAGGAGCGATTCACTCCGCAGCGACTGCGTGATTGCATTGGTTGGATGCACAAAAACAGTTTCGCGCCGCGCGGGGTAGGACCGCGAACAGCTCTCGCAGATTCGTCCCCTGCACCAGACACCCGCCGAAAACGAGCGGCTTAGATACACCATCGAAGCGTTGAAGATTGCCCCTGCGAAGGTGATTGACGTCGTTCGACGCTGAAATCGCCGCCATAACCGAATTTGCAAGAATTCTCGTAAATCCCCTCTTGACTTCAGCTTCTGAAGGAGCGAGGAGTACCGCCCGTTAGTTATTTTATTGAGCCGCGACCGCCCAAGTCGCGGCCCTCATTTTTTTATGGAGGCTCTAATGAGTCACGCGCCCAAGGTGCGCGAACGGTCTGCTATTGCCACCGATTCGTCGCCAATTATTACTCCGCCCCCATCGCCAGCAGCATCACGGCTGCTGATCGATGTTCGACAGGTCCGCCATGAGACCATCGAATTCCCGGACAACGTATTCTTTAATGATCTCTGCGGGACAATTGTCGAAGGCGAGATCATTCTGATCGCTGGGGCACCTGGATCAAATAAAAGCACCAAGGCCCGGCAGCTCCTTCTGGATCGCGCGGTTAGAGGTATTCCCGTTTTGCAAATCCTGACAGAAGAAGCGCCGGGGCGGGTGCAATCCGCGATGTTGACCATGGCATCGGACATGCCGCAGACAAAAGTACGGGAGGCTCTTTCGAATATTCACATTGAGACGGGCATTCATGACGTGCAGATGCTGCCCAATTTCTTCGCATCCCAGGTTCTCAATCCCCATGGCCCGCATCACGGGGCGCGAATGATCGTGCTCGATTCGATCCAGGGGCCGGGACTTTCAGCGAATAATTTTGACGCCTATCAGGCTCTGATTCAATTCTTCTCGTTGGCGCGGGCATCGAAGATTCTGGTTATAGCGATCTGTCATATTACCAAACGCGGCGAGATCGCTGGGCCTAAAGCATTGGAACATTCCGTCGATTGTTCGATTTTGATTCGCAAGGCCTACAACCGTCGCATTGTCTCTGTTCTTAAGAATCGTTTCGGTCCTGAAACCGCCCGGCCCATGCAGCTTGAGATCGATCCGATTCTGTTAAAACTCCGTCCTTCTCCCCATGCAGAAACCTTGACCGCTGTAGCAAGAGGCTATCTGCCCGGCGCTGGGTTAACGGAAGTTCAGGGTGCGGTCACACTCCCAAAACCCGGCGCGGCCGCCAAGGTCACAGCACCGGGGCTTCCTCGTAAGGAAATCGAGCAATACGTATCGGGATTATGCCAGGTCCCCGGCTTTGAGCTGGCCGACTTCGATCTGTCCATCCAATGCCGAGTACCCGGGGAACGGCAATATCGTTCGGTACTGGGCTTGCCGCTATCGCTGGCGTTGGCGGCTTCCTACATCCAGCAGCCCATTCCCGAACGCCAGCTTCACATTGGCGAGATCGATCTCTGCCGCAATGTGCGTGAAGTGCCGCCAGCGCTGCTGAACGATCTCTCCAACTCCATAAACAGCGGCGAAATCAATCTGCCCGTGCGGATTCTCTGCCCGCCATCCGCTGTAGCTCAACTTCCATCCGGCAACGGTGTCGAAATCGTTCCGTGTCGGAAACTGGATGACGCCATCTTCGCCACCTGGCCCAAACTTCGATGAAAGGAACCAATTTATTATGAGTAAATCGACCACCACAAACGACGCTCTGATCACCCCCGCTGACATTCAAGCCTTTAAGGATGAGGTCAATCGGGGGCGTTTAAGTGACCTCGTGTTCGATCTGATATCTCAGGAGCCGGAATTGGGCTTTTATTTAGTCGAGCGATATTCAAAAACACTGGAGAGTCTTCAGAAAGCCGGGGTTGAGGGCCGACGCATGGCCGCCTTAAGTAAATATATCCTTCTGACGATCTGGGGAGCAGTTTTTCTTATCCATCGCGCTCAGCGGCGGCAATGGAATGGATTTTTGCCCGCAGAAGAAACCAAGACGGAAGGCGGTGACCAATGACTACTGCCAATCATCAATGCGAACCCGAGGAAGTCTGTGAGGGTCTGCTTGTCGCGCTGCATATCGATCTGCTCCGTTCGCTTTGTCCCCAACATAATGAGCGGGCGCTGCGCGAACTTATACAACGACATGCCAAACCAATTGCGGATCACATGATCAGTGCCGGTGTCACCGCCGCAATGCACCTCTTTAACGGTGATGGAGGGCTGTCATGAACCATTCAGATGTGCCTAATCCATTCACGAGCGCGAAACGCATCTCGGCGGTGAGCGTGATGCTCAAGCCCAGTGATCTTGTTGATGCCTGGCCAAGTCTGACCGTTGCCGAAGCAGAACGTTTGATCGATCTGAATGGTTCACGGATCGCTATGCAGATGATCACCGCCGGTGTTAACGCTGCCATCGAAATCATCCAACAAGAGGGAACAGAGTCATGATCAGCCCCAACACCAACCTTTCACCCGAGTCAGCAGAATGCGCTTTGCCGGAAACTTTTAGCGTTGATGATGCTGCCAGCGCGAATTGGGTAGTGCGAAAGATCATCGAAGCCCGGAATTACGCGAAGCACGTCAAAGAATGGGCTGAGGCAGAAGTCATTCGCGCCCAACGAGAAGAAGAATTTTTCCTGTTCCATTATGGCCATCAGCTTGAACTCTGGGCCAGATTACAGATCGCCAGCAATCGAAGGAAAAGCGTCAAATTGCCTGGGGGCACCGTTGGCTTCCGCACCGAACCTCCCAAGCTTGATGTCGCAGATGAACAGAAGCTTATTGAGTGGTGCCGAACCTCCCTCCCTGATGCACTTCAGATCAAGACGCGGGTGATGAAATCCATAGTTAAAGATCACGTTCAAAACACCGGCGAGTGTCCAGAAGGAACCAGCGTCAGCGGTGGCGGCCAGCGCTTCTACATCCGTTGAAAACAAGGAGGCACGGTATGAGCAAAGCCAAATCCTTAAAGGAATGTAAACCAGCATCAGCGAAAGACTCTATAAGGGCGAAATGTCCTGCTCCAATTCGGTCGATGCCGTTTCGTCGCAGGACTCTTGATCTTGCTGTCGCTATACGCCAGCAGACGCCCGAAGAACAGAGTCAATATTTAGCAGCACTCGATGATTTTCTGACGGAATGGGTCCGCCAGCGTCTGAAGGCTGAGGGAGAATCAACATGAAGGAACAGAACAGTAAATATGCAGGCAAGCGTTATCTATGTCTGGCCCGATGCTCGACCAACCAGCAAGCCGATACCAGCATCCCCGATCAACTGAAGCTACTGCGAGCCTTTGGTGATGAAAATGGCATGATCTATACAGATAGTATAGTGCTGGATGGAGTTTCGGGATCAATTCCTGGGGCTCGTATCGATATTGAGCAGATCATTAATCGTAAAAAGAAATCCGACGATTTTGATATTCTGCTGATTCAGGACATGAGTCGATTTACCCGTAGTGGAGCTAATCATGGAGCGAAGCTGGAATATGACCTAAATGCCGCTGGGATTGAAGTGATTTTTGTCGCAGATCGTCTTCCTGAAGGAGATCACGGCTGCGTCATTAAGTCCATGGGTTTTTATGCCGCCCAGCAGATGGCTAAATCTTTGAGCTTTGCGGTGACACGGGGATTAATGAGCAGTCTGGAACAGGGTCGAATCGCCCACAGTGTCTATATTCCGTATGGCATAGACCGATTGATAGTGTCGCTGGATAACAAGCCGCTGCACATCATTCGCAACCTATCCGATGGCACCCAACAAAAACTTCACCCTGAAACGGGCGCAGTTTTGGCGACGTTCGAGTCGGAGCGGGGGAAGAATCGCGCCATGCATTACCGAATGCAGTCCAACGAAAAAGTGGTTCTGATTCTTGGTGCTCCTGAACGGGTCGATGCGGTTCGCCACATGTTCCGTCGGCGACTTATTAACGGCTGGGCGGGATTTCGGATCGCACGGGAACTCGATGACATGGGCATCCGCTCGGGCAATGGCAAGCCATGGTCTGTCAGCTCGATCAGCCATATTTTAGAAAACCCAGTCTACACAGGCATTGGCATCGCCAATCGTTATTCTCAGGGGATTTATAATCGGCGCTCCAAAAACTCGCCGCTGCCCTCTATGACGGATCAGAAGTCATTGGCCAATCGCAAACAACCCAAACAGCATATCAGACCGCGAGAGGAATGGATCGAAATTGAGCATCCATTGCTGCGGGATTACCTCGGCGATCTCCGTGGGCGCGCTGTCACATGGCTGAAGGAGCAACTGAAAAAACAGGAACCTGGTCGAATTAAAAAACCTGCAAGCAAAGATCGCCATATTGATAGCAGCTACTTCCTTAAGGGAATTTTAAAAAGTATCGATGGTCATCCGCTGATGGGCCGTACCGTAGGCACGCCCAAGACCCGTTATTATTCCATCCATCGCGGCTTCACCACGCCGAAACGAGACAAGACCATGCGTCGGTTAATTCCAGCTAACCAACTGGAGCGAGCCGTGCTGGACGTCATCCGTGATGCTTTGCTCTCGACACCCGATTTAAAATCTCGACTCCTTGAGCAAATCGAAATCCAGCGGAAGCAGAAAGATGTCAGCAAATCCGATCTGGCCAAATTGGAAAAAGAGCAGGAAAAGATCAGTCAGCAGATCGAGTTGGCCATCGATTCGCTGGGCAGTATCGGCAAGGATGCCGCCAAAGCCAAGCTCCAGCAATTAGAAGCCAAGCTGACGGCTGTCGTTGAAAAAATAGAACAGGCACGCTCGACGAAAAAACCTGATGATCGTTCTGCTAATGCCATTGCTGATGACATGATCGCCAAACTGACCGAGGTCGCAGCAACAATCAAAACGCTCCCGCCGCCCACGTTTCGCTCGCTAATAACGGCGCTGATTGCTCGACTCGAAGTCGATATGAGAACCAAGATCGTCGAAATTGAAGTCGCAATTCCCGCTTTTATGGATAAAAATGCTCTGTGCCTCGAAGACAAAGCTTTTCAAAGCTTTGCAAACCAGGCACAGTACGAAATCCTGCTGGATTCAGCGATTTGCACCTATCGCCGCATCGGGCGACATCCATGTTTTGAATGCAGACGTACACGGCGAGCAGCTTAAATACAGTACAAGTCCAGTTTCTTTAGATAACAGAGCGGCCAATCGGCCGCTCTTTTTTTCAAATTAGAGAACCCTCGGAGCCAATTTCCCGCGCCGATATTTCTCATCTGCCACGCCATTGTTCAGAATCATTCATACCCATTAGCCATGTCAGTTTTGAAGCCATGTTGCTCGCATTGAGGCGATATTCAGAGATTATCGAGTTGCATTATTAGACTACTGAAGTTGTTTCTCATTTATATCGTGCCGATTGTATAGGTGAACGAGGTTAAAATTTAATCCGACAACTTGACGGTATTGGTTAAAGAGTTCTTGACCCACAGAATATTCGAACATACTGTGACACAGTGCTGACTTTTCGCTATTTCATTTCCGCTATCCTCGCTGTTGCTCTCTTCGCGGGCGGCTTTCCATTCGTAGGCTGCACTCCTGCGGTTTGTGCCGCCAGTAGAGAATGCGCGGCTGCCCATTGCAGTTGTTGCGGGCCAAACTGTCCGTGGACGAAAAAATCTTCCGAATCGAAAAAACACGGCACAACTTGCGATCAACAATGTCCGATGATGGCCGCAACCAACGCGGTGATAACCAACAAATTGCATTCGCTTGTCGGAGCGGACATTAGTGTTCCTGAAATTCAGCCTTTTCTTTTTGCCTTCACAGATTTCTACGCCCCGCCAGTACAACAGCCACCGAACTTACATTCATCCACACTTCTAAGCTTGGGCTGCGCGCTCACAACCTGATTCCTTTCAAAATTCAACAGTGATGTCGTGCGTACTCGCGTTAGCGATGGAATGCGCGGTTCTTTTTCAGTTTTAGGTTTTTATCTCGCGCGAAATCCCATGAAAACAATTGTCATTACGGCATGCGCCGTCGTACTGATCTTGGCTGTGATATTTGCGGTCAAGACGACCTCTACTATGCGCCCATCCAATAGCGACATGGCTATGGCCAAGCAACCGACTACTCAACCAAAACAACTCTGGACTTGTGGAATGCATGCGCAGGTCATTCAGGATCATCCCGGCTTTTGTCCCATCTGTCATATGAGATTGGTGCCATTGAAGACGGACGCGGATGATGTTCCCGCGAGTTCTGCTAAGGGAAAGCGGAAGATTCTCTATTACTGGGATCCGATGCTGGGGCCGTCCTCAATTGCGCATGCGCCCGGCAAAAGCGCGATGGGGATGGATTTGGTGCCGGTCTATGCGGACGAACAGTCCGCGGGGCCGACGGTGACGATTGATCCGACGATTGTTCAGAACATGGGCGTGCAAACCGCAGAAGTCTCGCGCGGCCCGCTGACGAAAACGGTGCGGGCTGTAGGCATTCTCGAAGTCCCCGAGCCGGGGCAATATGACATCAATCTTAAGATCAATGGCTGGATCACCAACCTCTATGCCAATCAACAAGGGATGCACGTTCATAAGGGCGAGGTGCTGTTTGATCTTTATAGTCCTGATCTTCAGATCGCAGAAGAGGAATTGATCGGCGCGACAAAATCGCTCAAGTCTCTGGATGCGAAGGCTTCGGATTCAGTGAGGGCTGAGTCGGAAGAACTTGTCGCTTCAGCAAAACAAAAATTGCGGCTTTGGGGTGTGGCGGATGAAGATATTGCCACCATTGCGAAAAGCGAGAAAGCGCCTGCGAGCGTGCCGTTCCGCAGCCCAGCCGATGGCGACGTCATGGACAAAATGGTGGTCGCGGGTTCCGCCGTGCAGGCGGGTATGAAAGTGATGCGGATCGAGGACCACACAAAGCTCTGGCTCGACGCCCAAGTATACGAAGACGACATATCTCAAATTGCACTGGGCCAAACAGTACAAGCGAAAATCGACGCGGTGCCGGGCAAGATATTTTCCGAACCGATTAGATTCATCTATCCCCACATGGATCACATGACCCGCACCTTAACGGTTCGCGTCACGCTGGATAATCCAAAACATGAACTCGCCCCCGGCATGTATGCGACCGCAAATATTATTACTAAGCCAATGGCAGATGCGGTCTGGGTGCCGCGTGAAGCCGTCATTGACACAGGAACTCGACAGATCGCATTTGTGGCTTTGCCGCAGGGGCATTTCGAGCCACGCAAAGTTCGCATGGGCGTGATGGGCGATGACGACCGCGTGCAAATTCTGGAAGGCTTGGCTCCCGGCGAGACGGTCGTCACCAGCGGCGAATTCTTGATGGATGTCGAGAGCCGCACCACGGAAGCAATCAATAAGTTGCGGGCATCTTCTCCAGTTTCATCCGAGGAGCTGATGCGATGATCGAAAAAATCATCGAACTTTCGGTTCGTAATAAATTCATGGTGCTCTTGCTGACGGCAATGCTGGTCGCGGCGGGAATCTGGGCGACCATCCACATCAGTCTGGACGCGGTGCCGGACTTGTCGGACGTGCAGGTCGTCGTTACCACGGATTATCCGGGGCAAGCTCCAAACGTAGTTGAAGATCAAGTCACCTATCCGCTGACGACAGCGATGATGGGAATTCCTCATGCCAAGGTAGTTCGCGGCATCAGTATGTTCGAGCAGTCTTTTATTTACGTCATCTTCGATGATGGCACAGATTTATATTGGGCACGAAGCCGGGTGTTGGAATATCTGAATTTCGTAAAGGATCGGTTGCCGGCCGGGGTTGAGCCCAAGCTCGGCCCCGATGCCACTGGCGTTGGGTGGGTTTATCAGTACATGCTCTATCCAGGCTACTACTGCCGCGATCATCCCAACGGAATTTGGCATGATGAGGCAAACAACAAATGGTACGCCGATCCGAACCAAGCCCCGGCTAATCGGAAGTCGGCGCTGATCAAGGTTCGCGCGTTTGATAAGCCCGGCGTCTCCCCGCTCGACGGCACGCCGCTAATTTCGTCGAATCAGAATCTGGCGAGCCTTCGCAGTCTTCAGGATTGGTATCTGCGTTATCAGCTCACTGCCGTGCTGGGTGTTGCCGAGGTCGCGTCCATCGGCGGCTTTGTCAAAGAATATCAGGTCGTCCTCAAGCCAGAAAAGCTGCTGGCTTACAAGCTTCCCGTCAGCACGATCATGACTGCGGTTCAACGGTCCAACAATGACGTGGGCGGATCGGTCATTGAGCTGAGCGAAAACGAATACATGGTCCGCAGCCGGGGATATTTGAAAGGATTGAATGACCTGGCGAATGTGCCAGTCGGCGTGGACAAAGACGGTACGCCGATCATGCTTTCGAATGTCGCCACCCTGCAAATTGCGGGCGAAGAACGTCGCGGAGTTGGCGAATGGAATGGGGAAGGCGAAGCGGTCGGGGGCGTAATCATCGCTCGCTTCGGAGCGAATGCGTATCAAGTCATTCAGGATGCCAAGACGAAGCTCACTGATTTGGAAAACGGCCTACCGCCGGGCGTCATGATCAAAACGGCTTATGACCGCTCCGATTTAATCGAACGTGCCGTTCATACTCTCCGCCATACGCTGCTTGAGGAGATGCTTGTCGTCGCGCTCGTGTGCATCTTCTTTCTTCTGCACGCACGTAGCTCGCTCGTCGCCATCTTCGTCATTCCCAGCAGCATGTTAATCAGTCTGCTTGCGATGCATCTGCTGGGCATCAACGCCAACATCATGAGCCTGGGCGGGATCGCTATCGCCGTCGGCGTCGTCGTGGACAGCGCGATCATCATGGTCGAGAACGCCCACAAGCATTTAAATTATGAAGAGGAACGTGTCCGCGCCGGCGGCACGCCGCGTCCCCGAAGTGACATCATCATGGAAGCCGCCAAAGAGGTCGGCCCGAGTCTGTTTTTCAGTCTCTTAATTATCACCGTCAGCTTCACGCCAGTATTTGTGCTTGGCGGCGAAAGCGGGCGGCTATTCAAGCCACTGGCATTTACCAAAACATTTGCAATGGCGTCGGCGGCGGTGCTTTCGATCACGATCATCCCGGTGCTCATGGTTTATTTCATCACGCCGCGCGTCTTGCCAAAGGCATGGGGGCGGTGGGTGATTCTGCTTATTACGTTGGCCGCGATATTGGTGCCGGCAATTTTGCTCTATTGGCTGGCGAATATTGATCCGAATTTGCAGCCGTATAGTTGGTGGATAGCCGGCGGCTGGGCACTTCTGGCGGCGATGATTTTTATTCCGCAACGCATTATTCACGAAGAACGAAGCCCGATCAGCTATGTTTTGCAGAAGATTTACAATCCATTTTTCTGGGCAGCGATCAAATTTCGTTGGGTCGTGTTGATTCTCGCCTTGGCATTCACAGCCTCGGCGATCTGGCCACTCAATCGGCTCGGCAGCGAATTCATGCCGCCGCTGGATGAGGGTGATCTGCTCTACATGCCCAAGACCGATCCGAGCATCGGCATCACCAAAGCGCGGCAAGTCCTCCAGCAGACTGACAAACTGATTAAGACATTCCCCGAAGTCATCAGCGTCTACGGCAAGATCGGCCGCGCTGACACCGCCACCGATCCCGCGCCGCTGGACATGATCGAAAGTGTGGTGCGATTGCAGACGGATTCGAGCAAATGGCGCACACGGACAGTAAATTATTTCTTTGATAGTTGGCCGTCGATTCTTCGCTGGCCTTTCGAGCACACCTTCTGGCCCGCAACCCGCAAAATCACCATGGAGGAATTGGTTTATGGCTGGCAGGACGCGGACGGAACCGATCACCCGGGCTTAAACGCCGTCGTCACCGAGCCGGGGGTCGCCAATGCCTGGCCGATGCCCATCGAAAATCGCACAAACATGCTCTCCACTGGGATCAAGACCCCGGTCGGCATCAAAATCATGGGGCCAGACCTGCAAGTGCTCGCGGACCTGGCGGAAAAAGCTTCGACCATCATGCTCACCATTCCCGGCACCACCAGTGCATATCCCGAGCGATCCTTCGGTGGTCTCTATCTCGACATTGACGTGAATCGCCAGAAAGCGGCCCGCTATGGCCTGACCACGGGCGACGTGCAGGATGTGATCAGCACGGCCATCGGCGGAATGAAAACTACGACCGCCGTCGAAGGCTTGGAGCGGTATCCCGTCAACATCCGCTATGCCCGCGATCTGCGTGATGATCCCTCGGCAATCAAGCAAGTGCTGATTCCCACGCCGACGGGAACGCAAATTCCCTTGGGCGAAGTAGCCACCATAAAAATCGAGCCTGGCCCTCCGATGATTAAAAGCGAGAACTCACGCCGCACCGCCTGGGTTTTCGTGGATATGTCCGGCCGGGACATTGGCAGCTTCATCTCCGATGCACAGGCTGCTATTGAGCAAAAGTTAAAATTGCCGACAGGATATACCCTCGTCTGGTCTGGCCAATTCGAGAATATTCAGGAAGCCAACGCACGATTGAAATGGGCCATTCCTCTGACGCTCATCATCATCGTGATGCTTCTCTATGCTGCCACGAAAAGCTGGTTTCGCGTCGCCGTGGTGCTGCTGGCCGTGCCGTTCAGTCTTGTTGGTGCACTCTGGTTCCTCTATTTCCTGGGCTACAACATGAGCCTCGCTGTGTGGGTGGGAATCATTGCCTTGGCCGGGCTCGATGCCGAAACCGGTTTGGTCATGCTGCTCTATCTCGACAACAGTTATGAGCGATTTAAAACCGAAGGCCGGATGCGCAATCGCAGCGATCTCTGGCACGCGGTCCATGACGGGGCGGTAAAACGCATTCGACCTAAGACGATGACCGTGGCAGCAGCCTTCATTGGTTTAGTCCCGCTGCTCTGGGCAATCGGGACCGGCGCCGATGTCATGCGCCGGCTCGCCGCCCCAATGCTCGGCGGTCTCTTCACCAGCTTTCTCATGGAGCTGTTGATCTATCCGATCATTTTCTTCATCGCCAAGAGTTTTTTGATCCGCCGGGAAACAGAGAGGTCATTATGAACAAATCGATAACCGCAATTCACGCTGCCGTGTTTTTCATCTTGGCTACGATTGCTGGCTGCACCGTTCATCCGCGCGGTGAGAGTGTAGAACGTCAGGCCGCTCTCGATGTCGGGAAGATTTACGAAAAACCCCTTGAGAAACGAGATATTCCTTCATTGCCCGCGCATCCTACGCCCAACGATTTGGTTCGCTATGCATTTTTGACCAACGCAGAGTTGGAGCAGCAATATTGGCAATGGCGGGCCGCGATTGAACAGATAACGATAGATGGAACTCAGCCGACAAGTTTGGCTCTTTCTTTCAGCACAACCTTAAACGAAGGAGAATTCTCCGCTGGTCGCACGATTGCGACTGCGGGTAATGATCCGATGACCGACATTTCCTTCCCGGGCAAACTCTCTGCTGCAGCACAGCGTTCGCTCGAAAACGCACGGGCTGCGGGCTGGCGTTTCCGCAAGACTCAATTCGAACTGCGGCGAAAAGTGCTGGATGCCTATTACGATTACGCCGCCAACGCCGAAATGATTCGCCTCGCCGAAGAAAATATCCAACTCCTGCAAACGACCGCCACCGTAACAGATGCCCGCAATCGCAGCGGCTCAGGAGGCCAACAAGACATTCTGAAAGCTCGTAACGAAGTCGATTTGGCCCAGAATGATATCGAGAATATGAAATCGCAATTGCCGATTCAGCGAGCGGCGATCAATGCATTGTTGAATCGGCCCGTGACCGCCGAAATCCCGATTCCCAATTCCCTTCCATCATCCCCGGCGCTGACACTTTCCAATAAAGAAATTCTTGATTTGGCTGCCAAATCAAACCCTGAATTGATCGCTCTTGCCGATGAAATCTGCGCCCGGCATGAGGATATCCATCTGGCAAAGCTGCAATATTATCCCGACTTCGATGTTGCAGCATCAACAGATTTAAAAGGAATAACCCAAACATTTTTCGGTGAATTCACTCTGCCAATCTTCCGTTATGAAGCTCTCGCCGCCGCCGTCGCACAGGCCCGGGCTGATCTCCATGCCGCTGAAGCCATGCGCCGCCAGGCCAGTCACGATCTTGCGGCACGACTTGTCGATGACATTGCCACCATGCGAGATGCCGACCGTCAAATCGATTTGCTCGGGAATATAATTCTGCCTCGCACCCGCGATGCAGTGTCTTTACAACGAACTACCTATCAAACAGGAAGTGCGTCACTGCTCGATCTACTCGACAGCCAGAGAGCACTGATCGGCATTGAACGGTTACTCGTCGATCTGAATATCACGCGAAACAAGCGTCTGGCGGAAATTGAATCAATCTCCCGTGCACTGCCGCGACAAAGCTGAACGCCACGATATTCTGATGGGAACACGTTTGATGAATGGCTAAATTTCCGTCGTGGGATGCTCAATAGCTGGGTGAACATAAATTCTTCGGCTATACCTCAAATGCTATATACATCCCATTTCAAGGGTCGGATTCCAAAGATGCAGGCTCTGGGGCAAGAAAATGGCGAAAAATTCGATTTTCAAATGACACGTTTTCCTTAAGAAAATCGAGCGCAATCATCAAAAATGCGTCGGCATGAAATCATAAATCTATTCTATCACTTCAGTTATAAATCCAAAAGTGTGTTTTTTGTTGGAAGGCTCCATTCCCATAATGCATTCATGTGGTAGGAACGCCTCCAAACTCGAATTCCGCACAGCCATCGGCGGCGATCCCAGCGTGGATTACGCCCGCGCTGACCGCTGAAACAAAGGCCCTCATACAGCCATTTTTACCGGAAAAGGAGTTGACAGACGGCGACATTCTGACCCTCCTGCAGAACGTCCAATCGGTCTATCCGACTCTCCAAAAATGGAGTCGGAAACAGAGCCGACGTGCAGGAAAATCCGCCGTGACGAACACCGCGCGAGTTGCGCTGAAAAATTTCGGTATCCCAACCATTCGTATGCACGCGAGGGGCCAATTCTACGTGCGCGTAGGATATCGCCGATCCGCGAGCGGTACTCGTCAGCGCGCTTTTTTCTACCTTGGGAAAAATGAAAATGACGCCGTAGCGAAAGCTGCCGCGCTAAAGCATGTATGGAAAAAAATCAAAAGCAAACAAGGGCGTAATGCGGCCTGGCCGACGGACAATGACACCAGGGACAATTTATTCTTTCCGAATTTATCCCCGTCGGAAATCCAACCCGCTTTCGAGCGACACCATAAAGAGATGTCAGAAAATGCCTTGGAGTTGGGAACGCCGACGGTGGTGGGACTTGATGTGGAATCAGGACGATTCAAGTCTTTCGACTCTGATCCTTCGGAAACGGCTGAAATCAAATCGCCCCGGCTACGTGTTGAGCAGGTCCGCGAGATATACCTGAATTACCGAAAGGGGAAAATAGGGATTGGCGGAGGTCAAGGCATCAATGAAAAGACCTACAATAACGAATCGAGAAATCTGACCGGTGGCCTTGCGTGTGTTGATATTCGTGTATTGATTGAAACGCTGCAATACGCCGAGATCGAAGGAATTCGGGATAATATTTTTCGTCGCGTTGGCGCGGGCAAGGACGGCATCAGCAAGCGCACGGCGAATAACTATTGGAACGAAGTTCAGCGGATGCTCAACTGGGCCCATCGACAGACAACGATCAATTACCGACATCCCGAAGATGTTCAAGATTTATTCAAACAACGATTCCGCAATGCAAACCCGGTGAAGATTGCGGAGTATGATCCCGCGCAATTGAAAAAACTTCTGAAATTCGCAACGGATCGGCAGCGATTGCATATCTATCTCGCTCTAAATTGCGGCCATTACCAAATCGATATTGGCAGTCTTCGTCGCAATGAGATCGTTGAATCCGATGAGCATACGGCCATCGTCCGCAAACGGTCAAAAACGGCACAGCAGAATGATTTCGAGGCGATGCACCCTCTATGGCCGGAAACGGCGGCGCTGCTTAAACGCGAGATGGCCAAGAGCGCACGGTTCGCAAATAACCAAGACAATCTTGCTCTGCTGTCCAATCAGGGCACGCCCTTATATCGCAAGTCGCCACAATGCGACCTCGTTGGCGATTCCTACCTCGCACTTCGTCATGATGCCGATGTGGATTTATCCTTTAAGCAATTCCGAAAAATTGGCGCAACCGCGATGCAGCGGCTCGGTGGTGATGAAACGCGCCGCTTATATAAAGCCGGCACAATCGACGATGGCGATAAGGTCTACGTGTTGGAAGCGAGGGAGAAGCTGACGCCACATTTAATGGAGTGGGGAAATGAGCTGCGAAGTGACGGAGTTTTGTTTGATTATTCGCCCGTTACTGCGAGGAAAAAGCCGGTCCGCCCGAAGAAACCTGTACTACCAAAAATATAAGTCGCGTACTACCAAAAACGGTCTAAATCGCATGGTAAAACCGCGTTTTTTGACTAAAAAATGACATCACGCATTGGTTCAAATCCTGTCCTGGGCAGTCTGAAAGGCGATCCGAAATGGATCGCCTTCTTCATTTCTATGCCAATACAACTGCTTTATCTATAAAGACTTGCGTCGCTACTGTGTCGGTGAGTCTGCTGACGACCCAAGAGCATTTGCCTACTCTCGAACCTACTGGTAAAACGCTGCAAACCTACTGGTAGAACTTCCGCCCTCCGCGTTACCAGTATCTCCGGCGTTCTTCTTCTCTCCTGTAAATCGCAACGTCGCTCGTAGGGCGAGCAATTGCTCGTCCGAAGGCGGGCTTTCGCTTGTTTTTGGAGATTATTCCTATGCCGCGTCTTGTTGATTTGGCTCCGCCCTCATGTGAAACGCCTGGCATCTACTGGCATAAAGGCAGCGAGCAATTTTTCTGTCACGTCGGATACCATCTCGTCGAAGCCACGGACGAGTACGGCTACATGGCTCAAAAGAGGGTGCAGTCAACGCAGTACCTTGGTATTCGCGGTGAGGAAACCAAGTGCGTCGAGAAGCTCAATGAACTGCGAATACATTGGGATCGGATCGTCAAGGAGCAGCGCGAAGCCTATCAACAAGAGCAAGCGAGGCGACGACTTCTGCGACAACCGCTCTTAGAACGCTTCAAGCCATGCTGGCCGAAGATAACTTCGGCTGTTTCTACAAATCCGAACCCCCTGCCGCTGACAACTCTTGCTCAGTCGAATTTGCCCCAGATGTCCTTCGCCAGGCCCAAGGAACGGAATGTGCTCAACATCACGATCCTTGAAGCGAAGGATCGTTACCTCGCTCAATACAAAAGCAGGATCGGCTTGCAGAACGGCAAAGGGATCAAACAGAACAGCTACAAGAAGTTTGAGCAAAACCTCAACCTTGCGCTGGCGCTTAATCCCGGTTACGATCGCGACCGAAAGCCGATCAACATCCGAAAGCGACTCCGCGACCTGACCATTGGTGATTATGACGCTTTCGTTCGGTTCTGGTGTGATCCTCAGAATCTCAGGTCCGGTCGAACAGGCGCGAACTATATTCGTGCGCTTAAGCAAATGATTGAGGGACTGAAGATTGCGACGCCAGAAGGCTTCGACGACACCTTCAAACTGAAGATTAAGAAGCAGCCCAATATCGCCCCATACGACCCAGCGATCTTGAAGCTATTTTTGAATGCCAGTCATGAACGTGCTCGTCTTTTCAGCCTTCTGTTTTTGAACTGTGGATATTACCAAGTTGATGTGATTCGGCTGCGATTCGATCACGTTACAGATGCGGAAGGAAAGCCATATATCGGCGGCGAGATGTTCATTACCAAGTCCAGAGAGAAGACCTCCCATCAAAACGACTTTGAGACGACCTGCTTTGTCTGGCCTGAAACGCAGGTTCTCATGGAGAAACACAGGGCCCGTCCAAACCGGTATGGCACCTATTTCCTAAGCTCTCATGGAAAGCCCTACAACGAAGATACCATCAGCGACCTCATTCATCAGATCATCCGCGCCAATGGGTTGATAGGAAAATTCAGCATCAAGCAATTTCGAAAGGTCGGCGCGAGTCAGATCAAGGCGCTGGCTGATTCTGACGCCATGCATCTTTATAAAGCCAATGCGCTGGCGCAAGAGGATAAGCCATATATCATCGAGGATTTTGCCCGACTGACGGCGGCGTTGAAGAAGTTTCGGGAAAAGCTAATTGCTGACGGCGTGCTTGTACCCAATGTTAAGACCGAATAGGGATGACGGCAGCGGATAAGCTGGGCTTAGGAGAAGAAAGTTGAGCAGATCCCAAATGAAAGGGTGGAAACTTTGCCCCGGTGGTGCAACACATATCATCAGAATCGATGGAGCATCGCCCGTATCAGGCCAACGACAGGTGTCCGGATAACTTTGCCATCGAATCTCCGTTTCGTAATGAACCGTTCCCCAGATTTCTTGTCCCACCATTCAAGACGATTCCTGCAAGTCGCGCAAATGTAGCGATTGATCGTAATACGACTCATTTTTCTCCACCATCCACAATGCTGACAACCGCGAAACAAATCGCTTTGGTTATTGAGCTCCGGTTTTTTAACGTGGCAACCAACAAGACGCTCTGGGATGCATCCAATCTCGCGGCATTTCGCTTTCCACACTGCATCATGTCCATGAGTAGGAGTCAGAGCATGAGCGATTTCATGAAGGATCGTGTCACGCACGTCCACCTCTTCGTTGAGCAATGTCAAAGGTTTTGAGAGTGAGATAAGTTTGCGATGTACGAAGCAACAACCAAATCTGCGCTTGGCGTTATCCCACGCGAATCGATAGTGAGCGTTACGTAAACTGCATATTTATTTCTGATGCGTCCGGGGTGCATACTGGCGAGCATGAACAAATCACATCGTCAGGGTGTTGAAGAATGGCGTTCGATCATTGAAGGGCAGCGTCGCAGCGGACAGACCATAGCG
>DASXDR010000094.1:0-31409 GCA_036490535.1 Tepidisphaeraceae bacterium | reverse complement strand
AACTGAGCGAACCGATATTGGCCACAACAACTAACAACGGCGTGGACCTGGCGACCATCGACTCCCCTGCCGGCGTCGGGCGCGCGCTTACGATTGTTCAGCAGAGTCATGGCAATACCTCGCTGACGGTGAAAGCGACGCGCGTGCAGATTCGGGTCAAGGGGGATGAGCCGGACCATTGCATGGTCGTTTCGCTGGCGATGGGCGATACGGATGTCACCGAAGGCGGCGAGCTGGATCGGCAGATTTATGTGCCGATGACGCCGGAAGTGGCGGCGGTGGCGAATCAGACTTTGCAGAAATATCTGGACGGCCCGGATGTGCCGGAGCAAGCGCCGGTAACCCTGCGGCACGATATCGTGCAGCTGACCAATTACATCTATTCCGAAATGCACGGCCGCGTGTCGTTTGCGGTGTCGTGTTTGATTCTCGTAGCCGCCGGTGCAGCGCTCGGGCTGATGTTCCGCAGCGGAAATTTTCTATCCGCATTCGCAGTGTCGGTCGCTCCAGCACTGTTGGCTATCGCGCTGGTAGCAACTGGCCAACATGTCGTCGAAGGCGTGCCAGCGAATGTCACTATGCATAATGATCCGATTCATCTGGGAATTGCGATTATCTGGTCGGGGAATCTGGCGGCGTTGATCGTGGCTGTCGTATTGCTGGCGAGATTGCAGAAACAATAAACTTGCGGAACGCTGAATTCTGAACGGAGAACGCTGAAAAAATGCGCCGGATAATGCACCAGACTATCTCGCCTATCAATTTTTTGACCGGGATTTCTATGGCAGTGCCCACCCTATATGACTATACAGACCAGCTACTTCAATAGATCTTCACCCAATCTATCCGACAAAGAGTTGCGGAGCCTTTCACATCGGAGCTCTGAGGGTTCCACGTCTTTCCAATTTTTCCTATACGAATGATGGAAGGGACTCGCGGAAATTGATTGCGGGCGAACTCCGCAACATATTGGTATGTTTTTAGCTGGGCATTTAATTGTACTCTTTTATGGTCGAGGATAATCACCGCTGTTGCGAGTGTACTCTTAATGTAACTTCCACAAAGATACTCATGGCCATTTCGTCTAATTCCCCAAAATCCATCTGTCCGAGCATTAATTTGAACGTATTGACCGTCTGGCCATCCTAATGCCAAACCGATCCCCCATTCATCTCCCTCATCATGCATCGGATTTAGGCGCGCCAATACCTGTTTTCCCTCGTTGGGCCAAGCGATATCCATGGTGCATGCCGTATTAGCGGGTACATTTATTTCAAACGGGGCGATACGCTCAAGAAGAGGTTTCGTGCGACGAATCTCACTACCTTCTGCATCCGGATAAACCTCTAGATATTCCCCGTTGACTTCTCGCAAATCGGCTTTGCGAATCACTCTCACTCCTGCAGCAATCATCTTCAAGATCAGGTCCCGATAGCGGGCGTCAGCAATTTCGGAAAAATGGGCTTTAGCAATCGTCAGCCCAAGCTTGATGATTTGGCACCGATACGCATTATTTTCGGTAACCCAACTCGAGTCTACTGGGTTTGTTTTCATCGTGTCGGGAACAACGATGACATATTGATCGCGCTCAGTGGTCATCATTCGAGCATAGGGATCATTTACGGCTGCTGGGCTCAAAGAAAAATCCTCGGATATATTCATACCTTGCTCCAGGTCTATGCTGGTAATCGTATTCTTATCCCACGGTTGTGTTATATACTTCACTTGTGCCATTTGGCAGAAGAATGCGCGATGTCGCCTGTCCCCTTTTCAGCCAAATAAATTATATCTGCACTACTCGCCATCCTACCACCGGGATGTACGTATGATATGATCGTCCAATCCAACGGTACATTTGTCTGTCAACCATCGGATATCCACGCCAGCTTATCTATAAATAAGTTTTGACTCCGTCAGCTATGTAGGGGCGGGTTCAGCCGCCGACAAAAATAAATCCGGCGGCTGAAGCCGCCCCTACATTTTGGCGGTAGAGATTTTAGGAAATGCTAGAATGGCGGCGGGTGGAGTTTTCGACCAAAGGTGTAGATAATTCCTTAGCTCTGTTTCAATTTCTTTATGGCTCTCTCCGTTTACATTGAAACCACAATCACCGGGCATCTAACGAGCCGACTGCCTATCGATACTGAGGTCGCGGGGCAGATGCTGGCCACGCGGCGGTGGTGGAGAGATGCGAGAGGGAACGCTTCGAGCTATTCACCTCACTGCTAGTTCATCAGAAAGCTTCTCAGGGTGATCCGGTTGCGGCGGCCGAACGCCTTGGGATTGTTGCTGGAATACCGCTGGTCCCCACCACGGATGCCGCCGTGAAGCTAGCCGATGAGTTGCTGGCGCACGCAGCGCTACCGGCCAAAGCTCGAGTCGACGCGTTGCGTCTCGGGACCGCAACCGTCAACGGGCTGGATTTTCTGATGACATGGAATTGCCGACACCTTGCCAATGCGGTTTTGCGGCCAAAAATCGAGGAGATTTGCCGCCGATCGGGTTTCGAGCCGCCGATCATTTGCACGCCCTATGATTTGATGGAGACCAAGCCATGATGAACAACCCAATCGTCGACGAGGTTCACCGCGTACGGGAAGAGCTTCTGGCTAAGTTCGGGGGCGATCTACATGCGCTGGCTCGTGATATACAACGCAAGACCGAGGAAGCGCGTGCTGCAGGTAAAATCGTAGTTGCGCGGCCTCCACGTTCGCCACGTGAGTTCGCGGCCGACAAAGCTTCCAAGCCATTAGCTGGTTGAAAATGGAAATCTGCGGATACAGACATGCTGCGCGACTGAACTGATGTGTCGCGCAGGCGGGGTTTGCTGGGACGGGGATTGGCGGTAAGGTGGGATGGAACAAAGGATGAAGGCTGAGGGATGAAGGATGAAAGGCCTCACCCCTGCCCTCTCTCGGAATACCGGGAGAGGGGGAAATTTGAAAACATGAAGCTTCTGGATCGATACGTCATTTTCACGTTCATTAAGAATTACCTGATCAGCTTTGGGGTGCTGGTGGGGTTGTATGTCGTTTTGGACATGATTTTTAATTTTGATGATATCTTAAAAGCGCAGAATCAGATGGGGGCGACAAGCGGGGTGCAGGGGTTTATTGCGGTGGTGCCGAGGCTGGCGGATTATTATTTTCATCAGTCGTTTTTGTTCTTCGTGCATTTGTCGGGGGTGATTCCGGGGATCGCGGCTGCGTTTACGCTTTTGCGGATGACGCGGTTTAATGAATTGACGGCGATTCTCGCCGCGGGGGTGCCGCTGCTGCGGGTGGCTTCGCCGATCATTATCTGCGCGGTGATTTTGTCGGCATTGGTGGTGGTGGATCAGGAAGCGATTATTCCGCACATGATCCCGGAGCTGACGCAGAAATATGATGTGGATAAGGGGGACAGCTACCCGGTGCCGCCGATGCAGGATGATCATGGGGGATTGCTGGTGGCGTCGCGCTTTTATCCGGCCACGCCCAAGACGGCAGCGGAGATGGATGTGGTGGATGTGATTCGGCACGACGAGGGAATGGAGCCAATCAATCACACCTATGCGGATCATGCGGTGTGGGATGAAGCACATAAGCGATGGAAGCTGATGAATGGATTTACGATCAGCGGATTGCTGCCGAACCAGACGCCTTCCTCGCCGGTAGCGGAGGCGTTTTATCAGTCGAACATCACGCCGGATGAAATTGCGCTGTTTCACTCGGGGGATTTTGTGGATTTGCTTTCGATCTCGAAGATTGATCAGCTGCTGCAAAGGCCGCAAAGCTATGGGATGCGTGATCTACTGCGCGTGAAACACATGCGCGTGGCGCAGTGGTTTATGAATGTGATATTGCTTTTGCTGGCGATCCCGGCAGTGCTGACGCGCGATCCGAGCACGCTGAAGGTGGCGACGGCGCGGAGCCTGGCGCTGTCGACGGCGGCACTGGCGACGATGTTTGCGGCGGGGGCGCTGGCGGCGGAAGCGCCGGTTGGGCATAAGTGGATTGAGTTCTGGCCGGCGATGATGGCGTGGCTGCCGATCTTTATTTTTGGGCCTTATGCGGTGTGGTTATTGGACCGCGTGCATGCGAAGTGGTCGTGATGGGGTGATTTTTCGCTTCGAATGAACCTGTTCCATGGTCGCTGAAGTGACCACGCCGCAATGGAGTTGGTGTGGGATTATTTTCGGGGTTTCTCAAAAAATCTTTTTGCCTTAGCGCGGGATGAATTGTACATCATGGGTGTCAGGTTAATGACCTGACTTACCTTGCTCCTCCTTCCCACTTTCTGGCATGCTCGCCGCGGTTTACACCGCGGCGAGTTTTTTTCTACTATGTGGCAGCACGTAAACTCTGGCTATAGGAAGGGTAAATATTTGGGGAGGGATTGGGGTAAAATGTCCCCTGTCAGTGGCACTAAAGTGCCACCGCCGCAAAGAGGGTTTGAAGAGAGCCGTGTCGCTATAGGGATTTTTATTGACTCGCCCAAATTAAGTTGTACCTTATAAGTGTTCATTTCTGGATATCCGCACGAAAATTGCGGAAGATAGCTGCCGGCACAATATGCACGTTTTAGCGCCGGCCAAAATCAATTTGCATTTGCGCGTCGGACCGAGACGCGACGATGGGTTTCATCCGCTGATGACCTGGATGTGCACCATCGGGCTCTTTGATAGTTTAACGTTTGAGATCAGCGGGGCGGCGCCCAGGGAATTCAAGCTGCGCTGCGACAGGCCGGAGCTACCGTGCGGAGCGGATAATCTGGTTTGCAAAGCGGCAGCCGCGCTAGCCGCGCGAGGGTCGGAACCGTTGGGGGTGGATTGCTTTCTGAAAAAATCCATCCCCAGCGGGGCTGGCCTGGGCGGCGGTAGCGGCGATGCAGCGCGCACGCTGGCGGCTTTGAACCAATTGTGCCAGTTGGGATTTTCACTGGCGGAATTGGAGAAATTAGCCGCCAGGATCGGATCGGATGTCCCGTTTTTTCTGCACGAACCTTCAGCGATTTGCCGCGGGCGTGGCGAAGAAATCGAAAAAGTCCCAGCGCCCCGAGCGCGCTGGGCGCTGCTGATACTTCCGGCGATTCATTGTCCAACCCCCCGGATTTACCAGCAGTTCGATGCGATGCAGCTCGGCCAGGAAGCAGCACTGCGGGATATTCCATCGCGCGCCTGGACGCAGCTGGCGGCGATGGAGCTGTTGCCCTTGCTGATCAATGATCTGGAAGCGCCGGCGTTTGCGCTGTTTCCTGAACTGGCGGCGCTGCGAGATCGGATTGAGCGCACGCTCAATCGCCCGGTGCGCATGAGTGGTTCGGGTAGCTCGCTGTTCACATTGTTCGATAACGACGAGCCATGCGAGCAGGCCCGGCAGAGCCTGGCGCCAGAGATCGATGCCAGGATTTTATCCGTTCCCATCTGTCCATCGCCTGACGATGATCTGGCTTGAGCTTTACCAATCGTTGTAGCAATACATTTCGCCCTGTCATGTCCGACAATTTGAATCCGGGGTGTTTTATGCATCTGACCGAAGTACGTATACATCTTTGTGGAATCGCGCAGAATCGCCTGAAGGCATTCTGCTCGCTCACCTTTGATGACATGTTCGTCATTCGTGACGTCAAGCTCATCGACGGGCCGGGCGGCCTTTTTCTGGCGATGCCGTCGCGGAAGCTGTGCGATCATTGTCCGCGCTGCGGAGAGAAAAATCATCTGCGCGCCCGCTTCTGCAATAACTGCGGCACGCATTTAAATGAGAATCGCCATCTGAAATATCAGCACGGGCCAACCCGGTTGAAACTGCATGCGGATATCGCGCATCCAATCAATGCTTCGATGCGACGCGAAATTGAGCAGCAGGTTTTGCAGGCCTACCACACCGAGCTGGAGCGCAGCAAGCAGCCGGGATATGTCCCGCCCAGAGTGGACTGCGAGGATGTTGATTTCATTATGGATCATGCCGAGCCGCGCGCGATGCCAGCGTGAGCGAATTGCGGGATCGAGATAGGCGGGACTCAAGCGCATACCGGAATTTGTCCGGCGGCCGTTGACCGTCGGCTATTGAGACGAGAGTTCGATCAAGGTTGTTGTATTCACCTGGCTTATTCAGATTTTCCCTTGCCCTCCCAGCGTGACCAGCTAAAATAGCCGCTCGTCCACCGCGCAATTTCGCGCGGTGGTTCGCGTTTTGGAACCTGCCCCATCGCAGGCTCATTAGTTATTTGGAAATAGGCACTATTATGCAGATCGTTAGTTCCGAAGAAAAAGCCGAGATGGAACGGAAGCGCGAAGACCTGTACAAGCAGCAAATCGACGTGCAGGACCGCATTCGCAAGGCGGCGGCCCTGGGCGATCTTTCCGAAAATGCTGAGTATCATTTCGCCAAGGAAGAGAACCGCAACATCCAGCGAGAATTAGCCGAGCTGGAGGCGAAGCTGAAGAGCGTTTCCGTGGTGGATACGAGCAATGTGCCTGAGGATATGGTTTTTCTGGGGCACACGGTGAAGTTGCTGGACCTGAGCGATGATTCCGAGCAACTGGTTCGGTTGGTTGGCGAAGCGCTACCGCCCAGTGCGACTTCGGATGTGCTGCCGGTATCCGCAACATCGCCGATGGGTGAAGCCCTTATGAAAGCTCGCGTTGGCGATAAGATTAAGGTCAAAGCTCCGCGCGGGACGATGGAGTTTAAGATTCTGGAAATCATGCAATAATCAGCGGCGTGGTCGCTACAGTGACCACGAATCGCCGGGATGGCAGAGTGGTCGAATGCACCGGTTTTGTAAACCGGCGGGGTCCGTAAGGACTCCCGGGGGTTCGAATCCCCCTCCCGGCTTGGATTGAGGGATAAGCTGTAAAATTGAACGTCTATTAGCGGTTTGGGCGTGATGTAATGCGGCGGGATATCCAGAGGCCGCCGAAGAGGCAAAGGCCGCCGATGAAGCTTTCGGGGAGGGGAGCGGAAATGGTAATGAGGTCGCTGCCCTGGGGGGTGTCAAACGTGGAATAGTTAGCGGTCAGCGATTGAGCGATGATAGTCCCATCCAGGGCGGCATTGCTAAAGGCAAGATCAGCAGTGGGGGCGAGGATCGAACCTTCAAAAGTGCTCGGGGGGCCGTCTGGCGTGCCTTCATCAGGATCAGTAGGGCCACTGAGAGCTAGTCCACCGAAACCATTGAAATTCCATGTCACATTCCCCGCAATGGCATGATCTATGAGAAAAGTGGCGTCAGGCAAGGCCGCGTTTACATTGGTGATATTGGTGACATTGATGATCGCCGTTGCTCCGGGGGGGAGAACGATATTAATGCTGGTCGCATTGGTTAACTGGGCCATATCGATGGTGAACACGTTCTGGCCAATTACAGTACCCGTGAAAACGACTGCACCGGCAAGATCCATGGTCGAACCAGTCGGAGTAAGCATACTCAGACAATCTGATGTATTGGTTAACTGAGTTTCGAGCGTGGCGAAATCAACAGGCAGTTGCAATGAAGGATCATATGTGCTGTTGTCTACACCATCATAGTCAACCTGATCGTTATAGTAGACCTGTCCGGTGACCGAGGCGTTGTACATGGTTATCGGGCCTGTGGCCGCGACATCGCCATTAATGTTTGCATCGCCAAAGGTGAGGCCATTGCCGACAACCAGATTGGTGCCTGAAGTCAGGGAGGTAGCGATGTTAAAATTATCGAATTCTGAGGAGGCGGTATAATCAGGCGGAGGAAGAATTCCACCGGCAGCCAGAGCGCCCTGCGAGCTTCCATTATAGAGGGTCAAATTCGCAAATGCTACCGCGTTATAATTACCCGCAACGCCCAGCACATCGGCGGTGGTCCACGATGGAGCAAGGCTAAGTGCTACAACAACCAGCATTCCCTTGTGATACAACCGCATACGTCTCTCTCACATCAGCAAGTAATTCTGCTATACCGGCGTTACCGGACACCAGCCCGAATTTTCTTATCGGCTAACGATTGAGAGATCGTCCATTAAATGTGCGCAGGAATCCGATGGCGAGAATGAGATGTTAGACAAATGCTCCGCGGCGCGGCGGGTCCGATTTTGCAATTCGTTTATTTAGGCGGCTTTGGCCAATGCGCCTTCGCTTTCGGCGACGGCGCGGTCGTATTGCGTTAAGTCCATGTTAAGGAACACGGGGACCAGGGCGGGATCGAATTGGGAGCCGGCAACGCGCTGGAGCTCGGCAATCGTGTGGGCGCGCGGCAGGTTATCGCGATAGGAACGGCGAGAATTCATGGCGTCGAACGTATCGCAGACACAGAGAACGCGCGCGATGAACGGAATTTTTTCGCCCATCAAGCCATGAGGATAGCCGTGGCCGTCCCAGCGCTCGTGGTGGTGCAGCACGCCGGGGAGGATGTTATCCAGTGATGGAATACCGGTGAGAATGCGATAGCCGATTTCGGGGTGCTTTTTGATAACATCAAACTCGGCATCGGTGAGCCGGCCGGTCTTGCCGAGAACGGCTTCGGGGATACCAATCTTGCCGACATCGTGAAGCAAACCCGCGACGTAATATTGGTGGATCACTTCGGGCTCGAGGGCCAATGCCTCGGCCATCTGGCGAGCAAGCATGCCGACGCGCTCGGAGTGGCCACGCGTGTAGCTGTCCTTGGCATCGACGGCGGCCGTCAGCGATTGCACGGTACCCAAGAACATTTGCCGTTGCTCACTGAAGCGTGACATGTTCTGGTGAGCCATGCCCATGAAGCGGGCGGCTGCCTGGAGCATCTGGATTTCGATACTGCAGACATCGGAGTCGGCAGATTGCTTGTTGCCGGCGAAGATCAGAGCGACCGGCCTGCCATCGTGCAAAACGGGTTGTACGAGCACTTCGGCTTCACACTGGCGGGCGAGTGGATCGCGTTCGGGGCGTAGGATTTTCGTTGCAGCGCTGTCGGACCAGTCGCGGGAAATTTGCGTGCAGATGCCGATCGTTGCATCGGCGCCGCCGGGAGGATTACCGCTGAAAAGAATGCGGCTGGTCAATTCCGGCACCGCATCGCGGCTGGCGCAGAAATGAATGCAGACCCAACCAAACGACAAGCTTTTGCGCAGCTCATCGCACATGCCCTGCACGATATCCTGCGGCGCGTGCGTGCTGTTGAGCAGGTGTGACATGCGGAAGACGAGATTCAGTTCTTCGAATGCCTGCGAGAGCTGCTCGGAAAATTCATCGAGCATCGAGCCATGGCGGCGGGCGGCGCACAGGTCGGCGTGCATCCACTGGACGGTTTTAACCAGTTGATGAGCCGTGCGGCGCGCAGGCAAATGCAGCAGGATATCTTTGGCGTGGCGAAGATCAGCAGCGGCTTTCAGCACGGATCTGCGCAGCTCGCCGCCGGCGAGAATCGCGGCCACACTTACTGCTACGATCTGACTTCCCTGCGTATAAACCAAGGGAATCCACCAGACGCCGTCGCGCAATTGCTCAACGGACTGACGTGTGGCGAGCGTGGTGGCGGCGATTTGCTGAGCGGTAGTGCCGAGCAATTCCGGTGCGCTTTGCAGCCAGGCGTTTTCACCGGCGTGGGGCACCGGCTTGCCAGTATTGTCGAAGAACCATACCGCAACGCCCATGGATGCGCAGCGTTCGGCGAGCGAGTTATGGATCGGACGATATTTTTCGAGAGTATTGGCGTTCATGCCGCTGACACCTTCGTTATACGACCTTTGTTGATTTCGGCCGCAATTTGATCGACCTTGGCCAGAAGATCCTTGGCGCTGAATGGCTTGGCGATCACCGTGGTAATATTGGTTCGGTTCAAATCTTCTTCAGGAGCGCGATGGCCTCGGGCAGTGACGAGAAGAATCGGAATCGTGGCCGTGCTTTCCTGCTCGCGCAAAGCGATGCTCATCTCCAGACCAGTCATGACAGGCATTTGGAAATCAGTGATGATCAGGTCGGGATGTTGCTGGGTGGCCAGGTCAAATGCCTGGCGCCCATCGCTGGCGGTGAGCACTAAGTGCCCAGCCCGGCCGAGCTTCTCGGCGAGAATGTGCAACAAAAATGCTTCGTCGTCAGCTATGAGTATCGATAACACGATCGTAGCCTCCAAAATACAAACCCGGGGCTTTCTTAACGTATTACCTAAATCGACCAATTCCGGCGGGGGTTTATTAAGAAACGCGTCTGATAATCTGCGTTATCAATTATTGCTATAGCCAGGCGTGGCGGTTTTTTGGGCGGTTTCGATGGCATGCAACAGCGTCTGCGGCTGATCGGTTCCGATAACAATGTTATGCCCGTCATTGAGACGCGCGCTGACTCCGTCGCCGCAGAACATAACCATGGTGCAGGCGGGACTTACGGAGAGCACTTTGCCACGGGTAGGGATAGAAAGTTGGGATTGGATATCGACCAAGGTGCCAATAATGCGATTTTCGCGCACGGCACAGCACTGTTCAATGCGCTGCCAGTGCCAGGTCTTTTGCCAGAAGCGACGGCCCCAGACGGTGATGGTTGATTCGAGGTGATCGGCAAAAACGCGCGTGCGTTGCTGGAGGCCGTAAAAAAAGAGAGGAGCGACAATCCCGATAACCAGCGGGGTAACGCCCATCATGCGCACAAAAAAGGAACCACGGATTGGTAAAAACAGGAGCATGGCGCCGCAGGTTGTCCAGAAGGTGCAGAGCACGAGCCAGATACCCCGCCCCCCCGGGCGGCGGTGCTCAACATATAATGGGCGTTCATAGTCCAGAGCCTGCATAATCATCTGACGCGATAGGCCTCCACTTTTTCATCGTCCAATTCGACGCCCAACCCCGGCTTTTCTGTAAGACGGACCAATCCGGGTTGTAGATCAATTCCAACACGATCGATGCGATCCAGGTAATAAAACGGGCCGATAATGTCGCAGGGAAATTCTTCGGGCCGAATGGCTTGGCAGGCCATCGCCAGGTGCGCCATGGCAGCAGAGCCGACACCGAGTTCCAGGTTAGACCCGACCGTGCAGGCGATGTTGTGGGCGTCAGCGAATTGGGCGATGGCTAGCGCCGGACCAATGCCGCCTGATTTGCCAATGTAGATGGAAAATACATCGCAGGCCTTGGCGCGAACGAGTGTGGCGGCATCAGCCAAAGTGTAAATGGATTCATCTGCAATGACGGGAATATCGATCGCGCGTTTAACCCTGGCCATCTCTCCTGCATCGCCAGCGGGGACGGGCTGCTCAGCGAAATAGATATCAAACTCGCGCAGGCGATGAATAGTATCGATCGCGATTTCCGCTGTCTGCCAACCGCCGTTGGCATCAACCCCCAATTTCATTTCCGGCCCGACTACTTGCCGGACCGCAGCTACACGCTGCACATCCCCATCGGGATCGATGCCGACTTTGACTTTGATTTTCTTAAATCCCTGTGCGAGTGCCCAGCGCGCGATTTCGGCAGCTTTGTCTGGTGGTTGCCCGGAGACGGACCACTTGGTCATGACCTGCGAGCGCACCTTTCCGCCCAGCAATTCGTAGACGGGTTTCCCCTGTGATTTGCCAAGCAGATCCCAGAGAGCCATCTCGATGCCGGCCTTGGTAAAAAAATTCCCCGCCACGGCAGGCCAGAATAGTCTGGTCATTTCCGCCACATCGATCAGTGCCTGATCAATCAGCACCGGCGCAAAATAGTTTTGAATGAAATGCTCCGCCGAAACCTGGTCTTCGCCAGACCAGCGTGGCGTGCACGAGACTTCGCCCAATCCTACAAGGCCATTATCCGCATGAATCTTCACCAGCAAAAATGGCGATTTGACATGCGCTCCACCTCGTCCAGACTTGATCGCCAATTGCGGGTTCAGTGGCACAGAGATTCGGATCGTTTCGACACGCGAAATCTTCATGCGATCAAACTAGCACACGCATTAGCGAGATGTCCATTTAATCCGCCTGCATGGTTGTGGGCGAGTACGGAAAATCCCACGGGTCGGCTCCGTAGGCTGTAGTGGTGGGCCCGTTGGAATCGACGTGCAGATCGAGATAGAGATAGTTTGAACCGATGGTTTTGCCGTGGCGATAGAGATCGACCTGTTCTTCATACGTGGAGTTGCCGCTGAGAATCTCCACGTAATAGTTCGTGGATAGGGTTTTCTTTTCGCCCATGACGACCACTCTGCTGGTGGTGATGCCGACCGGAGCTTTGCTGGAATAAATTAAATGGTGCTCGACGAGATGATTGTTTACCAGATACGAATGGTAATTCATTGGATTGGGATCATCAGCGGGGCAGAGCATGAGCGGCGGGGTCCAATCCTTGGGATCGGTGCTGCTGGCATCTTTGGGCGTGGGCACTTTCAGCACGGAGACATACCAGCGCTGGCTGGGCGGGACGATCAGGCCGGCATCGGGAGGAAACATCCAGCCGGAATAGTTGTTGGCGTAGATCACCATCGCCTGGCCAATCTGCCGGAGGTTGGATTGGCATCTGATGTAATTGGCCTGGGCGCGGGCGCGACTCAGTGCGGGGAAGAGCAGGGAAATCAGCAGCGCGATAATTCCTAAGACGACCAATAGTTCCGCGAGAGAAAATGCGCACGACCAACCTGAAGCCCACCAATAGCCGGCGGTCAACGACCGCCGGAATTCTGGGAATTCCGGGACTCGTTGAGTCCCGGCTGTTGACATAGCAACCTCACCCTGCATTGTTCTCAGCGTGGATAGCATTATTGTCCCGTGGCTGGCGCTGTGGTGGGCAGAGGGGGGAAATCCCATGGGTCCAGGCCATACGTGATATCCGTGGGCCCGTGGTCATCCACGTGCAAATCCAGGTAGAGGTAATTTGACCCCAGGCCCACGCCGTGGCGATAGGTTTCCGCCTGCACGTCGTAGCTGGAATAGGCAGGCGGGCCGTCGTAGGTTTCCACGTAATAATCGGTTTTGTCAGATTTCTTTTCACCCATCACCACGACATGGCTTGGGTCCAGACCTGCAGGCGGCTTGGTGGAATAGCGGATGGCGTGCTCGATTAGATGATGATTCAGCAGATAGGAATGATAAAAAACTGGCTCGGGATCATCGGCAGGGCAGATCATGATGGGCGGGGTCCAGTCCTTTATATTCTGATCATTCGGATCGGCCGGCGGATGCGGCTTGAGCACGAAAACAAACCAGCGCTGATCGACCTGCACCTGAATGCCGTTATTGCCATCGTCGGGCGGAAAGAGCCAGCCATTGCTGTTGTTGGCGTAAATGATCATCTCCTGGCCGATCTCGCGAAGATTGGACTGGCAAGCAATAAACTTCGATTGCGCCCGCGCTTTGGCCAACGCGGGCATTAATAGTGAGATAATCAAGGCGATGATGCCGAGGACCACGAGCAGTTCAACTAGAGAAAATGCGCGCTCGCCAGCCCTGCAGCGGCAAGCAATGAGACCTCGATGCTGACTTTCATCGCAGAGTAGCCGATCCATATCGCCTGACTTACTGATTATATATGTTGCCACGGACACCCAATCGGACAAATAATATCGCGCATTGGTTAAAAGTGTTCATAAATAACTGGCGGCCAAAAACTGCCGGAATCGAAAGGTATGATTATGCAAGCTATTCGCGTTCATCAATTCGGCGAACCCTCGGTCATGAAACTGGAGCAAACGCCTGATCCCAGACCCGGAGCAGGGCAGGTGCTCATCAGCGTGAAAGCTGCTGGCGTGAACCCGGTCGAGACTTATGTACGAAAAGGGATTTATGGCCCCAAGGAATTCCCGTACACGCTGGGGAATGATTGCGCGGGAATCATCGAAGCGATTGGCGAGGGCGTGAAGAATTTCAAAATCGGGCAGCGTGTCTATGCAGCCAATACCATCACTGGCGCGTACGCCGAAAAAGCCGTCGCGCCAGCGAATCGCACGTTTGCATTGAGCGACAAACTTTCATTTGAGGAAGGAGCGGCAATCGGCACCCCATACTCCACCGCCTATCGCGCCCTGTTCGATCGCGCCCATGCGAAGCCTGCGGAAAAACTTCTCGTACATGGCGGCAGCGGCAGCGTCGGAAATGCTGCGATTCAACTGGCCAAAAATCACGGCATGACCATCTTTGCAACCGCTGGAACGGAAAAAGGATTGGAATTAATCAAACAGATGGGGGCACACTATGCGCTCAATCACAAGGATCACGATTATCTCAAAAAGCTGATGGACCTGACCGAAGGCCAAGGGGTGGACTGCATTCTGGAAATGCTGGCCAATGTAAATCTTGGCAAGGATTTAACCATATTGGCCAAAAACGGCCGGGTAATTGTCATCGGCTCGCGCGGCCCCGTAGAAATTAACCCGCGCGACACCATGGCGCGCGAAGCCGAAATTCGCGGCATGATGATGAACGGCGCAACCGATCAACAATGGCAAGCCACGCACGCATTTTTGCTTGCCGGATTCGACGCGGGCATCCTCAAACCCCTGGTCGGACTTCAGCTTCCCTTGGCCGACGCGCCCAAAGCCCATGAGGAAGTAATGAAAGACGGTAACTACGGAAAGATTGTGCTCAAACCGTAAGCGCTAATGCGCCAGGAGAGCCGGGCCGTCCCCGGCCCGATCCGCGTTTTCTTCTAGGTCTTCAACTTTATCGGTTGCGTCGTCGCCTGCCTGGCTTCCCACCCGCCCCCTAAAGCTTTGATCAACAGCACCGTAGAAGTGAGTCGTTCATTGAGAATTTGCGCCGCGGCCAATTCATTTGTGAGCAGCGTGCGCTCAGCATCAATGATCTGCAGATAACTGATCAACCCCTGGCGATATTGAACATTGGAATATCGCAGATACTCCTGGGCGTCGTGAACGGCTGCGGTCTGGGCTTGTGCTTCCTCCGCGCGGCGATGCAGATCCGTCAGCGAATTCTCGACATCAGCCAATGCCTGCAGCACGGCGACACGATACGTGGCAACCAGTTCCATGTATTTGGCCCGCGCCTCTTCGATGCCATATTTGAGCAACCCCCCTTCAAAGATCGGCGCCGTGACGCCAGCGCCCAAAGACCAGGCGCGCTGCGACCAGTTCAGCGCATCGGCCACATGCGTGCTCTCGAATCCGCCCGAGCCGGTGAGGGTTAATGAAGGTAGAGCGGTACCGATCGCCACACCGATATCTGCATTGGCGGCGATAAGGTTTTCTTCCGCTTCTTTCACATCGGGCCGACGCTCCAGCAGGTTGCCGGATAGTCCAGCGGGAACCTGCGGAGGAATCTGATTCAACTTGCGGGATGGAATAGAAAATTCCGCGGGCGGCTTATCCAGAAGAATCGCGATGGCGATCACTTCATCTTCGCGATCGCGCTCCGCTTCGATTTCTTCGGTCAGCGTGGAATCCAATTCTGTTTGCGCCTGCGCAACATCAGTTTGGCCAACCAGCCCAGCTTTTTGCTGCTGGCGCGTAAGCTTCAGCTGCGATTGGTATGACTCAACGGTTTGCTTATAGATATCGATCTGCGCATCGTAGAGGCACAGGGCAAAATAATCCGAAGCGACGTCGGCTTCGAGAGTTTGCAAAACCACTTCGTAATCGTCTGCTGATGCAAAAGCGGTAGCCTGGGCGACTTCGTAATTTCGCCGGATTTTGCCCCAGATATCGACTTCATAGCTGACGTCAAAAGGAATGGAAATGACGTCGCCAGTGCGGGCGTGTGATCCGCTGGAACTATGTCCCGAGCCGCTGGTCGTGGTTCCGCCGCCGGTCGTTGTGCCGCCGCCACCCGTGTTGGTTCCTCCGCCGGAAGCGCCGGAGCTGCCGTTGTTCACAAAAGTGGAACTGGTTCCCCCGGGAGAGCGCGAGCGGTCAAAGGATGGATCAAACGAGACATACGGATAAAGCTGGCTCTTGGCGATGCCCGCCTGGGATCGCGCTTGGACGACGCGCTCCATCGCCGCCACCACGCCGGGATTGGCCTGGCGCGCCTGATCTTCCAGTTGGTTCAATTGCGCGTCGTTAAATAATTTCCACCAGTCCTGCGCCAAGCGCGGTTGCGCCAATTCCTGCGTCGTCGCCGCCCGAAATGTGGTCGGCAAATGCTGCTGCGGGCGTTTGTAATTTGGACCGACTTCGCAGGAGCAAAGCACGCACAGCGAAAGTGAGACGCACCCCAGCATGAGCAAAGCACGACGAGACGATCTACGCCGAGCAAACGCTGAACGCTGAACGCTCAACGCCGAAGAACCCCCTCTCCTATCCTCCTCCTGAGTACAAGGGGAAGGATTAAGCGCGGGGTCGTTCATGGGATTCATTTCTTTACGCGATTTCATGTGCCCCCGCCGGCGCTTGGCCGTGATGGAATAGCGAATAAAAATACAACCGAATCTCATCCAGATATAGATAAATCACCGGCGTGGTGTAAAGCGTCAGCATCTGGCTGAAAATTAACCCTCCGATGATCGCAATCCCCAGCGGCTGCCGCATCTCCGCGCCCACGCCCGCGCCGATGGCCAGCGGCACCGCCCCGAGCAGCGCCGCCATGGTGGTCATCATGATCGGTCGAAAACGCAGGAGACAGGCTTCGTAGATCGCATCCGCAGGAGCTTTGCCACCGCGACGCTCAGTTTCTAATGCGAAATCGACCATCAAGATGGCGTTTTTCTTGACGATTCCAATCAGAAGAATAATGCCGATCAGCGCGATGATGCTCAAGTCGGTCTTGCACAGCAGCAACGCCAAAAGCGCTCCCACGCCTGCCGAAGGAATTGTTGAGAGAATCGTGATTGGATGAATGTAGCTTTCGTACAGCACGCCCAGCACGATATAGACCGCGATCAGCGCAGCTGCGATAAGAATCGGCTCGCTGGCCAGCGACGCCTGAAACGCCTGCGCCGTTCCCTGGAAAGACCCATGGATCGTGGTCGGCATGCCAATATCATTTTCCGCCTGCTGCACTTCTTCCACCGCCTGGCTCAGCGAATATCCCGGCAGCAGATTAAAAGAAATCGTCATGGCCGGAGATTGGCCCTGGTGATTGATCGAAAGACTCGTGGTTGATGGCGCGTAATGTGCAAAGGTCGACAGCGGCACCAGTGCGCCGGTGCCCGAAGGCACATAAATATGTTTCAGCCCATCCGGGCTTTGCCAAAACTCTGGCGCTGCCTCCATGACCACGTGATATTGATTCAGCGAGGTGTACATCGTGGAAACCTGCCGCTGGCCGAAAGCATCGTAAAGGATATTGTCAATGGTCTGCGGCTGAATGTTAAATCGTCCCGCCATGTCGCGGTCGATGGTCAGTGCCGCCTCCAGGCCGTGGTCCTGCTGGTCGGAATTGACATCCACCAGGCCGGACAGCGTTTTCATCTTCTTCAAAAGGATGGGCGTCCAATGCGCCAGATCCGTGTTGGAATCTCCCTGTAGCGTGTATTGATATTGCGCTGCGGTGCTATGCCCGCCTACACGGATGTCTTGCACGCTGACGAGAATTAGTTGCACCCCCGGCACACGGCTCAGCGGCTTGCGCAGGCGCAACGCTACCTCATCAGCGGAAAGTTTTCGCTCCGCCAACGACTTGAGGCTGACAAACATGCGCGCTGTATTGCCGCCATTCGTAAAAGCAATCACGCTGTCAACGGCCGGATCCTTCTCCACAATCGCCGCCAGCTCATTCATGCGATTCTTCATCTGTTGAAAAGAAACGCTCTGGTCAGCCGTGATCGCGCCCATCATGCGCCCGGTATCTTCCTGAGGGAAAAATCCCTTGGGGACAATCACATAAAGATATATCGTCAGCGCCACCGTAATCGCCGTCGCAATCAGCATGGTGAAGCGATGCCGCAGCACCCAGTGCAGCGTGGTTTCATAACTATCCAGAATGTAATCGAATGCCCTCTCGCTGGTGCGATAAAGCCATCCGCGCTCGGAGGCATGCTTGGGCTTCAGCAGCAACGCGCACATCATCGGCGTGGTGGTGAGCGAAACAATCATCGAGACGCCGATCGCCACCGAAAGCACGACGGCGAATTCCCGCAAGAGCCGCCCGACAATTCCGCCCATCAGCAAAATGGGAATAAATACCGCCACCAGCGACGTGCTCATGGAAACGACGGTGAATCCAATCTCTTTAGCCCCCTGCAGCGCCGCCGGTATCGCCGCCATCCCCGCTTCCAGATGCCGTGTGATGTTTTCGATCACCACGATCGCATCATCCACCACAAACCCCGTGGCAATCGTGAGCGCCATCAGCGAAAGATTATCCAGGCTGTATCCGCACAGATACATCACGCCGAAGGTTCCGATCAGCGAGATCGGCACCGCCACACCGGGAATCAGCGTAGCGCGGACGTCGCGCAGAAAAGCAAAGACCACCAGAATGACCAGCACGATGGAGATCAATAGTGTGATCTCTACATCATTCACCGAAGCGCGAATGGTTACCGTGCGGTCCAGCACCACCGTTAATTTCATCCCCGCCGGAATATCCGCCTGCAATTGCGGCAACATCGCCATCACGCCATCCACCGTGGAGATAATGTTCGCGCCCGGCTGGCGGAAAAGAATCAGCATGACCGCCGACTTGCCGTTGACGATCCCCCCCTGCCGAATGTCTGCGACCGAATCCTGCACGTCGGCGATATCGCCCAGCCGCACGGGTGCGCCATTACGCCACGTGACAATCAGCGGCTTATATTGATCCGCTTTCATCAGCTGATCAGTATCAGTAATCGACCAGGTGCGATGATTGCTGATGAATTCCCCCTTGGCCTGATTCGCATTGGCCGTGGCCAGCGCGGTGCGTACGTTCTCCATCGTCAAGCCGATGTTATTCAGCAGCTCGGGGTTCACATCCACCCGCACTGCCGGCAGCGCACCGCCGCCCACAATCACCTGCCCGATCCCCGCCAGTTGCGAAATCTTCTGCTCCAGAATCGACGATGCCGCATCGTACATCGCCCCGCGGTTATACACATCTGAAGTCAGCGAGAGGATCATGATCGGCGCATCGGCCGGGTTCACCTTGCGATACGTCGGATTGCCCGGCAAATCCGAGGGCAAATTGCTCCGCGCCGCATTTATCGCCGCCTGCACGTCGCGACCCGCCGCGTCGATATTTCGATTCAGATCAAATTGCAGCGTGATCGACGTCGAGCCCAGCGAGCTCGATGAGGTCATCTCCGTGATCCCCGCGATCCGCCCGAGTTGTCTTTCCAATGGCGTCGCCACCGAAGAAGCCATCGTCTCCGGACTCGCCCCGGGCAAGCTCGCGTTGACCGAAATCGTCGGAAAATCCACCTGCGGCAACGGCGATACCGGCAGGAAAAAAAACGCCAACATTCCCGCCATCGCCAGCGCAATCGTCAGCAGCGATGTGCCGACCGGCCGTCGAACAAATGGCGTGGAAATGCTCATGCCGCCTCCTGCCCAGGCGAATGACGTAATTCGAATGATCGCGATTCTGAGCAGGAACGAATCAAATTCGAATAATCCAATGCTCGAAAGATTTTCCCGCCAATATTTAGCGGCGGTGCGTAGCACCGCGTTGAATAGCGCTTCCCAGCGCGGTCCTTCGGACACGCCGCTAAATATTGCGCGCTTTTAATCATTTGGTATTCGAATATTGATTCGTCATTCATCATTCGAATTTCGTCATTCCTCTCATCCTTCTGTCGCCGGCACGCCCGCAAACAACTCTCCCTGCTTCATCTGCTTCCGGTGCGGCCGGAGATATGTCGCGAGCCGATCGAAATACAAATAAATCACCGGCGTCGTATACAGCGTGAGTATCTGACTGAATATCAACCCGCCCACAATCGAAATCCCCAGCGGCCGCCGCAATTCCGCCCCCATCCCACCGCCCAGCGCCAACGGCACGCCGCCGAGAAGCGCCGCCATCGTCGTCATCATAATTGGCCGAAACCGCAACAAACACGCCTGATAAATCGCATCATAAGGCGGCTTCCCTTCCTCGCGCTCCGCTTCGAGCGCAAAGTCGATCATCATGATGGCATTTTTCTTAACGATGCCTATGAGCAGAATAATTCCGATCAGCGCCACCACGCTCAGTGATTCGCCACAAATCATTAGTGCCAGGAGCGCTCCGACACCTGCCGACGGCAATGTCGAAAGAATCGTGATCGGATGTATATAACTCTCATACAAAACCCCCAGCACGATGTAGACAACCACCAATGCCGCCAGAATCAGCAGCGGTTCATTCGACAACGATGCCTGGAAAGCGGCCGCCGTTCCCTGGAATGCCGTCGCGATGCTCCTCGGCATCTGTAATTCGCTCCGCGCCTGATTGATCGCTTTTACCGCATCACCCAGCGAGGCGCCCGGCGCCAGATTAAACGACACCGTCACCACCGGAAATTGTCCCTGATGATTCACCACCAGAGGCACGCTGCTCTGTTCCTGCGTGACAAATTCCGTCATCGGCACCATCAGCCCTGCTGCCGAGCGAACATACATCTGCGACAAATCCCTGGGCCGATTGCGGTACATCTCCGGCACTTCGATCACCACGTGATATTGATTCAACTGTGTAAACATGATCGACGCCTGCCGCTGCCCGTAAGCGTCATACAGCGCATCGTCAATCATCTGCGGGGTGATCCCCAGCCGCGAAGCGGTATCGCGATTGATCACCAGATGCACCTGCAATCCCTTATCCAACTGATCGCTGGCCACATCCGCAAGTTCCGGAAGCGTATTGAGCTTGGCAATCAGTTTGGGAACCCACACATCCAGCTCACTGGCATCCGGGTCTTCCATGCTGAACTGATATTCCGTGCGGCTGACGCGATCCTCCACGGTCAGATCCTGCACCGGCTGCATGTAGAGGGTGATTCCCTCCACCTCCGCTAATTTCGGCTGCAAGCGTCGAATAATATCGCTGGCATTGGCCGTGCGAATCTGATCGGCTCGGAGTTGTGGTTCACCTTCGATGAAGCGCGTGAACTGGCCCATGTAAGTTTCGGGCAGCGATTTCAGATTGATTTGAATCTGCCCGCTATTCACCGTCACGTTGGTGCCATCGATCCCGATAAAGCTCGAAAGCGAATCAACTCCGGGGTCCTGCAGGATAATTTTTGCCAGCTCTTTCTGCTTCTCCGCCATCTGCGAAAACGAAACAGTCTGCGCCGCCTCCGAAATGCCCAGGATTACCCCCGTATCCTGCACCGGAAAAAATCCCTTGGGGATATAGATATAAAGCAAAATCGTCGCCACCAGCGTTCCGATCGCGACCAGCAGCGTGATGAACTGGAAACGCAGCACGAATTTCAATGTCGCGCCATACCAGGCAATAATGTCTTCGTAAATCTTTTCCGACTTGCGATAAAACCAGCTCTGCTTGGATTCGGGTTTATGCTTGAGCAGATAAGCGCACATCATCGGCGTCAGCGTGAGCGAAACCACCGCCGATATGACAATGGTCATCGACAGCGTCATCGCGAATTCACGAAACAGCCGCCCTACCACATCACCCATGAACAGCAGCGGGATCAGCACCGCGATCAGCGAAATGCTCAGCGACAAAATCGTAAAGCCGATCTGTGCCGACCCCTTGAGCGCCGCCTGAAACGGCGCTTCCCCTTCTTCAATAAATCGCGAGATATTTTCGATCATCACGATCGCATCATCCACCACGAACCCTGTGGAGATCGTCAGAGCCATCAGCGAGAGATTGTTCAAGCTGAACCCCAGCAGATACATCCCGCCAAACGTGCCAATGATCGAGACCGGCACCGCGATGCTGGGAATCACCGTCGCTGCGAAATTTCGCAGGAACAAAAAGATCACCATCACCACCAGCACGACGGTGAGCAGCAATTCAAAATGCACATCATCCACCGAAGCGCGGATCGTGCTCGTGCGATCGATCAGAATCGATGTATTGATCCCCGGCGGCAGGGATTGCTTCAAGCGCGGCAGCAGCGCCTTGATCCGATCCACCACTTCAATCGTATTTGCCCCCGGCTGGCGTTGGATATTTACGATCACCGCCGGCGTCATATTCATCCACGCCGCTTGATATAAATCCTCGGAACTATCTGTCACCGTCGCGATATCCGACAGCTTCACCGGCCCGCCATTGCGATACGCAATGATCAAAGGCCGATATTGCGCGCTGGTGAGCAACTGATCATTCGCGCTGATCGTGTACGCCTGGTGCGGCCCGTCGAACGATCCCTTCGCCTGGTTCACATTCGCCGCCGACACCGCCGTGCGCACATCGTCCAGATTCAACCCCAGCGCCGCCGTGGCTACCGGGTTGATATCAATCCGCACCGCTGGCTTTTGGCCGCCGCTGATGCTCACCAGGCCAACCCCGGTCACCTGCGAAATCTTCTGCGCCAACCGCGTGTCGGCTAAATCTTCCACTTTGCTCAGCGGCAACGTCTTGCTGCTCAGCGCCAAGGTCAGCACCGGCGTGTCGGCGGGATTCACCTTGGAATAAATCGGCGGATTGGGCAGATTCGCCGGCAGATACGTCCCCGCTGCGTTGATCGACGCCTGCACCTCCTGCTCGGCTACATCGATATTCAAATCCAGATTAAATTGCAGCGTGATGATCGACGAGCCTTCCGAGCTGCTGGAAGTCATCTGCGACAAGCCCGGCACTTCGCCGAACTGTTTTTCCAGCGGAGCCGTCACCGACGATGCCATCACATCCGGCGACGCCCCCGGATAAAAGGTGGTCACCTGAATCGTCGGATAATCCACCTCCGGCAGTGCCGAGACCGGCAATTCCCACCACGCAATCGCCCCCGCCAGCACGATCGCCACCATCAGCAGCACCGTCGCCACGGGTCGGAGAATAAATAAGCGTGATGGACTCATACAGTTAAATGCAGAAGCAAATCATTGAAGCAATGGCGTTCATTCCGCATTCCTCTTCTTATGCCGATGCCCGCTACCGGCAGGGCGCGTGCTCGGGCCGGTCGTCGATTCTTCCGCTGCCTCGCGGGTCGTTGCCTGCGTGGCGGCTGGTGAGCGCACCACTACCTTGGTTCCAGCTTGCAGCTTATCCACGCCGTCAGTGACGCACATTTCGTCGGGTTCGATGCCGCTGGCCACCACGGCATTGCTACCTTGCTCGATACCTTCGCCAATGTTGCGAATTTCGACGGTATTGTCTGGCTTAACTACATAAATGAATGCCGAATCAGGCCCATGCTGCACCGCCGCCGCCGGCACAATCACCACGTTCTTCTGAATTTGCACCAGCACGCGCGCATCTAAATATTGGTTGGGAAACAGCGCATTATCCTTGTTATCAAAAATCGCTTTAACCTGGAACGTCCCGCTGGATGTGTTGACCTGATTATCCACCGCCAGCACATGCCCGCTGGCCAATTTGGTCTGATCCTGAAAGGCATCCACTTCCGGCAGTGGCGGCGTGCGCATGCGATCCATGAGTTGGGGAATATCCCGCTCGGGCAGGGTAATCACGACAGTGATAGGCTGGGTTTGCGTAATCACCACAATACCGTTGCTATCCGTAGCGTGCACCATATTGCCAACGTCAACCAGTCGCAGGCCCACCCAGCCAGCGATCGGTGCAGTAATGTGGCAATAGGTGATATTCAACTGCGCCGTCTCAATCTGCGCCTGATCAATTTTTAAAGCCGCCTGGTCCTGATCGACAGTCGCCCGCTGAGTATCGAGTTGCTGTGCAGGAATCGCTTCGCCAGCAAGCTTGTCGCGCTGTAGATCGAGTTGAGCGTTAGCGAGGAGCGATTGGTCCTTAGCCAATTGTGCCTTGGCTTGGTCCAATACTGCCTGATACGGTCGCGGGTCGATTTGCACGAGCAGGTCGCCTTGGTGAACAAATTGACCCTCTTTGTAGGCAACCTGCATCAGCTGGCCATCAATGCGGGTGTGAACGATAACAGTATTAAGAGCCTGGGCTGTTCCCAGGCCGGTGAGATAGACAGGCATGTCGCCGCGATGCGCCGGGACAGCGACGACGGGGACCGGGCCGCCGCCTCCGCCATGGCGACCGGCGGGCTGCGTGGTAGCAGTTGATTTTTTATTGCGGAAGCCAAACCACCAGATCGCGCCGGCGGCGATGATGAGGACAATGAGCAGCCAGAGGCAGCCGTAAGTGGTTTTCGCCGGCGCACCAGGACGTGCCTCGATGGCAGGATTTTCCGGATGCCGGGGTTGTGGTAATTCGCTCATACGCTAGGTGTTTCCCAAATTTCCGCCATTTGTGCAACTGCAAAGAATTTGCATCGAACTAGGGTCTTGGACACGTTAGAAGTAGCTTGGATAGAAAGAAGACCAAAGAGAACGCGAAGGCGCCAAAGCGCGAAGGAAGACGCGAAGACAAAATTTACCCAATTCTTCTTCGCGGTATTTCTTCGTGACTTCGCACTTTCGCGTTCTCTGTGTATTCATAAGTTACGCCTGGCATACGTCCGAATTTGCTGCCATTTGACAATCCCCAACTTGCTATATAATACTTAGCTTGTGAAACTATTTCAATCCGCAACTTCCGCCGACTGCGCCGCGGCTGTTTTAGACGTCGTGCCCAGTGTGATGCGCAGTATTCGCTGCAAGATGCGCGCGGCCACGGGAGAAAATCTATCGGTCGTGCAATTCCGCACGCTGGCGTATCTGGATCGCAATCGCGGCGGGTCGCTCTCGGATGTGGCGGAGTTCATCGGGCTGACGCTTCCTTCTGCTTCCAAACTCGTGCAATCGCTGATTCTCAAAGGATTTCTGACGCGCGAGACAGTCGTGAGCGATCGCCGAAAAAGCGCGCTGGCGCCGACTTCGCGTGGTGTTAAAATCCTTGAAACAGCCCGCAAGACCACGCATCGGCAGCTGGCCGACGAATTATCGAAAATCCCCGGTGAACAACGTCGCACGATTGTCAGCGCATTAGCTGCGCTGCGGGAAGTCTATTCGTGCGATCCGTGCACGAGTTCCTCGGGCAAATAATTTTGCAGTGATTTTTTATGTGGATTGTCCGTCTTGCTCTTCGTCGTCCTTACACGTTCGTGGTCGCCGCGATGCTGGTGGCGATCCTCGGCATCTATACCATCCTCAATACGCCCACGGATATTTTTCCGGACATCAATATCCCGGTTATCGCGGTGGCTTTTCAATACACCGGGATGTCGCCAGAAGATGTATCTACTCGCATCGTGGGGCAGTTCGAGCGCATCGTCACTACCACCGTCAGTGATGTCGAGCACACGGAAAGCACGTCACTTTACGGTATCGGCATCATCAAGATTTTCTTCCAGAAAAACGCCAACATCGACCAGGCAACCGCTGAGGTAACCGCCATCGCGCAGACCGCCATCCGCCAGATGCCGCCCGGCATGCAGCCGCCACTGATTATCCGCTACAGTGCCTCTGATGTGCCGATTCTCCAGCTCTCCATTGGCTCCAAAACCATTCCTGAGGCCGAACTTTTTGACGATACCGTTAACTTTCTTCGCGCCGCCCTGGTGACCGTGCCGGGCGTGGAAATCCCCTACCCCTATGGCGGCAAGCAGCGCCAGATCATGGTCGATCTCAACCCGGAAAAGCTCTATGCGTATGGGATTTCACCTTCGGATATCTCGAGTGCCGTCAATAATCAATCCGTGATTCTGCCCGCCGGCACAGCCAAAATTGGGAAACACGAATACCAGGTGCGTTTGAATGCCAGCCCGTCGGTCGCTTCAGCAATCAACGACATGCCGGTGAAATCCATCAACGGCCAACCAATTTATATTGGTGATGTCGCCAACGTGCGCGATGGATTTCAAGTGCAGACCAGCCTCGTGCACGTCAACGGCAAACCGGGCATTCTCTGGCCCGTGCTGAAAAAAGGGAGTGCCTCGACGCTGCAGGTTGTGAGCAATGTCCGCGCTGCGCTGCCGGCCGCTATCGCGACGGTGCCCACGGACGGCCGGGATTTCGAAGCGACGCCGATGTTCGATCAATCCATCTTCGTGCGCGCCGCGGTCGAGGGCGTCATTCACGAAGCCGCCATCGCCGCAGGGCTGACCGGGCTGATGATCCTGCTCTTCCTGGGTTCCTGGCGCTCGACGTTGATCGTCATTATCTCGATTCCGCTGTCGATCCTGGTCTCGATCATCATCTTGTCGGCGATGGGAAACTCGCTGAACGTGATGACGCTTGGCGGTATGGCGCTGGCGGTGGGTATTCTCGTCGACGACGCCACGGTGGAAATCGAAAACATTCACCGCAATCTGCACATGCGCAAGCGCCTGGTGAAAGCGATCCTGGATGGCGCCCAGCAGATTGCCGTGCCGGCGTTTGTTTCGACGCTTTGCATCTGCATCGTGTTTGTGCCGGTGGTATTTATCAGCGGGGCCGCGAAATTTCTGTTTACGCCACTCGCACTGGCGGTGGTGTTCGCGATGCTGACTAGCTATCTGCTGAGTCGAACGCTGGTGCCGACGATGGTGCACTATCTGCTGGCGAGCGAAGTGGAGCGCTATGGCGGCGAGCTCGATCCTGAGGATCCGCACGCTAAAGCTGCCATCGAAGCCAAGGAACATCCGGGACAGCATTCGGAGCATCAACATCCACACCTGGAGCATACGAGGGAGAATCTGCACAAGCGCTCGTGGAAAATCGGCATTATGGTGGCCGTGGCGCTGCTGGTGGTAGGGGCGTTTGCACTGCACTTCGAGATGAAGGCGGGCAATCTCCCGGCACTGGCGGGGGCAGTGGGCGCGGTCAAGGGCTATCTGAAAGAGCATTGGCGCTTTTTGACTATGCTGCTGTTGATCCTGATCGCGCTGGCTGCGGCGTTTTATATCGTGGCGGCTTATGATCTGATCTGGCGCACGCATGATGCGTTTAATGTGCAGTTTGAAAGACTGCGCCGGATTTATGGCGGCTTCCTTGCCTGGGCACTGGATCATCGGGCAGTCGTGGCGATCGTCTTCGCGATTTTTGTGCTGCTTTCCTGCAGCCTGTTTTCCCTGATCGGAGAGGATTTTTTCCCGAATGTGGATGCGGGGCAGATGCGCCTGCATGTGCGGGCGCCCGCGGGCACACGCATCGAGGAAACACAGAAATATTACGCTGATGTTGAGAACGACATCCGCAAAATCATCCCCGCTAAGGAAATCGGTTCGCTGATCGACAATATCGGAATTCCTAATTCCACGATCAACCAGGAATTGAGCGATATGTCCATGATCAGCTCCGCCGACGGCGAAATCCTCATCGCCCTGAACGAAGATCATCACCCCACGGCGGGCTATCAGCAGAAAATCCGCGTGGCGCTGGAGCGCGATTTCCCGAACCTGGTCTGTTTCTTCCAGCCCGCTGATATCTCGACGCAGGTGCTAAATTTCGGCCTGCCTGCGTCGATCGACGTGCAGATCGTGGGACGGATTTCCGATACGGAAAAGAATCTGCAGATCGCGCACCACATTCTGGCCGATCTCCGCCCCATTCCCGGCGTGTCCGATCTGCGCCTTGCGCAGGTGCCCAACGCGCCGGACCTGGAAGTCAATGTTGATCGCACGATGGCCGGCGAGATGAACATGAACCAGCACGATGTCGCCGGCGATTTGCTGGTGTCGCTTTCATCCAGCGGACAAACCGCCCCGAATTTCTGGGTGAATCCGACCAATGGTGTGAACTACAGCATCCTCGTGCAGACGCCCCAATATTGGAATTCCACGCTTAACGATATCAGCAACACCCCGATCATCCCGACCGCTGCCGGCAGCGAAGGAAACACCCAGCTGCTGGGCAATCTTGCCACGATTTATCACGGTGTAAATCCGACCTCTATCACACACTACAATGTCTCGCCCACCTTCGATGTGGACATGGGCGTGCAGGGGACGGATCTGGGGTCGGTTTCCGATCAGGTGCGCAAGGTGATTGCCAAATACGACAAGCAGCTTCCCAAGGGAACCAAGATCGTCCTGCGCGGCCAGGTGCAATCGATGCATGATTCGTTTGTGGGGCTTTCGTATGGGCTGATCTTTGCAGTGGTGCTGGTTTATCTGCTGATGGTGATCAATTTCCAATCGTGGATTGATCCGCTGATTATTCTAATGGCGCTCCCGGGCGCGCTGGCGGGGATTTTGTGGATCCTGTTTATCACCGGCACCACGATCAGCGTGCCGGCGCTGATGGGAGCGATCATGAGTATTGGCGTGGCGACATCGAACAGTATTCTCATGATTACTTTCGCGAACGATCAACGCAAAGCCGGATTGAATGCTCATGATGCAGCCCTGACCGCAGGAATGACGCGTCTTCGGCCTGTTATTATGACCGCACTGGCGATGATCATCGGCATGTTGCCGATGTCCCTGGGCCTGGGCGAGGGTGGCGAGCAGAACGCTCCGTTGGGTCGCGCTGTTATCGGCGGATTGACCCTCGCCACATTCGCCACGCTTATTTTTGTACCGGTAGTTTACAGTGCGTTGCGTCATGCTCCGCTGCAAACCCAGGTAGAAGAAGAATTACGTGACTAATACCGGCGGTGGCACTTTAGTGCTGCTGTTGGGCGACTGATTGAAAAAAATTGCTGGAATCACATGAGTACCACTCAAGAACGTGACCGACATGCTCGTTTGGATCAGCCTGAATTGCCGGGGCCTGCGGAACATCCGTTGCTTCCTCCGCCCGCTAAAAAGGACGGTGCCCCGCCGCCAGGTAAGGACCAGGGAAAAGACGATCACAAGGGCGGCGAACATCACGATGAGCACAACGAGCATGAAGTGCCCAAAGATTTGCCGCAGGTGAAAACCTGGGCGGTAATTCTGGCGGGAATTATCATCGCTGCGTGTCTGGTCGGACTATTTCTGCTGGGGTTTATTCCGCGTGAAAAACGGCTGCATGATTTGAAAGCGGAATCGCAAAAGGAGCAGGATACGCGGCCGCGCGTGCAGGTGCAGAAGCCGACGGTCAGCCCGAGTCTGGTGGATGTGCGGCTGCCGGCTGATGTTACACCATACGCACAAACGGCGATCTTCCCGCAAATCAGCGGTTACTTGTCCAAATGGAATTTCGATATCGGGCAGCACGTTCATGCGGGCGAGCTGATGGCGCTCATTTCTGCTCCCGACATTGATGCCCAGTTATTGCAGGCCAAGGCCAATGTCGCGCAGCAGCAGTCGGCAGTGACACGCGCAGAGGATAATTACAGTTTGGCGAAAGCCACATTGGCGCGTTACGAAGGCTTCTTCAAACAGGGCGGTATTACCCAGCAGCAATTGGACCAGTATCGCACAAATTTCACGCAGGCCGAGGCTGATCTGGCTGGGGCACAGGCGAATCTCAAGGCTGGCAACGCGACCGTGCAGCGCTACGCGTCGCTCCAGGCATATGAAAAGATCATCGCTCCATTCCCCGGCACGGTGACGGTTCGCAATTACGATGCGGGCGCGCTGATGACCGCTGGTAATGCGGTTCCGGGCAAGGAGATATTTGATCTGGTGGACAGCTCGGTGCTGCGCGTTTTTGTCGATGTCGATCAGGTGTATGTCACGAGCGCGCATGTGGGCGACCCGGCGGCTTTGGAAGTTCGCAATTATCCGGGACGGGAATTTGCTGGGACAATTACTCGTATCGCTGGCGCCCTTGACCCGGCCACGCGCAAAATGCGCTATGAAATCGACGTGCCGAATCCGACTAATGAACTTTATCCCGGCATGTACGGGCAAGTGGTGCTGAAGGTGAAACAATCGAAGCCTCTGCTTTTGGTGCCTACGAGCGCTCTGATATTTGATGCACAAGGCACACGACTGTGGACTGTGCGCGGCGATCAGGCATATGTCCGCAACGTCACCGTGGGCCGGGATTTTGGCACGATGATCGAAATCCCCACGGGAATTGATGCTAGTGACGAAGTGGTCACCAACCCGGGCGAACAGCTGGGTGACGGAACCAAAGTAGATGTGACGCATCCATCCACGACTGCTCCGGCAGGCAGCCAGCAATCGACAACACAGACTCCCACGACACAGCCATGAAACGCCGAAAATCGTTTTTGTTCATCAGTGCATTTACTCTTGCCGCTGGCTCTTTCATCGCCGGCTGCGCTCATCCCGAGCGCGATGCGGCGGCGTATCGCCATATCCTGAATAGCAATGCGCTGCCTGCCACGAATCAGTTGCCTGATGGGCCACTGACACTGACGCAGGCAATGGCGCTGGCGAATCGTAATAACGAGCAGCTGGGCAAGAGCGGCGAAGATTATGCGCAGGCGCTGATTAATAAGAGCCGCGCGGTTTCGAATTTTCTTCCAACGGTGAGTTTTCAACCGTCGTATGCGATTGCCGATCGGCCACCCGGTTCATACAACTCTCTCCCGCTTGCTCCCACCGATGCAGCTACGTTCCGCACCAATGGCAAAGCCATGACCACGCTGCAGGCGCCGGTGGAAGGGAATATGAATCTCTTCCGCGGTTTCGGCGATGTGGCGAATTTGCAGCAAGCCAAGGAATTGATCTCGCAGCGGAAGTATCTACTCCTCGATCTGCAGGCGACGGTGCTGCTGGATGTGTCGCAGATTTATTATCAGATTCTCAGCAGCGAGCAGTCGGTAGTGGTGCTAAAAAGCAGCGTGCAATTACAGGAAGCGCGGCTGGAAGATGTGACCAATCAATTTAGAAATGGATTGGCCACGCGACTGGCAGTCGCACAGTCGCGCGCGGATCTGGATGCGGCGCGCGTGCAGCTGATTGCCGCACAGGGCGATGTGGTCAATGGGCGCGCGATGCTGGCGTATTTGATTGGTGTGCATGAAGTGCCCAATGTGTTGCGCGATGACAGCCAGGAAATTCGATCACCGCTGTTTGCTGAAGTGATCTACGAGCAGATTGCCCTGAAGTGCCGGCAGGATTATCTGGCGACGCATCACGAAGTGCTCGCGGCCAAGCAGAATGTGAATGTTGCGATTGCCGAGTATTACCCGCAGGTGACCATTAACGTCGAGGGATTTTTATATCGGCAGTTTTATAACCAGGCGAGCAAGTGGGATGCGTTGTTGCAGCTTTATCTGCCAATTTTCTCAGCGGGGCAGATCGAAGCGGATGTGCGAGCGGCCTGGTCGCGCTTGCGTGAGGCGGCTTTGGATGAATCCAATGTTCGGCGGGCGGCTTTGCGTGATGTGCAGCAGTCGTACGAAAATTACGTGACGGCGATCAACCGCGTGCGCGAGCTGCGCGATGAAGTGGCTGCGGCGCAGGATGCTTATGAGCAATCGCGACAGGCGTTTGCGAATCAACTCGCTATCAATCTGGATGTGCTGACCGCACAGGATCAGTTGCTCTCATCGCAGTTGCAACTTTCCAGTGCAACGTTTGATCAAACAGTTTATTATTTGGATTTGGTGCGCTCCACGGGCCGGCTCGTGGCGGATGTGCCGTTTCTCCAGCCCAATACGCGTACTTCGAGTAACTCTCTCACCGCAGCGTATTAATACTTTCGTTCCGGCTGACTTTCTCAATAGTTTTTATACAGCGCGACGCCGCAGCAAAACTGCGGGATCTTCCCTAC
>DASXDR010000057.1:0-6879 GCA_036490535.1 Tepidisphaeraceae bacterium | reverse complement strand
TCGCGGCGGGATAATGCAAGTCCGCCGCGAGGCCGCGGTGGCTAAACAATTATCCGCGTAAATTAATTAGAGTCCGTATCACAAGAAGATTATCCACTTTCCCGTTTCCGACTACAATAGGCGCCTCGATGAGCAATCGCGAGCTGCTTATTCTCAGCGCTATGGATTTGGAGGCGAAAATTGCCCGCAAGGCCTTAGCCGATCTCAAATTACCGCCCGAGTTTTCTGTTCGGTTTCTCACCATTGGCATTTCCGCCTGCCGATTACCGGATAATTTCTGTTCACCAAGCACAGCTGCGATTATTCTCGCTGGGTTCGCTGGCGCCCTGCGGCCTGATTTGAAACTGGGCGAAATTATCCTGGAAACCTGCCCGGCCGATTTCGCCAGCCATTTGCCACTGCGCCGAGCCAAAATTCATACTGCTGATCAATTGATCGCCACGCCGCAACATAAAGCGGAGCTGCATCACCAGAGTGGTGCTTGTGCGGTGGAGATGGAATTCGGAATCATACGGGACCGATTGGGAAATCAGAATGTGCCACTGATCCATGTGCGCTCGATCAGCGATTCGTCGGAGGATCACGTAGATGATATCCTCATGAAATGGATCGATCCGCTCGGCAGGCCGAAGCTCATGAACATTGCCGCGGGTGTATTAGCTCGCCCATCGCGAATAAAAATTCTCGCTGGCCTGCAGGCTGCGATCAAAACCGCCTCGCCACCGCTGGCAAAGGCCATCCGGCAAGTTGTCGAGTCGCTGATTCAACAAACGGATTTAACCACAGATAAACACAGATGAACGCAGATAAAACAGGGACAAGGGACCGTTCGACAAGCTCACGGCAGGACAAGGCGGCAAGGGACAAAGGGAAGAGAAATTCTTTTCTCTTTATCTGTGCTCATCTGTGTCCATCTGTGGCTAATTCTCTTTTATGAATGCTAAAACCACCGCTTTAATCACCGGCGCGTCCAGCGGCATTGGCTATGAACTTGCCGGTGTATTTGCTGCACATGGCCATGATCTGATCCTGGTTTCTCGCCGCGAAGTCGAGCTGAAAAAGCGTGCCGATGAGCTCTCTAAACAGCGCCATATTTCCGCCGATGTGATCCCTCTGGATTTATCTCTCTGTGGTTCCTCCGAAAAACTCGTCGACATTCTCCAATCCCAAAACCGCCAGGTCGATTTTCTCATCAACAACGCTGGCTTCGCCACGCATGGGCCATTCTGTGATTCCGACATTGACCGACAACTTCAACTGCTTCGCCTCAATATTGAAACGCTTACCCATCTCACTCGCCTGATCGTGCCGGGCATGATCCAGCGAAAACATGGCCGAATTTTGAACATGGCCTCGATCGCCTCGCTCATACCCGGTCCCTGGATGGCGACCTACTTCGCTTCCAAAGCCTACGTGCTTTCATTTTCGCAAGCCCTCTCGGCCGAGCTAAAAAACACCGGGGTCACCTGCACCGCCCTTGTCGTCGGCCCCACGCAAACCAACTTCGCATCCTCTTGCGGTGCTGAAAAAACCAAAGCCTTTTCCAGTGGCGTCATGAACGCTTGCGATGTCGCAGCCATTGGTTACAAAGCGATGATGTCGGGGAAGAAAGTCGTCGCCGCGGGATGGATGAATCGCTTTCGGATGGTTCCAGCGAAAATTGTTCCCACGTCGATCCTCACATACTTTGCGGGGAAGTATCATGAGTTGCCGTAATTTGGCGTACGCACATGAGAACAATCGATTCACCAACGCAGGAATCAAAAAAGCTTCGGCGTTTGCCTTTCATTTTTGCGTCGATCAACGCGGCCATTTCTATCCCATTGGTCGTCATTGAAATTGCGGGAAAACTTTCAGGCGTCAAACTCGGCAGTCCTGTTGATATGCCTTTGTTGGTTTTAACCCTGATTGATTTCCCAGCCTCGCTTCTCGTGGGCTCTTGGTCTGCTTTGCTAGAGATTTATTCGAAGTCTTATGAAAATTCGAGAATCGCCTACGCAATTTTCTGGTCAATAGGATTGTTGGTTTGCGGCGCTGCTTGGTATTACCTGGTCGGGATCGTGGTAAGAGCATTAATACGATCTGCTCGCAATCGTCGCCGGAAACGAGCAGAAGATATTATTTCTGCAGGTGATAAAGTTCCGTAGTTAACCCATCCGAAAAAAAACTTGCCCTCGGGCTGTTAAAACTGTCGGCAAAATTGCTTTTCTATGGCGTGGCGTCGTTAATCCAAACCGTCATTGAAACCGGCCCGCGATTGGCGTTGGCGTAATAGGGGATGGCCGTTATTTCTGTTGGGATGGTCTGATTCGCTGCATGGGTGCGCATCGCTTTGGCGTGCAGCAATGTCGTGCCGCCGAGAATGTCCTGGTGATATTCTTCTGTGATCGCCGCCGATTCGGGCAGCACGATATCCTGTATGCTTCCTGCATTATCGATGGATTCCAGGCAATAGACGATTGGGCCGCGCATGAGGGCGATGTGATCGCGATCGGCTTCCACGCGCGCATCGGCATGCACGCGCTGGATCGGCATGGCCATGTGGATGGTTACCACATCGCCGCTTTTCCATTCTCGGTGCAAGCGGAAATAGCCGTTGTTAGCTTGGACGCTCTCGATCGGGGCGTCATTTACCGTGACTGAATAGGCATTGCCCTTTTCGGGAGCGGTCATGTAGAGGCCGCCATTGGAGCTGCCGCCGCGCGTCCAACCGGGGATGCGAAGAAACAAGTCGAAATTCGTGGCTTGCGTGGGGTCGATCGCAATTTTCACATCTCCATCCCATGGATAGTGCGTCGTTTGGGTCACATTGACGGTTCCGCTGGCGAGCTTGATCGTGGCCTTGGAGCCGATGAATAAATTGACGTAAACCCCATCATGCGAATCGATCGCATAGATATATCCTGGCAGTGCGCTCATCATCTTCAGGAACATCGGAGGGCAGCACGGGCATGCGTGCCAGAACCAGCGCAGGCGATCGTGTGCTGCGCGCAGTGGATTTTCATAGAAATAGCTGTTTCCCGCCAGAGATACGCCGGCCAGTGCGCCGTTGTAAAGCGTTCGCTCCAGTTCATCGACGGCTGCGCCTTTCCCGGTGGCCAGGTTGATATTGTGATCGAAAAAACCATTCGCGACGGCGGCGCATGTTTCGGCGTAGGCATCGTTGGGTAGTACGTAATCCGGGCCAAACTTTTCATCGCTGGCAAATGCGCCGACTCCGCCGGTGATGTACATGCGCTTTTCGGTCATGTTTTCCCATATCCGCTCGGCAGCGTTGGCGTAATCGGTGCGTCCGGTGGCGCTCCCCAGCGCGGTCACAGCGCTCCACATGAGTGCTGCCCGCACGGCATGCCCTTCAATCCCCTTCTGCTGCATCACCGGCACATCGTCCTGGTCGTAAGCCCCGAAATCTGTCCTGCCTTCGTGGTGACCGCGCGCATCGATCCAGAATTGCGCCAGCGACAGATAGCTGGCCTCATTCACGGGCACATTCAATTTCGCCTTGAGCTCAGGATGTTCTTTGAATAATTGATAAAGCCCCAGCATTGATTCTTCTGCCATCGCATGGCCTGGAATAATATTCTGCCGCGGTGGCGGGCCCATGACCTTGCACATCAGGTTGGCCATGCGGATCGATGTTTCCAATAGTTTGGTTTTACCAGTGGCGCGATAATAGTGGACGCCGGCATCTACCAGAGCGCCGGCGTTGTAGAGATCGTGCTGCCAGCGGTCGTTTCCGCCATTTTGGCCCCAGCGATGTGTAGGCTCGCGCATCTGCGTATAGGTGTTGATGTATCCATCCGGATCGATCGCAGCGGCGGCGCAAATGCGATCGATGCAACCATCGATGCGTGCTTCCAGTGCAGGTTCGGGCTTGGCCGCTAAAAAATCCCCACCGGCGCGGATCATTTCATAAATCAACCCGTCGTACCAGGGCTGCCCGTGATGCTGGGCCGACAGGTTGCCTGCAGCAACATTGTCGAAATTCAGCATCGTCCCCTCGCGCTCGAACTTATCCAGACAATCATTCATCGTCACCGACCGCCAAACGGAAATCTTCGGCGACCAGAATGGATCATCGATTGTGACGGCCTGAATCGGCACTTCTTTCAGAGGAGCGCCGGCCGCGCATACCTGAGAATTAGTAACAAACGTGAACGCTGCTGCTAGTGCGCCGATTACATTAAAGTTTCGTAAATTCATCGCGATCTATTTTTGCCACGCCGCTGCCTTTAATCCAGCCGTTGGGACATGGCACCCAACGGGTGTAATAGAGACTTCAATTAATTTACGCGCTCCCCGTGGTCGCTGAAGCGACCACGCCGCTTGGATTGTGATGGTAATTGGCGAAGCCGGATGCCATGTCCACATTCGCGTGGGCATGCAATTTACTTCGCCTTCATCTCACTCATCGCTTCGCGGATCTCTGTCATGTGGGGATTGATTTCGAGTGCGCGCTGATAGCAGTTTCGGGCTTCGGCTAAATTGCCCTGATGGGCATAGGAGTGCCCCATGCCGGCCCAGGCACCGAAGTGGCATGGCATCATCTCCACCGTCTGCTTGCAATCCCGGATTGATTGCGAAAATTCTTCCAGCAGAAAATAAGCGAGGCCCCTCTGATTGTGGGCCTCGGCAAATTTCGGGTCGAGTTCAATAGCTTTGTCAAAACATGTGATCGCTTCGCGGTAGGCTTTGCGGTCCAGTGCCTGCGAGCCACGGCAGACGTACTGGTTAGCCTCGGGCGTGCCCAGGCGAAACCATAAAGACCACAAGGCGTGCTCAGCCATCTGGTTCACCATGGGGTCCTGATCGCGCAGCTGCAGCGACAAACCCTCGATGCAGCACCTGGTGCCCACCAAGGAAAGCGCCAATGCTGCGACCTTGCGGCAATCGCAATCGGAGCAGGAGAGCAGCTCGGTGATTTGCAGGCAATTATAATTCGCCTTGAGAAACGCCTTGAGCGCCGGCGGATCATTCGCCTCTAAAAGCGGCTGCACTTGTTTGACGAACAAGCCTGGATCAATCAGAACTGATGAATTCACTGCCCTTAAACCTAGGCGCTGCGAACACGAAAGAAAAGGATAATAGCAAAGAAAGCCCACGGATGACTATCCGTGGTTTTTTAGGAAAATAACGATAAATGATTGTGATACCGAGAGTTAGTGGCTGCCCATCATAGGCTGAATGGGCGATTGCTGGTTGTTATTGGTCGCATGGGCCTCGGGAGAAAATGGCGGAGCATAAAAGGCCCGGCGGGTATCTTCGTTCGCATTAAGCGGACGCGGCTGATAGCCGCTCTCCAAAGTTGCCTTGCAACCCGCAATGAAAATTAACGCCAAAACCGCGTAACGCATGAGTGGGATGAATCATAACCATTGCCAACGCCAAGTCGCAAGCGAGATAGAGATTCGAGCGAAGATCTAAACAGTACTCTTTCACGTGATGGTGGAGGTGGGGTGTGCACGCGTCGGAATTTCGGGCTGAGGACGGCCCGGCTCTTCTGGGCGAGCGGAGCATTTTTTTCATTCCCCATCGCTCAGTCTTCGTCCTGGATTACTTCTGTCGCATTGACACTCCCGGCACTCGTCCGTTAGCCTTTTGCATTCACAATGCCGACTGAAACTAAACCTGTCGTATCGCGAGCCAAAGCGTATCTGAAAGTCCGCCATTCCAAGGTGCGGGAGGCCCTTAAAGCCCTCAAACTCGATGGGCTGCTGCTGACGCATCACCCTGATCTGGGCTATCTGACTAATTTCACTGGGGAAGATTCAATTGGGCTAATCACCGAAAAGGATTTCTTTCTCGCCACTGACTTTCGCTATCAGGAACAAGCCCAGATTGAAGCAGGCTGGCTGAAGATGAAGCTGCGCGACGGGCAGATGGCGGATACGCTCACGCAACTACTTAGCGAGGCGAAGGTTAAGAAAGTTGGCTTCGAGGCTAATTTCACTACGGTGGGGCAGATTGATGCGCTTGAATCGGCATTGAAAAAGGCTGGCAAAGCGATCCAGCTCGTTCCGCTCGAAGACGTGATGACCAATATCCGCAAGGTCAAAGATGACAATGAAGTTGACCTGATTCGCAAATCGATCGCGGTGGCGGAAGAGGCGTACGATGCGATCCGGGATGAGATCAAGCCGGGGCAGACGGAAAATTATCTGGCGGGGTTATTGGTTTTCGAACTCCGCTCGCGCGGGGCTAGCAATAGCAGCTTTCCGGTGATCGTGGCGGCTGGGGCAAATAGTTCTTTGCCGCACTATCGGCCAGGCGAATCGCTGGTCGAACGTGATCAGCCGCTGCTGCTGGATTGGGGTGCTATATACAAATGCTACTGCTCCGATCTGACCCGCACGCTGATGATCGGCAAGGTTTCGCACAAGATGAAAGAGATTTATAAGGTCGTACACGCGGCTCAGGAGGCGGCCATCGGTTTCCTCCGTGCCGGCGTTACCACCATGCAGGCTGACCGCGTAGCGCGCGAGGTCATTGAAAAAGCGGGATATGGCAAACAGTTTGGCCACGGGCTGGGGCATGGGATTGGGCGGGAGATTCATGAACTGCCCACGATGCGAAAAACCGGTGGCAATGAAGAGTTGCGCCCCGGGATGATCGTGACCGTGGAGCCGGGAATTTATTTGCCTGGCGAAGGCGGTGTGCGCATTGAAGATGATGTGCTGATCACGCATTCCGGTTGCGAGGTGCTGACGTCGTTGGATAAGAGTTTCGAGGGATGCCATATTGAGTAAGACAGGGAACAGGGACAAGACGGCAAGGCGGCAAGAAATGCAGACTTGCTTTCATGGTGAGGAATAAAATTGAGCGAAAAAAAATCAAAACCGGCGGGCGGTAAAAGTGGGCCGATGGATGTCGATCTGCTGC
>DASXDR010000011.1:0-67056 GCA_036490535.1 Tepidisphaeraceae bacterium | reverse complement strand
GCTTGGTCCAAAGCCCGAAGCGTTTCCACCGCCTGCTCAGCGATCAAACGCTCACGATCCGATAATTGCGAGAAATCCATAGAACCTCCAGGTTGAATCTCTCGATTTTACAAAATCTACCCGGCTGGCGCGCTACACCCCACGACAGGCCGTTCGACTTGCTGCGCTTGCTCACGACAGGCCGATAGAAGATAATGCGAGTCGAACGTCCTGAGCGAGCATTCGCGAGTCGAAGGACATCACGGCCAAATAAATCAATCCATATCTCATTTTCGCGTTAATCTGGGGCAGATATTCTGTCTTAAAACCTGAATTTTCTTGTGTTCGCACGCGAATCAGTTATCTTAATTATGCGAATAAAGAGGATTTAGGATTCCAGCTGGCGTTGCTGGAATTTGGAGGCATCGGAGATGTTGGAGTGGCGAGGAGTTTTGGATTTGCGCTTTTCGCCGGCGATCTTTTTCTTTCCTGAATATCAATCGGGTCAAGTGATGTGATGAGCCTGCGCGTCCGGCGCGGCTTTGTTCTGGAAACATTCTTTTTGGAGGTTGCGATGCGCTGGTTCAACAATCATGACATGAAAATCAAAGCGTCCCGTCGTCATTTGCCACAGACGATCCTGGCGGCGGCGGTGTTGGGAGCGGGGGCGCAGTTTGCAGCGGCACAGCTTTATTGGGATGGGCAGTCCAGCGGCGGGCCTAATGGTGGCAATGGAACGTGGAACGACACGCTCAATGATTGGTGGAATGGAAGCGCGGATGTCGCGTGGAATGGATCGGCGGCGAACTTCGGCGCGACGGCAGGAACCGTGAACGTCGCCTCGGGAGTTAGCGCCACTTCATTGAATTTCAACACCACCGGATACATTGTGACGTTCGCCAGCGGTGGAAGCATTACCACCGCCAGCGTCAATGTTGCCAGCGGCATTGATGACATCATCGGCACCAACGCCTCGGCCACCGGCGGTCTGAACTTTACGAACGGCCTGACCATTGGCGGCGGAGGCGAACTGATTCTTGCGCAGAAACTCCTTGGCACGAGCGGCGTAACCGTCAACAATTCCATCCTCACCCTGGGCGACCGCACGCTGGGAACCGGCACGGCGAACGATCCGCACACTTATCTCAATAACAACGCGCTGACTTTGAATTCCAGCACGCTGCAGATCGCCAGCCAGAATACACAAACCGCCAATGCACAGAGCATTGCCTCTCTGATGGTGAGCGGAACCTCAACGATCGAAATGTCGCGCACGAATACAGCCAACTCGGCATCGCTGAACGTAACCAGCACGCCAGTAACTTTGACTGCGGGTTCCACGCTGATTGGCACCGCGGGGGGCAACACGGAAATGACCAGCACAGGTTTTCCGTATATCGCCCTGGGCACAGTTACTCTGAACGGCCCGGCGACATTGCAGACCAACAGCGGCACCACCGCAGCGAATAATCCCTTCGTCGAAAACCTCCGCCTTGGAAACATCACGGATAACGGCAACACCCTGACCTTTCTGGGTCAGGGAACCGGAACGCAGACGGATGGAACCATCCTGCTCTACCAGGATTCCAGCTATAACGGCTCGGGAGCGTGGACCATTGGCAATAGCAACCAAACCGGCACCAATGGCAGCGACGCCCAGGCGGTGGCCGTGGAACTGTTCCAAAAGACCGGCGATACCACCGGCCACATGACCACCGGCAATATCACGGTGAACAACTACAGCCAGCTCTTTTTCGATGGCGGTGCCGATCAGACCCAATGGGGCACGGCTAGCCAGATGATCACCATCAACGGCGCTGGAACCAGCTCCACAATTGGCACTGGCGGTACGGGAGCTTCCGGCGCGCTCAATTTTACCAATTCTGCTGCGGGATATACGAATGTTCTCAATTCCAATGTCGCGCTGGGCAGTTCTGCGAGCATCGATGTCAACTTGGTTTCCTCAAGTGCGACGATTGCAGACATCACAGGAAATATCAGCGGCCCGAGCACGGCTCTGCTAAGCAAAGTCGGCGGGGGTACATTAATTCTCGATGGGGCTAACAACACCTGGTCGGGCGGAATCAATATTGGCAATGGTATCGTGCAAGTGGGCTCTGGCTCGATGCTCGGGCCCGGGCCGGTCATCATGGCCAGCAATGGCTCAGCGACCAGCCCGCAGTTGATTTTCAACAATGCCAACCAAACTATCGGCAATCTTTCCAGCACGTTTGGCTCGACCAGCGCAGCGACCAATACGATTACTCTCAATGGCACGGCCCTGAACATTGTGCAGACCGCGGACACGGTGTATGGGAGCACGAATAACGCGGGGCAGAATTCGGTCATTACGGGAAGCGGGTCGTTGTCGATTGATGCCAGCAGCACCGCGGGGCTAACGCTCAGCAGCGCCAACAACAATTACTCCGGCCCGACGAATATCAACGGCGGCAAACTATTCATCGCCTCCGGCGCATCACTGACGGGCGGCGGGGCGATTACCGTAGGCGATGGCGTGCATGCGGCAATCTTCGGCGGCAGCGGTTCGGCCAGCGGCCCGCTTACTGTGAATAACGCCGGCGTAATTTCGCCAGGCACTGCGACGGTACCCGTCGGCACCCTTTCGCTCAGCGGTGGGTTGACGCTGAATAACGGCAGCGACCTGGCGTTTGACCTGAATACGCCAGGCGCCAGCGACTTGATCGCTGAGATCGGAAATTTGAATCTCAATGGCAGCATTACCCTGACGCTCAACAATGCTGGAGCGCTCAACAGCGGCGGGACGTTTCAACTGATTACCTATACGGGCAGCGGGCCGGCCCTGGGTGCGAATAGCAATTTTGTCGTCAATGGTCCTTCCGGCCTGGGATATTCCATTTCCGTGGTTGCGATTGCGGGGGGCGATGCGGTCGATCTGACGGTTGCTGGCACCAGCGCTACGCTCTATTGGGCGACTGGCAATGGGAGCTGGGATACCAACGCAGCCAATACCGTCTGGAAAAATGGCAGCAGCAGCGGAGCGGCGACGGCGTTTAAGAATGGCGACTCTGCAGTATTTGACGATTCGGCTTCGAGCAGCTCGCCAATCAATGTGACGCTCAATTCCGAAGTCGATCCTCAGCAGACGACGTTCAATAACAGCAGTCGGGAATATATTGTCAGCGGTTCCGGTTTCATCGGCGGCACCGGCGGCTTGCTCGTTTCCGGCAGCGGCACCGTGATGCTGAATAACACCGGTGCAAACACATTTACCGGCGGCGTAACCCTTAATGGCGGCGGCCGTCTGATTGTCGCTGCCGACAGCGCGCTCGGCGGCGGGAGCGTCGTGAATATTTCCAACGGCTCAACGCTGGAATTCAATGGCAATGCCAGCGACTCGCGCAACTTCACGCTGGGCGGTGGAGGAGCTTCCATTGATGTCACCAGCGGCAACACTGCAACGCTCAGCGGATCGCTCACCGGCAGCGGTGGATTGACCAAAACCGATTCCGGCACACTGCTGATCAGCGGAGGAACCGCGCTCAATACCTACACGGGCAATACGCTGGTCAGTGGCGGCACCCTGCAAATCGGCGCGTCCGGATCGATCCCCAGCAATTCACAAGTGACCATCCAATCCGGCGCCACGCTCGACCTGCAAAACTTCACGGATATCGTTTCAGGCGTTTCGCTCTCATCGGGCGGCACGATTAACATCAATTCCGGAGGTACGCTGAATGTCGCGGGAAGCAATGCGAGCACATTTGCCGGCGTGATCACCGGCGGCTCGGGAACCATCACGGATAACAGCAGCGCGACTTTCGACCTCTCGCAACTCAACTCAGCGTCGGCTTATGGAAATCTCAATATCACCGGCGGCGGGACTGTCTTCGGCGGGCAGGGACAACTCGGCTCGGGAACGATCTCCCTTACCGGCGCTAACAGCATCCTGCAATTCAGCTCCGATGACAATTCGCCTGGCCAGACGCTCAAGAGCAACACCGCCGGCGCTACGGTGGATCTGAACGGCCATAACGTGACGCTGGGGATCCTCACCGGCACCGGCGTGGCCAACATCATCGGCAACGGCTCGTTGACCTTTGCCGGCAACGGTGGAACCGCCGCTGGCGTGACAATCGGCAACGGCGGAAATACCACGGTCATCGTGAACAATGTCAATGGCACGACTGGCCTAAGTGGCATTGGTTCCGGGGCGATCACTGTCAACAGTGGAGCCACTTTTGAAATCCAGAACGCGGCCGTCGGATATACCAGCACGGGCGGCGTCGGCACGCCATTGACCACCATTACTTTCAATGGCAACTCCACTTTCGCGGGCACAGGAACCGCTGAATATGTCGGCAGTACCAGCCCGGTCATCGGCAACGGCGCCAACGTGACCTTCACCGCACCGGGTGCTTCTGATCTGCTCATCGTTGGCTCTGCTGTCCGCAACTCCTCTCCGGGCGGTTCTCAGGATACTTCCAACTCCATCACCATCACCGGCTCAGGCACGGTGCAGATCGCATCCGGCGCAACCTCTGCCACCGCTGGCACCCAATACGGCGGCGTATGGACTGTCAACAGCGGCACGCTCTTGTTTGAGCCGACTGCCGGCGCAACCGGCGAGGTCCTCAATGGACCCGGCTATCTCAAAGGCGCTAATTACGCGGCAACATCCACCATCACGCTCAACGCGGGAACCATCGCCTTTGGCGCAGATATGAATAATCCCGTCGAAGGCGCAACTTCAACGCTCAATGGCTTGAACAGCTTCCGCAGCCCGCTCTATATCAATGGCGGTGCACTGGCCTCGGCAGGGTTTGAATACAACGCTGCTGCCTCGACCAACGGCGCGGTGTTTGATAGCACACCCGTTACCGCCAATATCGATGGCGATCTGAATATCAATGGCGGTGCGACATTGACCGTAGATACTTATGACCCGATCGCTGGCGAGGGCAACGGAGCACGCGACATCAATTTCGCCACCGATTCGGTCGACGTCGATTTCGCCAATCCTGATGATCCCAATAACGAAGTGCCAATCGTCACCGGAAATATCAATTGGGGCGGCAATTCGCAGCTGGTCACCAATTCCGGCGGCTATGCCGGCGGCGCGCTAAACATCGCGCGCGTAGCATTTAATCTCTATGGCAACCTTGGCAGCGTGGTAACCTACAACAGCGGCGCATCGCTCACCGTCAACTATGCCACAAGCGTAAATGTCGGCAAGACGCTTCCGCCCGGCACTGGCTCTGTGCTGACTACCGTCGCCAACGCGATTGATCCATTTACGGATTCAAATGTTTACAACAATCCAACGAGCAGCGATACCACTCACAGCTTGTCCGCCGATGTCTATGGCACGCTCGATTACGCTGCCCGCACGGGTGGAACAGATATTACCGGCGTCGCCGATACAGGCATCAAAATCTATCGCCTTTCTGCGCTGGGCATCGAAGCCGGCGGCAAAGTCATGCTCGACGACGCAGCCAATAACGGCGATCCCAACGCCCACGCCGACCGCACGCTGCTGGTTCTGGGCTCTCTCAATTTCGGTAGCCCACTTCTTAGCATCGCCAATCCCGACATACGTGTCGCCAACGGCGGATTGGATATCACCGATAATGATGTCCTCGTGCACAACGGCAGCCTGACGGGATTAACCACGCAACTCCAGGCAGGTTTGAATTACGTCAGCGGAATTTATTCATCGGTCGCCAGCCTGGCCAATGGCACAGCCGTCGGCATTGTCGATCCAACTTATTACGGCTTTGGCGATGCCGCTCCGCCGACAACATTTGATGGGATGGGCCTCGCCTCCAGCGATGTCCTGATCAAATACACCTATCTCGGTGATCTCAATCTCGACGGTGTCGTCAACAGCGCCGACCTGGCCATGATGGACAAAGTTCCTACCACCGGAGTGGATGCTGGCGTGATCAGCTGGTTCGACGGCGATCTGAATTACGACGGCAAGATCAACCAGGATGACTATGCACTGTTCATGCTGGGCAACGCCCGCCAAGGCGCATCGCTGGCCTCGGTGCCGGAGCCTGCGATGATTTCTCTGCTTGCATTGCCGCTGCTAGCCGGATTGCGTCGCCGCAGAATCTGAACACCAAAGCCCACGGCCCGGCCGTGGGCTTTAAAAAAACCAGATATCAAAGCAGGACCACACCGCACCTTCATCTAAGGTTGCCTACAATTTCGCCATGGATAAACCCTGGCGACCGACGGCAGCGCAGCTTAAGGCGGCACATGGTGGAACGCTTCGCGACATCATCGCACCAAATCTGAAAGTCCTGTTCTGCGGGATCAATCCGGGTTTATACACAGCGGCGATCCAGAAGCATTTCGGGCGGCCCGGCAATCGGTTCTGGCCGGCCTTGCATGCAGGCGGATTCACGCCGCGCGTTTACTCGCCGTTCGAAGAAGATTTACTTTTGGAATTGGGATATGGCATCACGAACATCGTGAACTTTGCCACGAATCGAGCGGATGAATTGACCAAAGACCAGCTTCTGGCCGGCGCGAAAATCATGGAGAAAAAAATCCGCAAATTTACGCCGCGCTATGCTGCGGTGGTAGGGCTCGGGGCGTATCGAGATGCGTTTGGAGAGCCCAAAGCTGGGCTGGGATTGCAGGAGCGACGAATTGGAGAAAGCAAAGTGTGGGTGTTGCCTAATCCATCAGGATTGAATGCGCACTACACGCCGAAAAAATTTGGGGAGATTTTTGGTGAATTACGCCGCGCGATAGATGTGAAAGATTAATACGGTTTATAGTAAATTCAGGCGCGCCAGAATTGCTTAGCCGCCGCGGCCTCGCGACGATTTTCAATACCGCCGCGAGGCCGCCGCCCCTAAACAGTTCGCGAGAATCAAATATAATCCGTATAACGGATTTTTTATTTGAGTCGTTGCAAAATCACCTGGACATGTTTCGCGGTGGCCCCCTGTTGCTTGCGGACCACTGTCTGGGCACGCACGCCAATATCGCTTGGATCGCGGAGTAATTGTTGGAGCGCCTTCAGCAATTCTCCCTCGCTGGAGATTTCCACAATTGCCTCCGCCTGGCGAAACGCATCCATCGCATCCCGGAAATTATCCGTGTACCGGCCGACAATTGTTGGCTTGGCCAGGGCGGCTGGCTCGATCATGTCTGATCCGCGCTGCTTTTCCCCCTGATCCACGAGCGTTCGCCCCACGAATACGACACTGCCCAGCGAATAAAATTTCCGCAGCTCGCCCATCGTATCCCCAAGAATGACCGGGCGATTGTCTGATGGCGGATCGCTCCTGGAGCGACGCAACAATGCAAAACCCTCTCGCTCGATCATCTGCGCTACTTCATCGAATCGCTCCGGCTTGCGCGGCACGATCACCAGGCCCAATTGCGGGAAATCCGCCAGGAGCTTTCGATAAATCCGCAAGCAAATTTCTTCCTCGCCCGGCCCGGTCGAGCCGCAAACCCACAGGGACTGCGTGCGATCGATTCCCAGTGATTCTGCTAATTGCATATCTCCCGCAACGCTGTTCGCCAGCTGCGCCGTATCGAATTTCATGGTCCCCGTCACCTGCGTGGTCGCAGGATCGGTTCCCAGCGCGATAAAACGCGCCGCATATTGCTCATCCTGAGCGCAAGTGACAGACAGACCACGAAACATTCTCCGCGCAATTACGCCAATCTTCTGATACCGTCGAAAACTCCGCTCGGTAATCCGCCCATTCACCAGCACCACAGGAATTTTTTTCTGCCGGCAGACCTTTAAAAAATTAGGCCAGAGTTCCAGCTCCATGAGCACCACGACAGCAGGCAGAAATCGCTGCAGCACCCGCCGCACGAGAAACGACAAATCCGCTGGATAAGGCATCACCATTACATTCGGCTGATTCGCGTAAATCTGCTTCCCCTGGTTCAAACCCGTTTCCGTGGTGCTGGTGATGAGGAACTGCAAATTATCCCGTGCCGCGGCGAGCTGCTGCACCAGCGCCCGCGTCGCATTCATCTCGCCCAGTGAAACCGCGTGAATCATCACCACCGGCCGATTCGGATCCGGGGAAAATCCTCGCGAGCCCCATTGCTGCCACGCATTTAAAAATTTCCTCCGCGCCTTAGGCTGAAAAAGCCAGTAAGGCGACGAAAGCAGCAATCCCAATAAATAAGCCACATCCAGCAAATTCATCGCAAGGAAGTATGTTGTACCCGAATCACTGGCAACTTCTAACATCTCTCGCCAGTTTCGATCCTTTCACGAGTGCAACTCACTGTTCTGGCTCCAAAGAGAACGCGAAAGCGCAAAGAAATGCCGCGATAGGAATTTTGTAAAATCAAATTCCTTCGCGTCTTACTTCGCGCCTTCGCGTTTTCGCGTTCTCTGCTTTTACTAAAATCAGACTTGAAACCGATGCACTCGCCATTAGACAACTTGGAACAGAGAACTTAGAACTTAGCACTCTCATGAAGAATTTAACTCAACAAATCGCCCGCATGTTCTGTGTGGGTTTTGATGCGCATGAACCGACCTCGCACCTTCGTGACCTGCTTGCGATGGGCGTGCAACACGTGGTCCTTTTCGCTCGTAATGTCACGGCACCGCAGCAGATTTTCGATCTCACCCGCCAACTCAAATCGCTGGGCGATCATGTGATGATCTGCGTCGACCAGGAGGGCGGCCGAGTGCGGCGCCTGCGCGAAGGCTTCACGGCCCTCCCCGCGATGCGCTCGCTGGGAGAAACCAAAGACGTGAATCTCGCTCGCCGGGCCGGCCAGGCGCTCGGGCGCGAGCTGCGCTCAGTGAATATTGATGTCAATTTCGCGCCCTGCGTGGATGTCGACACCAATCCCGCTAATCCGGTTATCGCCGCCAGATCCTTTGGCCCGGATCCAAAATTGGTTTCAGAAATGAGCTGCGCTTTGCTCGTTGCCATGCAGCAAAACAGCGTCGCTGCCTGCGTCAAACATTTCCCTGGCCATGGCGATACTCAGCTCGATTCCCACTTGGCGTTGCCTCGTTTGAATCATTCCATGCAACGCCTCGAATCGATCGAGCTTCCCCCCTTCCAGGCAGCCATTGCGGCCAAGGTTGCGAGCATCATGACGGCTCATGTGATTGTTGAAACGATTGATGCAAAATATCCTGCGACGCTGTCGGAGAAAGTTTTAGAGAACATGGTCCGCCGCCGGATGAATTTCAACGGCGTTATTTTCACCGATGATTTTGAGATGAAAGCGATCGCTGATAATTATGGATTTGAAGAGGCGATCATCCGCGGGGTCCTCGCTGGATGCGATGTCATCCTTGTCTGCCATACGCCAGAGCTGCAGCGCAAGGGAGTTGAAACATTGCAAAAAGCAGTCGATTCAGGGCAAATCTCACGGGAGAGAATTGAAGCTTCGAGTCGCCGGATTGATCGCTTGACCGCCGATTATTATCGTGCCGCTCCGGAGAAATACACCCCTGTTTCCCCCGACGAAGAATTAGTTGACGAAATCGACCGCCGCAGTACAGCCATCGCCGCCGGCCGCGATCCAACCGATTTCATGCCGCGAAAATAAAGCCGCGAATAGCATTGGCGGTTTTACTGCTTCAGCGTTCATCGTTCAACGTTCATCGTTCGCATTAAGGTTGCGTTGTAGCCAGATTCATATTCCCCGGCACGCTCACCACTCGGCAAATCACCGGTCGCCCTGACATTGCCGGCGTGATTGCAATTCCCCAGCGCCGCCCGTTATGCACCGCCTGCGCATCATACATCACCAGCTTTGCTGGCGGATCTACGCTATATAATGGAATGCCGCTTGCGTTATACACGTATCGCAAGTGCGAAATCGGACAGACAAATAAATTCCCCGGCTCATGCTGCTGAATCGCGATCGCCTGCAACTGTTCCATATCTGCCGGCAACTGATGATTGTCCACATAATATTGCAGAATGATCCCGCAAATTTCCTGCAGGCGATCCGCACAAGGATCAAACACCGCCGCCTTGGGTGCCTCCGCCGCGCGCGGCTTCTGAGCAGCGCAACCCAACACCGCCAAAACCAGCAGGCATGCCAATCGTTTCATATGCAAATTAATACCGGCAGTCGTGCTTCAGTGCCACTTTTAACTCCAACGACCCGCATGATACCCGCGGGGCTTTTTCACCTTCGCCCAGTCGGCTTGGTTGTCGGTTCGGTGGTGGGCTGGGTCGTTCCGCGTTGCATATCGCGCATGTAATCCTGGAACATGCCCGGCTGCACCGCATTGGGCGTCAGTTTCATTCCCTTCATCTCATCCTTGCTCATCGCATCCAAATACGCAGGCTTTTGCGCCACGTGCGGGGTCAGGAAGAACAGCAATTCCGTCTTGGTCTTATCATCCGTATTCCGCTGGAAGAGTAGCCCCAGCAACGGAATATCGCCCAGCAAAGGAACTTTCTGAACAGTCTGATTCTTCTGATCCTGCATCATTCCGCCAATCACAATCGTCTGTCCATCCAGAATCGCCACCTCATTCTGCGCGCTACGTGTATCAATGATCGGAGCCCCAAGGCCCTGAGTGATTGCCACGGTTTGACCGCTGAGTTGTGAATCTTCGGCATCCACGTCCAGCGTCACCAATCCCTGCGGATTAATGTGCGGCGTCACGTTCAAAATAATGCCGACATTCTGATAAGTCAGCGAGTTGATGATTTCCCCTTCATCCGTCACGCGGCTGTTGGTCGGGATCGGTACCGATTGCCCGACAATAATGCTCGCCAGCTGATTGTCGCTGGTAAGAATATACGGCCTGGAAAGCACGTCGAGCTTATTATCCACCGCCAAGGCACGAAGCGTTGCCGTCGCATCGCTACCGACAATACGCGCTACAAATCCGCCGTTACCGCCAGTGACACTCGACGGACTAGAAAGGCCAAAGCCCGGAGTCAGCGGCTGGGCAGTCGTGCCAGGAACGGCCAGAGGTGGCGTACCCACCTGCGAATCCGTCCCGATAAATTGCCCTGTGCCACCCGCATTCAGATTGATATTGGAGATTTCCACGCCAAGATCGCTCGAATTTTCGTGCGTCACTTCCGCCACAAGCACCTTGATCAGCACCTGTGCCACGGGCCGATCCAGTTCATCCAGAATCATCTTGATGCGGTCGTAATTCTTTGGCGCGGTCATGATCAGCAGCGAGTTGGTATCGTCGTTGGGCACGATAACTGCCTGCCCTTCCAGATCGTCCACCGACTGCTGTGAGCTGCTCGAAAGTGTACCGCCGCGCCCGAACAGGCTACCGAATCCACCGCCAAAGCCCCCACCTCCACCTGAAAATGCTCCCCCACCCGGTGTGGAGCGCTGAATCGAGGTTTGACCAAATCCAGACGATCCTCCCGAACTTCCTCCGCCACCAAATCCGCCGCCTCGGTTGCCACTGGAATTGGTCACCGAGCTGATTCCCGAACCCTTGCTCGATGTCGGCAGGCTGCTGCCGTTGATCAGCGCGTTGAGCACATTAGCCAGATCATCGCAATTGCCATTCTGCAGGTTGTAGACAAACACCGACTGCTGCATAGCCGGATTTGCATCCAGGTCGTGCAGCACGCGCGCTACCACTTCGAGCGTATCAGATGGGCCCGATACCACCACGGTATTCGTGCGATCATCCGAATCGGCTACAACTGGGATTTCCTTGCGCTGTTGCGCCGCGCCGGGAGTTCCCGGCGCCGTAGGCGCTCCGCCGCCGCCCCGGCCGAAACCACCAAAGCCCCCGCCAAAGCCTCCGCCGAAACCACCAAAGCCACGGAATCCACCAAAACCTCTGCCGCTTACCCCGGGCTCGGTCTGCGTATTGCCTACCTGCGTGCTCTGGGCGAAGACATCATTGATCAATTTCGCCGCTGATGCCGCCGAGGCATATTTCAACTGAAATACCTTGACGTCCGACGAGGTAGCCAGGTGCGTATCCATCGAGCTGATAATTTCCACGAGCCTTTTGATATTCGATGAGGTGTCCGTCACCACGATCGAGTTGCTCGATGCATTGGCTGTCACATCCGCATTGGAATTAATCAGCGGCGTCAAATCCGTCTTGAGCTGCACTGCATCGGCATAGCGGATCGGGATCACCTGCGTGATCAGTTCATCCGTATCAGCAATATCGTTGGGTTCATTCCCCACGTGCACGGGGATATTCGCCTTCTTCGCGGCATCAGTGCTCATAATTTTCAAAATCCGACCCATCTGAATCGCTGCGTAGCCGTTGGTCTTTAGCACTGTGTTCAGCAATGAGATCGCTTCATCACGGCTCACCGGCTTTTTGCTTTCCAGTGTGATCCGTCCGCTCACCGTCGTCTGCCGCACAACAATGAATCCGGCCACGGATGATAACTGATCCAGCACGCTATCAATCGAAGCATCTTTAAAATTCAACAGCAATCCATCCCCCGGGACTGCCTGCACCATCGGCGTGCTGGAATAAGACGGCGCAGTGGTAACTTGCGTTGTAGGCTGCGTCACTGGCGCCGGAACAGTGGGCGGAGCTTGTACATCCGCTGGATTTTGCGGCGCGGGCGCCGCTGCTGGCGCCTGTGAGTTCGATGAAGGCGGCGGAATAAACTGTGCAAACGAAACCGCTCCAAACACCTGCGCCGCTGCAAGTGCCAACACCAGACTTCTCCGCCATTGTCCCGTCATATTTTTGCCCATGTCCATAACTCCTGATCTTTTCTTTTTCTGCCCTTGCCGTCTTCTGTTGTGTAGTATCTTGTCTCTGATCTTTTCTTCCCTTGCCGCATTCAACGTCTTGCCTGCGGTGAGCTTGTCGAACCGTCCTTGCTTTCTTACTGATGCAACTCCTGCAGTCTCCGTTGCCGCAGCCGCTCGATCATGTCTCCGCCTGGTCCGATCGGCTCCGTCGTTGGATTCGTCGTCGCCACCGGCGCCATGCCCGAAAGATTCTGCCCCAGCCAGACGTGAATGGTTCTGCCACCGGCCTGCAACGTAATCGAATCCATCCCGGCACTGGTCAGTTTTCCGCCTGGCGTCGTATCGCCTACACGATATTTCGTAGTGACATTGCTCTGCCCATCTTCCACGAAAGCTGAATAGGCCCCATCCTCCAGAACCAACCCGGTAAGCGTCTGCAAATCCCGCCGTGGCTGGAGGATTTCCGTCGTTCGTGGACGTTCCGAAACATCTCCATTTCGACTCGAATCAAAAATATTCCTCCGCTCCAGCAAACCAAAACTCTGCTGAAACGATACCGGCCTGCGCGGGAGCAGCGGCGGCGCCGTCGAAGACGAACTCGCCCCCAACACTCCCACCGACAATCCAAGCACTAACAATAAACCATATTTCATCGTGTTAACCCCCCTGTCGGCTGCGTCGAAGAAGGGACCACGCATAGCGTCGATATCGCCACTGAAAGCGACAGATCATTCGTCCCTTCCTTGCGCGCGGTGATATTCAAATCCTCAATTCGCGTTGGAATGGTTGCTGTCTCCACATCCCACAAAAACCGATTGATCGCCATCAGATTCCCCGTGCTGCTGACATGAAAGGTAATTCGCTCAAATGGCTTCTGTGCCTCTGCCCGATCGGGCTTATTCCCCGTCATCGATAACTGCGCATCCCGCGCCCAATTCTCAATTGCATGCAGCATCTGGCTCTCGGAAGTGGCAGGATCGGTATGAAGGCCATACTTCTCCATGAGATGCCAGCGTTTGTCATCCATTTGCGCTCTCAACTTCAATTGCTTGTTCTGTCGCAATCCGCTGTTTGCATCATCAATCTGCGATTGGAGATCGGCCTGCTGCGCCATGAGCGGCGTCAGGGCCAATTCATAAAACGCCCAGGTGCCCAGGCAGACGGCTACGATAATGGCAATTTTCCGCTCGCGCGGATTGAGCTTAATCATAATGCAAAAGTAAAACTAATTGAGAAAGTCCAGGTTCGACTGGTATTTCCAGTCCCTTGCCTGATGTCGTTAACAACTACCTTTGAAAACGCATGATCATTTTTCATGCGGTCATACACCGCCAAGGGTTCGAACTGATCGCGCGATCGGCCAGTGACGGTGCCCATGCCGTTGTCGCGCATGGAAATTTGAGTTGCCCAGATTACACCTTCCTGGGGGAAGGCTGCCGTGACATGGTTCAGGCAATTGAGCATCGAAGGACGCGTGGCGTACCACTGATCGGCGATGGCCATGCGCGCTTCGGTGGCTTTGTCATTAACGACGCGGGGTTGCTCGTCGTGGAGTTCCTGATTCATCTGGTCGAGCTGGGCTTGTTGCTGATTGATGGAATAGAAATAGGAGCCGATGACCACGATCAGCAGAACTGCGACGGCGATGCCCCAATAGACTTTTTTGCCAAAAAGATTTTCTTTGGGGGGAGCGAGACGCGGATGAAGAAAATCGAGCGGCAATTCCTCGCCGCGAGCGCCCACGAGAGCCAGCGCCGCGGCAGGTCCAAATTCGCTGGCTTGCACGGGCACGCCAGAGAGATCGGTGGCGGCGGAGAGATTCAGGTTGTAGCGCTCACGCAGAGCATTAATCGAATCACGGCGAAGGCCCGCGCTATCCCATAGGAGCAATTCGCTATTGCCCTGAGCAAGAGAAGCCCGCATCAATTCACTGCCCAGCATCGCCAGCGCGGGGGCGGAGGAACCATTGGAAGAAATAAGCTGCTCACCGGCGACGGAAAGATGGCGCAGCGAGCGCGGGCCGGCATCGGATTGCGTGACCAATTCGGTGCCATCGGGAGAAACGGCAACGAGAATTTTTTTGTCGCGTGGCAACATCACCGCCAGAGCCAAGGTCGTGCTGGTGATGCCTTGAACATTCAGCCCAGCCTTTTCGGCGATCTGAATGATTTGCGCGATGCGCTGCTGCGAAGTGCCAGCCAGGAGAACGGAGGTTTGCTCGGTGGCGCTGGTTTCGCCGGCATAGTCGAAGGTGAAGTCTTTTAATTCTGGCGGAAATTGACGTTCTGCAGCCAGACGCAAAATGGCGTGGGCGGCAGTTGATGCCGACGGTGGCACGGGCCAGGGACGAGCGGTGATCCATTTGGCGGGAAAGCCAATGATAGTCTTGGTCGCGGAGAAATTATGTTGCTTGAGGAATTGTTTCAGAGCATTACCTGCGGTGGCAAGATCTTCGGGGGACATCCCAGGCAAAGTACCTGGGCTTTGCCACTGCGCAGTTTGGGTGATGGCAGAGCTGGTGGCTTCGGCGATGGAAAATCCGCGCTCGGTGACGGATATGCCTAAGAATGTTCCGCTGGCTCGTTTCAAATGGAACTCCCAACTTGCGAGATGTCCTGGGCGTCGGAAATGGGTTGGCCGGCGCGCAGATTGGTTAAAATTTCCGGATCGAGATTGCTAGGCCAACCCAGGTCGGTAATGTCGCGACGATAGATAATGACGGGCGTGGCCGAATTGGTCTCGCTGGCGTCGATGACCACACGGACCCGCTTGAATGATTTGCCGTTGCCACTGACAGCGACGATGTCGGCGGAATATTGGCCCTGAAGGGTTTGGGATGTGCCGGTGACGAAATTTTCGATGCCGTTCCAATCATTGCCCAGGGCGGATTGTTCGCTGGAGGTGTCCTGATCGTCGACGTTGCGAGCCGAAATGATCGCGTCTGCGTCGGAATCGGATAGGCCGTTGCCCTCCATCAAGGCAACCAAAACTTCGCGTGGAGCATCGACGACATTGACCTTGGGCGTGGGACTCGTGCCGCGTGCGCCGGCCACGGGGAGGGTGTAGACGGTGAAAAGCGAGGCGATGCCATCAGGAAGTGTGTCGTTGATATTCAAACCCGGCGTGGTCATTTGAGAGCCCAGGCCAATCGTTGGACTATTGCTCTCAGCGTTGGGAATATTCTGGCCATACAGCAATTCGCGCGTGAAGCCGTCAACGAGAAGAAGTTCTTCGACGGATTCGAACGGGCCGCCTTTGGTCTGATATGGGGTGGGGAGTGAGGCGTAATAGGAACCATAATCCCCGCCGCCGTTCTGGCCAGACCAACTGAGCAGCGCGTCGGCAGCATCCTGTGAAACGCCGGCGATCGACATCAGGCCCTGATCGGGGGCCGCCCAGTTATTCAAAGCATTCAGGTTAATCTTCGCGGATTCGTCGACGATGCCGAACTGGGAGAACTCGGGATCGTTGACGTAATTGGGGCGAACGATCCAGAAATAGCCGTCACCGATTTTGACCGCTGCGAAATCGCTGTCGGGAAGATCGTAGAAGCTGGTGCCTTCCTGCTGCAGCTGCATGAGCATGCCGATGACGTATTGCTCAGCGCCGCGCTCGACGGCGCCAGCTTGGACAGCGGCGGAATAGTTGGCTGAAGCGGTGGCTTCGACGGACATCGAACGACCTAGCGTCACCACCAGCGCGGCAATGACGAAGAGAATTCCCAGGGCGACGATTAATACAGTGCCGCGACGCTGAGGAGAATGCCGAATTGAACGATGAACGATGAACGATGAACGATGAAGAGGAGCCAGAAGCCAGGAGCCGGAAGCCAGATGTTCGGAAGCATCTATTCTGGCTACTGGCTTCCGGATTCTGGCTTGTCTTTTCCCTTCAGCGTTCATCGTTCTGCGTTCAGCGTTCGGCTTGCTTAGCTCAGCGCAAGAAGCGGAATCATAGAAATATTGTGGACGCTTCAAGCCGATCATGACGTCCCCCCCGTCGTGGTGTTGATCAGCAACCCGGTGGGGATCGCGAAGGTCTTTGTCATCGACATTCCTTCGCGCCCCTTGGCAGCTTCGAGGGGGGTGGGTTTTAATTGCACCGTGATCTGCACAGCCATTGGCAGATTAAACGTGGGCGTATAAGCGGTCGCGTCCCAGGTGTCGTACCAGTTTTGGCCATCGGAATATTGAGCGGTAAACGAGGCGACATTGCGGCACAGAACTTTAGCAACGGGTGGTGCCAGCGAGGATTGGCCGCTGGTGATTAACTGCTGATCGCCCGGCAGCGCGGGGTTTATGTTTTCCACCAATGCCTGCGTGCCATCATCAAGCGAAGTGAGTTCGAGATCGATGCGCTTCATTCCATCGGCTTTGGTGGGATCATTCGAATCCACGCCGGATAGAATGGCGTAAAACTCAATCGTGGGGCCGAGCTGCGAATTGCTGCCTTGCGCTTCGCCTTCGAAGGGGCCAATCAGAGCCGTCGTTGGATCGGCAGAATTGGTTTGCGATTCGGGCAGAGCGTCCTGGAGATCGCGGCCAATCAATTCCATAGCGATCTGCATCTGGCGAGGCGCGTCGATGGCAGCGTAAGCAGAATCATTGGCGCGGAAAGCGGTCCACAAACTGCCGGAGAGAGCGATGGCCAGCAGGCAGGTGATGAACATGGCGAGGATTAGTTCCAGCAAAGTGAACGCTGAACGATGAACGATGAACGATGAAGAAGAGAGGGACTGCGCTGGTAGAGCCGGGCCGTCCTCGGCCCGAAATCCCGGGGCGAAGACGCCTCGGCTCTTCTGGAAAGCACAGATATACGAGGAGCACCAACTCACGACGTGGTTCCTCCCTGCGGATAGATCACCGTGGAGATATCGGTGGTGCGGGGGCGGCCGCGGATTTGGAAGGTGACTTGCACGTCGATTTGGGTCAGGCCTAATGACAGGGTGCTGGTGGTAGCCTCCCATTGGTAGTCGGGGTAGCCCTGCTCAGAGAAATTCCCGGATTGGCTGCCGTCGCTGGTCATGGCCGTGTTGGAAGCGAGTTCATTTAATTTTCCATCAGCCAGCGTGGCCGCGATGGAAGTACGTTTAGCCATTTCGCCAGCCTGGAGGGCGACGGAGATGCCGCTCATCGCCACCGGCAGGATGATCGCCATGACGAGCATGGTGGTGAGGACTTCGATTAATGTGAACGCTGAACGATGAGCGATGAACGATGAACGCCGACGCGAAGCCAGAATAGATGGCGGACAACTTCTGGCTTCCATTCCAGTTTCAGCGTTTATCGTTCTGCGTTCAGCGTTCATCTGGTTTCTCCCTTCACAACGTGGAAGCGTTCTGATGGAGACAGGCAGACAATTTTGGAAGTGCCACCATTCGGTTGGACTAAAGTGAAGGTGGCGGGTTCGGTGGTGCCGTCGGCATAGAAGTTGACGTGGTCGCCGGGGGATTGGTCGTCACGCGAAAGAGACACGCGGATGTCGCCGAGGGAATCGTGACGGGCGATGGAGGTACCAGCCGAGACGAATTTCTGCTGGGTGACGTCTTCATAGAGAATGTCGTAATTGTTGGAGTCGACCGAGATCTGATAGGTGCGGCCCTGGGAGATTGCTTCCGTGCGGGCGTAGTTGCAACTGGCGACGAGATTGTTGGCGGCATTTTCGAGACGCGAGCCGATGAGAAAGCCGCGCAGGTTGGGGACGGCCTCGCCGATGATAATGGCAATAATAACCATGACCAGCAGAAGCTCGATTAATGTGAACGCAGAAGACAAGGATGAAGGATGAAGGATGAAGGATGAAACAGAAGCGCGCGGATTGGGCGCATCTTTTTTCATCCTTCCGCCTTCAGCCTTCAGCCTTCTTGGTTCCATGGTTATTGCCAATTGGTGATATCGTCTTCGGTGCCGTCGCGGCCGTCAGGGCCGGAGGACCAGATGTCTACGCCGTTGATGTTGTGCTGGCCGGGGTATTGATATTTATAAGGATTATTCCAGGGGTCGACGGGAAGTTTGCTGCCTTTGATATAGGGACCCTTCCAGTCCTGGGAATTGCTGGGCGGGACCATGAGGGCGCCGAGGCCTTCTTCAGTGGTGGGGTAACGGTCCATGTCATGCTCGAAAAGATCCATGGAATCGTCGAGCTGTTTGACTGTGGTGCGCGCGGCAGCGATTTTGGCTTCCTGGGCGCGACCGGTGAGCTTGGGCACAACTACGGATGCTAGTACGGTGAGGATGACCAGCACCAGGAGCAGTTCGATCAGTGTGAACGCTGAACGATGAACGCTGCCTTCGACTGCGCTCAGGCCGGGGAACGCTGAAGAAGAATCCCGACGGATGGCTATCCGTCGGCTTTGGGAGTTTTGTCGTGTGATTGTTTGCATAAATTGCTCCGATTAATGAAACACGTCGTATAGATTGAAAATAGGCAGAATCATTGCGATGACGACAGTGCCGATGATGGCGGCCATCGCGAATAGCATGAGCGGCTCGGCCAGTGAAACCAGCATGCGGAGGCGACGATCGAGGTCGGCTTCGTAAGCGGTTGCGATACGGGTGAGTTCTTTGTCCAAGCGGCCAGTTTCTTCGGCAACGGTGATAGTTTCGACAACCGAGGAAGGAAAAAGACGCGGATGATTTCGCAACGCCTTGGCGAGCGATTCACCGCGCTGAACCTGTTCGATGGCCTGGGCAACTGCATCGGCGAGGGTCTGGTTGCCGAGCGCTTCCTTGGCGACTTTTAGGGAGCTGACAAGGGGAACGCCGGCGTTTACGAGCGTGCCAAGCATGCGGCAAAAGCGCACCAAGGCAAAACGCGAGATGACGATGCCAAGACCTGGGATGCGGAGGAAAAAAAGCTCGATGGAACGGCGGCCTGATTCAGTGTTGCGGGCCCGCTGGGCGAGAACCACACCGGCGACGATCAAGCCGACAAGAATCAGGCCATAGCGAGAGATCGAGTGACTGATGCCGACGACAATCTGCGTGATCATCGGAAGCGAGCCGCCTTCTTCGGCGAAAATTTCTTTGAATTGCGGAATGAAGAAAGTGAGCAGGAAGATTACCACACCGACGGCAAGGACAGCCAGCAGAGCGGGATAGATCATGGCGCCTTTAACCCGGCCTTTGAGTTCCTGATCGCGGCTGCGGAAATCGGCGATTTGCTGAAGCACTAATTCCAGAAATCCTCCTGCTTCGCCGGCACGGACCATGGCGACATAAACATTAGTAAAAGCACGTGGCCATTTCGCCAGCGCTTCGGCCAATGGTGTACCGCCTACCACATCGTCGTGAATGGATCCCCAGACGTAGCGAGCAGTCGGATTGGCTGCTTCGCGCTTCAGCAATTGCAATGCGCGCGAAAGCGGCAATCCGCCAGCGAGAAGATTCGCCAGTTCGCGCGTAAACGATTCGACCACGGAAGCTGAGAGGCGAACCGAAGCAGGCGGCTTATTGATGGCCGGGACTGCTTTCTCCGAGGCTTTTTCTTTCACCTCCACGGGCGAGAGCCCGAGCGCCATCACCTGATCCAGCGCATTGGTGCGCGATTCGGCATCCACCTGTCCGGTAGTCTGGCGGCCGGCTGAATCGAGAGCGATGTAAGCGAAAGAAGCCATAAGAATCTGTTGGTTGTTAGTTGATAGTGGTTAGTTGTATTGCTTTTCAACAACTAACAACTAACCACTATCAACTAACAATCATCCAATATCTCCTTCATCCTTAGTGGCCCCCACTACTTCCTCGGGCGTGGTTCGGCCCTCGCGCACGAGCCGCCAGCCGTCAGTGCGAAGACTTTGCATTCCATCCTTCGCAGCGACCTTGCGGATAAACGTGGAAGGCTGGCGATTGAGAATCAGCATGCGGATTTCATCGGTGACCACCATCAGCTCAAATATCCCGGTGCGCCCTCGGTAGCCGGTGTTCTGACAATGGCGGCAACCAGAACCTTTATAAATAACTGACGGAAGCACATCGCCGAAGCGCTCGCGCAGGCGCTCGGTTTCCAGATGTGGCATTTCGATTTTGCACTTGGGGCAGATCACGCGCACGAGCCGCTGCGCCATCACCACTTCCAGTGAGGAGGCGATCAGATACGATTCCACGCCCATGTCGATCAGACGCGTGGCGGCGCTGGGGGCGTCATTGGTGTGCAGGGTGGAGAACACCAGGTGGCCCGTGAGCGAAGCCTGCACCGCGATTTCAGCGGTTTCTTTATCACGAATTTCGCCGATGAGAACCACGTCGGGATCGTGGCGGAGGATGGCCCGGAGGCCGGCGGCGAAAGTGAGATTCGCTTTGGAATTGACTTGAATCTGATTGACGCCGCGCAGCTGGTATTCGACCGGGTCTTCGATCGTGATGATCTTGCGCTCAGTGTCGTTGATCTCAGAAAGACCCGCGTAAAGCGTGGTGGTTTTGCCCGAGCCGGTCGGACCGGTAACCAGCACGATGCCGTGCGGCAGTTCGAGAATGCTGTCGAACGCTTTCTGATCGCGCGGCGCCATGCCGAGGTGGCCGGTGCCGAGAATCGTGTCGCCACGATCGAGAATACGCAGCACGACCGCTTCGCCATGCAGCATCGGGATGATCGAAACACGCACGTCGATTTCGCGCCCGGCGATTTTTAGCTTAATGCGCCCATCCTGCGGGACGCGCTTTTCCGCGATGTCCAGATGCGCCAGAATTTTCAAGCGCGAAACGATGGCCGCCTGAAAACGGCGCACATGATTCGGAATATTGGCTTGCTGCAAAATGCCGTCGATACGGTAGCGCACGCGCAATTGATCCTCGAACGGCTCAAAGTGCACGTCGGTAGCGCGGTTCTCAATTGCCTCAGTCAAAATCTGGTTCACGAACTTGATGATCGAGGCGTCCTGAGCAGCAGCGGAAAGATCCAGCTCGTCATCGCGCTCCGAGTCGATCACCTGAATGTCAGCAGTATCCGACATCAGGCTTTGCAGCGTATCAGCGCCAACGCCGAGATATTTCTTCATCGCCCGATCGATCTCAGTGAGCGGAGCGAGCACCGGCTGCAAATGCATGCCGGTCGCCAGGCGAAGTTCATCCATGCCCGTCGAATCAAACACATGATGCGTGGCGACCAGAATCACGCCATCTTTTTCTTCGACCGGCAGCAATCGGTGATGAATCAACAACCGAGCAGGAAAACGGCTGAGTAAATCCTTGGGCAGATCGCGCTTTTCCAGATCGATGGTTGGAACATCGAAGGTTTTGGAGAGAAATCGAATCAGCGATTCTTCGGGAACACCGTCGGCCTGCAGCACCGCTTCTTCGGGCCCTTTGCCTTCGAGCATCAACTGGCGCACCCGGCCAGCCACCTGGTCATTCACCAGGCCATCGCGAACGAGCATGGATACAAAATCAGCCATGGAAACTACAATCTAATATCTAAAGAGGCGTGGTCGTTTTTGAGGCGACCACGCCGGTAAAGCCATACCTCGTACAAACCGCTTTTACTCCAGAACTCCATCCAGAACCAGCTGCGCTTCCTGGCGCTGCGTGAGCAGGCTCTTAAGATCGGCCTGGGCTTTGGTCATATCGGCCATCGCCTGGGCGCGGGCATCGCGCAAAGCTTGGAGCTTATTCTTCAGATCATCGGCAGCCGCATTCGAATTCACCGAAGCCTGGAGATCCGCCATCGCTTTATCAACAGCGCTCTGGCTGGCTTGATCGCCGCCCGGAGGGCCATTAAAGCCACCACCGCCACGACGGCCACGCATACGGCCGCGCATCACTTCCATCTGCGCTTCCATGACTTTCTGTACCTTGGGCTGCAAAGCGGTCCATTCATCATCGCTAGCCCCCAAATCTTCCTTCACTTGATTCATGCGATACTGCATCATTTGTTGCGGGTCGAAGCGCCGGCGCCCGCCGCCACCACCGTTATCGCCGGGAGCGCCACCGGGAGGACCGCCGGGGCCACCCTGTCCGCCCGGGGGAGGACCGCCGCCGTTGTCTTGGGCGCAGGCCATGCCGGCCAATGAAAGGGAGAGAAAAAGAGCCGCCAGTGTAGTCCAGATCGCACGTTGCTTGGACATGGTTGATCTCCTTTTGTCCAAAAATTCTGTTTCTAAAACCTTTTGTCCGACCCCGCGGTCGGCTGGGGATATAGTTGCGCGCGCTTGGGAAAAACTTCCCGGAAAATGTAAATTATTTGGCTGTCAACTTTTATGAAATGTTTTGTGAAGCGGAATGGAACGATTGCAGGCTTCTATGCATGATAGAAATACGATGATGAGATGGATTTGGCTGATCGTATTCTGCTTTGTCTTGCCGACGATTGTACGGGGGAATTTGATTGCCAATCCGGGATTGGAAGGGGCACCGGGAAATGCGCTTCCGCCTCACTGGAGCAAAACATTGTTTGGCTCCGGTCCAATTTTCACGACCGATAATCAAGTTGCCCACGAAGGTAAGACAAGCGTGCGGATCGCGGCCAAGGAAATGAGCCGGGCGTATATCGAGAGCGAACCGATTGAGGTGGCGGGTGCGGAAAAAATATCGGCGAGTGCGTGGGTGAAATGCAAGGATGTACTGGTGAAACCGGGGCATGTCATTTTGCTGGGGGATTTTTCGCAGGAGGATGGGAGGGGGCGGCGGCTGGAGAAATTTGATTCAGCGACGAAGCTGGATAACCAATGGGAAAAAATGAGCGGGGATATTTGGGTGCCGCCGAATGTTACGCGCATGCGGCTGATGATTGGATTTGCTTATAGCCATGGAACGATCTGGATCGACGATGTAAGCGTCATCACTCCCCTGCCGCTCGTGGTGCAGGTGCCGCCATTGCATGGGAGGTTATCGCCAGGATTGGAAGAGATGCCGGTCGTTGTGATGAATCGCACCGGCGAGCGCGGAACGGTGACGGTGGAGAGCATTCTCAGTCCTGCTCCGCCGGAGCCGACAAAAAAAACCGCCGCCAAGCCTGTAACTCGCCCCACTACTGGATTAGCCGCGAGCCAGCCAATCACCAGGCACAAGCGCACCACGCAATCAGCAGATGACGACGATGACGAAGAAGATCCAAGTAAAAAAGCCGTGCCGTCGACACAGGCTATTGTGCGCGCGAAAGCTGCAACAACGAAGCCGAGCGCGGAGCGGCACTTCTTGGAATTTGTATTGAACGGGAAGACGGTGCAAAAAGTTTCCGTGCCGGTGGCGGCAGAGCATCGCGGGGATCGCGAGCTTTATCTGGTGATGTATCGGGGGAAAGAACCGATCTTCGCAACCGTGCAACCGGTGCATGTTCCTGAGGCCCTGGTGCTTGAGCCACCTTCGCCCACGCATTGGGTAGTTGAGGACGGAGCACCGCATTTTACGGGACTGGTCGATCTCGCCGTACGCAATAGCCTGCGGAACGGCGGCAAAATTCGCATCGATGTCGTCGATGGAAAAGGAAAAATCTGGGGATCGTGGAATTCCAATGGCGATCTGGCCGACGGAGCCAATTCATATTCCATCAACGCCGCATCCGCGCCGATCGACCAATACAAAATCATCGCTCATTTTTTTCCACACAATAGAAAAACAATCACCACCGAGCAACATTGGAGAATCATTCCGCGCAAATTGGCCAGCGTGACAATCAACGCTGCCGGCTATCCTGTCTACGATGGCCACGCAATTTTTCCCCTGGGCGTCTTCAACGGATCGGATTGGAAAAGTTTACAGGCTGGTGGATTCACCATATCCCACGCATACAACGCCGCCGATGTGGTTGAGGGAGAAGCACCCGATGATCTGGCCGCGCAGAAATTTCTCGATGACAGCGAAAAATATGGCTTCAAAGCAATCTTCCTGATCCCGCGCGGATTTGTATTTGCCCACGATTGGACCGCCTTCCGACGCCGCGTCCGCATGTTTAAGAATCATCCTGCACTACTGGCCTGGGATGAAGAAGAAGGAATCGCCCGAGGTGATATGTCGCTGGCCGACCTTCGCACGATGGTGCAGATCATTCGCGAAGAAGATCCGTATCACCCGATCATGATCGGCGACAGCCGCGATACGATTGCCCGCATGGGGGATCGGTCGAATTTCTTTCCAGCGAATCAGATGGATATGGGGATGTGGTGGTGGTATCCGTTTCCACTTAAGAATTTATCTGCCGGCGCACTTCAGGGCGATGAAGGGGCGAGCAATAGTGAATTGGTGTTGCCAGCATTTTTTCTGAAAAGGAATACAGACAAGCCCGTCTGGATCGGCGTACAAAGTTATCGGCAGCGCAAAAGCACGGATTATCCCACCATTCAGGAATATCGAGCGCAAGCCTACGCCGCCATCTGTGCCGGAGCCAAGGGCCTGATGTACTATGGCGGCGGAGTCACGCGCGGCATCGGCGAAGACCCGGAAGCAGCGCATTGGAAAGCACTGCAAGGAATCGTGAAAGAGATCAGCAAGCGAGCGGATTTCTGGATGGAAGCCGCGGCGGAGCATCCCGCATTTGAACCCGCGAATATCCCATTCAGCGCAATCATTAAACGGCATGGCGGACGGACAATTATCGTAGCTGTGAATCGTAGCATGAAGCCAGCGGAAGTATCCTTGCATTTGTCGGGGCTAAACGGAACCGCAAGCGTGGTGGATGAAAAACGGAATGTGAATATCAGCAACGGGATTCTGCGCGAGCAATTCGGGCCATTGGGCGTGCATGTTTATGAATTTGGGCGGTAGCAGGTTCCTTTGGCTCAGTGTCTTGTTTTGTTTATTATGTAACAAGGTAAGTATGGAATATGATTTGTGTAGACTTTGCCTAACCTGCATAAGCAGAGATGCTACAGATATTATGTTAATCCCGGATCACGCTCCGATGGTTCGGTGCCGCGATGGTTGGAGAAACCTTCAGAGCTCAACGATATCCGCATCAGATATACTTTCATTGATTGCACCCGTTGTGCCGTCTACGCTCAGTAAAGAATTTACTCAAGGATCAGAAGTTATCTTCGACACGACCTATGGATCAGAAAGATGGTTTCGAGTTTCTATCTTTACAATTGGTTCTTATCGCCTAGTAGTACTGTCGGTTCTTCCGATGGGACCGCATGAACTCGGGTATTCCAAAGTATGAGTGTTGGAAAGTTTCAGCGGCTATTTAATGCCAGGTGCCGAAGGCACCCGTACGAGCTATGTTTAATCTAATTGCTATAGCTCTCTCTGTAATCGTGATCATTATTGGAACTGTATGTTACGGCCGGTTGCACGTTCAGATACGGAATCAAATACTAGCGGACAGACCTAATCTCAGCACAGATGAGATCTGGATGCAGTTCTACATAAATTCGACTATTCCGTGTGATGTTTTCGATATTGCATGGATGTCAATTTGCAAGGGTGCAAACCTTGATCCCAAGAAATTACGTCCAATTGATCGTATTGAGGATTTTGTCCGCCGTAATCCTCCGTGGGAGACGATGGGAGATGAGTGGGAGGATGTATCTAGTATGTGGAACTTTCGCGCAAAGCGATTGGGAATTGTTGTCGACTGGCAATTGTTCGAGAATGTCGATGGAATAGTTCGGTTAGCCGTTGAATGTATTCAACGAGAAAAAACAACTGCAGCGAACCAGGGTATGTAGGTAGGAATCGCCCACCATTTTTCTTTGTCGGGCGGTGCCCACCCTACCTCGAAAATGATTATCGCCCGTACATCGCGCTTGATTCTTCGAAAACTTCACGGAGATGATTGTGAGGCAATGGAAACAATCTTCAGCGATAGTGAGGTGATGCGCTTTAGTGCCGGAACCAAAACGCCGGCTAAGGTGCGGGAATGGGTGGAGCGATGGATTGATGATTTGTATAGCCAATGGGGATTTGGCATGTGGGCGGTCGTGCGGCAGAGCGATGATTTGGTGATTGGGTATTGCGGCTTGAGCCGGTTCGCAGGAAGAGTGGCTGTAAACGAAACCGAGATTGGATTTCGCCTGGCGCGGGCGTATTGGGGCGCGGGATATGCAACCGAAGCGCTTTTAGCCGTGCGAGATTATGCGTTTGGAATTCTGAAGATTCCGAAACTGGTCGCGTTGATTGATCCAGCCAACGTGGCATCGATTCGGGTCGTGGAAAAAGCGGGGTTTAAATATGAGCGAGATGCGATGCTGGAGGGTTACGATCATCCAGATCGTTTGTATATCGCGATTCGCCCGCTAATCAGCGTTTCGGCGACGGTCTAATTCATCCAATGAACTCTCATCCGCGAATTTGCGGGCGAAAAAAATGTCGCGTGTGGCGAAGATTTTGGGAAGATCGCTGGCATCCAGCGTGCGCGGGTAATGTTCGAGTTGGCCGGTGGAATCGAGAGGCCAATCAACATAGCGAAGATTTTTGGGGATGATTTGCGTGCGGAACTCGCTGTTCATTGCCAGCGTGGGGAAGAAAAATTCATCTGGGATCGCGGTGTGACGAAAATAGCGGCGGAACAAGCAAGCGGAGGCAGAGATAGAGAATTCTGCCAGAGCGCGATGGAGAATAAACCATTGCGAGCCCCAATATGGAGACCAGCGCCGCTGAATATCTCGACGGATTTGCAGGCGATAGACGCGCTTGGAGAGTTCGAGATGGAAAAAACTGAGCCGATCTAAGCGGCCTATTTCCGTGACTTCCTTAGTTTCGAGAAAACTCTGATTGGTATGCGGGGATAATGCAGTCACAATTTGCGCCTGCGATTTGAGCGGATAGTCCTGGCCGGAGAGGTTGATGAAGTGCGTCCACGGACCTTGCCTGGCTAAGAGGGTGATTGCGTCGAGGGTAGCTTGAACAATGGACCATCCACCCTAGTGGATAGCGCGAGGACGAATAATTTCGACTTTGGAATATTTATGGGCACACTCCGCGACTGCGTGGTGCACATCCAGCGGAGATTTTTTATCAATATGGATCGCGTAGAAATTCTCATTTGACCAGATCGCTCTAAGCTGACGCCCAATTTGCGATGGATTCTGATGCGCGAGGATGAGGTAAGCGAGAGGCAAGGAATTGAATCATCGGTTCATTGAATCATTGAATCAATTCGTTCAGGTGCCCAGTGAATGGCTGCTGAGATAATTCAGCCAGGCTGCCTGATCATACGCAAAATCTTTGCCAGTAATTGCCAGAAGACTTTGGTGCGATTGCCAGGCGAGGCCGAAGTCGCGGCTATCGAGCATGTCAATCAGCGCCCGGGCCACGTTGATCGATTTGTAATGCGACAGCGCCTCGGCTGAGGCGATGCGGACATCCTGAATTTCTTCAAGTTGAATGGGCGTGCCACGATCGTCGAGAGAGCCGGTGTCATAAGCAGGCTGGAGATGCTGAATGAGCAGAGGCACAGCAGCAGTGTCGGGAAGGCGATTGAGGGCCTTGGCAGCTTCGAGGCGCACCAGCGGCTGATCATCAGAGAGGTGTTGAATGAAAATTGGCGTAGCGGAGGCATCGCGGCTGCGATTCAGAGCACGGATCGCGATAGCACGCACGGTGTAATCAGAATCGGATTGGGCTAGCTGAGCGTACTTCTGCGTATAGGGTGGATGTTTGCCAGCGTGGCGGACGACGGTGTAATTCACACCCTTGCGGCGTTTATCGGGAAAAATCGGATCGTCCATCATTTTGGAAGCAACTTGGATCGAAGGCAGGTAAAGAGGACGAAAAAGGGCTGGCGGATTGGTTTCACAACCAACGGCTAAGCCGAGGAATAGCAAGGTGGTAACGCGAAGAACGGTTCGGGGAATTTTCATTTTGTCGCGCGAGTATTTTGGAGGCAAAGCTCACGGATTGCAATCCGTGGGTCAGTGAACGAGCAAAAGTTTTTATGTTGGCATGCGAGAACGGCAGCGAACAATCCGCTATGATTAGAGGTTCAAACTTGGAGACCTATGAGCGAACTTTCCGGCAAGCGAATTTTACTGGTAGATGACGACAACGATATTCTTTCCAGCATGCAGGCGGCGTTTGAGCCGACGGGGGCGACGATTGATACTGCTGGCAATGGGAACAAGGCCGTGGAAATGGCCGAAGCCAATCCGCCGGACCTGGTAGTCTTGGACATGATGCTGCCGGGGCGATCGGGATTTCTGGTGCTGGAGAAAATCAAAGTGAAAAAGAATCCCAAGACAAAGCCGTATGTGATTATGATCACGGGGAATACTGGCGGGCGACACAAGATGTTTGCTGAAACCTTGGGAGTAAGTGAATATTTCACGAAGCCGGTGAAGATGGACAAACTGCTGACCACAGCGAAGAAATTGCTGGTGCCGGAAGCGGCGTAAATTTAAATCCGAAATCCGAAACAAATTCAAAATTCAAAGAGGAAAATTCAAAACGACGGAGGTAGCCGTTTTGGATTTTCTTTGTTTGGATTTGAGATTTGTTTCGGATTTCGTGTTTCGGATTTCGGATTTTTTCCAGGTGATTTTGCCGATATTATAGAATATGCGCGCCCTGGTCTTCGATTCCTCTCTGCACTTCGATGCCAAACGGCGCGAGCCCCCTACCCACGATGGCGACACGCTGATCCGCGTTTTGCAAGCCGGGATTTGCGCGACCGATCTGGAAATCACGCGCGGCTACATGACTTATAAAGGCGTGCTAGGCCATGAATTTGTTGGCCAGGTAATTGAATCTCCACGCAAAGAGTTGGTCGGCCAGCGTGTCGTGGGTGAAATCAATATTGTTTGTGGGCGATGTGATTTGTGTCTGTCTGGCTTGTCCAGCCATTGCCGTAATCGCACAGTGATGGGAATTTTGAATCATGATGGATGCTTTGCCGATTTCGTGCGTTTGCCGGCGCTGAATCTGCACGTGGTGCCCAAGAATGTGGATAGCGATCAGGCGGTGTTTGTTGAGCCATTGGCGGCGGCGTTTCAAATCCTCAAGCAGATTCAGCTCGATGGGCGCAAATGGGTAACCATCCTCGGCGACGGGCGGCTTGGATTATTGTGCGCTCAGGTACTTCGCAACAGCGGCTGCCCGGTACGCATGATCGGAAAACATCCCGAGAAACTCGCGCTGTGCGAAAAATGGGGTGTGCGCTCGCGATTGCTGGCGGATATTTCGCCGCGCCACGATCAGGATGTGGTGGTGGATTGCACGGGAAGCGCCGAGGGGTTGGAACTGGCGATGCAGGTGGTCAGGCCGCGCGGAACAATTGTGCTGAAATCGACTGTCGCCAAGGGCAAGCCAATTAATTTAGCGCCAGCCGTGGTGGATGAGATTCAGATTGTCGGCAGCCGTTGCGGCCCATTCCGCGAAGCGATCGCCGCGCTGGCAGAAAAAAATGTCGATGTTATAAGCCTGATTTCCAAGCGCATGAAGCTCGAACAAAGTATTGAAGCCATGCAATATGCCGCGCGTGCCGGTATATTAAAAATATTGCTGACCATGGAGTGATCTAGTGCCCAAGGACTTGGCGATTGTTCTCAATAGCGGCTCGATTAATTCGGCAGTGGTAACGGCGCTGGCGGCGCAGAAGTATCGGCCGATTCTAGTGCACGCCGAAATCACGCGCGGCCTGCATCCTAAAAATCGCGCGGCCTACGATCAGCAGGTAGAACATTTCAAACCCTATCGTGAATATTCGCTCGAATTGCCCTTTTTGCAGGGATTGAGCGACAACTCCTCTGCTGCCGATCCGCGCATGACCGGGGCACAGGCGCAGCAGCGATTGGACTTAGTGCCGTTAATCGCGATAGCCGAGCGATTGGCGGCGCATTATCAGGCAGCCGCCGTCTATATGGGCGTGCGCGTCGGGCCGGGCGGGGATGAATTGGCGGCGACCACGGAATTTGCCCAAATCTGGAACGAGATGATGCAGATTTCCTGTGGGCAGCGCGAGCTGGAACTGGTCATGCCGATTGCGGAACTGGAAGCGTGGCAAGTGGTGGACCTGGCATATCAAGTCAGCGCACCGCTGGAAAAGACTTGGAGTTGTGTGGAGCAGAATAACGAGCCATGTGGAGGGTGCAGAGGATGTAGGGCGCGGCAGGCGGCGTTTGCGCAGACGAGCCGAGCGGATCCGTTGCCGGGGGCGAGGAAGATGTGAGAAGAGTAAGAAGAGGGTGAGAAGGGCTTAGAATTTCAGACCGATTTGGCGGCGCATTTCCTGGAGGATGCGCGTGTTGGTCAGGGATTCGGATTCGGTAATGAAAGGCGGGATTTCTCCGGCAACGGCGGCGGCGAAGGCGTCGGCTTCGATAGCGTAGAGGCTTTGGCCTGAGGAGACGGTTTTGTGTTGGCGAGGTGGGGCGGGTGGGGCTTTGCCGGCGGCGAAATCTTGTTTTGGGGGTGTGGAATGGCCAATCACAAAACCTGCGTCTTGAGCGGGCGGTTTCCAGGGGACAGCGGTTTCAATAAAGCCGTCGGTGCCGCAGATGCTGGCGGTGTTGTCCCCCTGTACAGCCATGCCGCAAGTGAAAGTGGCGAGCACGCCGTTGGGATATTTCATGGTCGCGGCGGTCCAATCGTCGACGCCGGATTCGTGAAGATGGCCGACGGCGTGGAATTCGACCGGATCGCAGCCAGCGTGGAGGCGAGAAAAACTGATGCAGTAACAGCCGATGTCCATGAGCGCTCCGCCAGCTAATCTAGGATCGAAGCGGATATTGCCATCGGTGCGGGAGATGCGAAAGACGAAGCTGGTGCGGATCAGGCGCACCTGGCCGATGGTGCCCGCGCGGATTTCGTTCGTAACCGCATGCGTGAGCGGATGGGCGCGATACATGAATGCTTCGATCAGCATTCTCTCCTGCTGCCGCGCGACGGCGAACATTTCTTCAGCTTCGGCGACCGTGACAGCCAATGGCTTTTCGCAAAGCACGTGCTTGCCGGCACGCAAGGCTTTGAGCGTCCACTCGTGGTGCAGGGAATTGGGTAATGCGTTGTAAACCGCATCGACGTTTGTGTCGCGCAGCAACGCATCGTAATCGCTATAGGAAGTGGGGATTTTATGAGCGGCGGCGAATGTATTGGCGGATGACTGGCTGCGCGATGCGACGGCGGCGATGATGGTGCGACGAGAATCGACTATGCCGGCGGCGAATTGCCGGGCGATGTTGCCAGTGGAGAGGACGCCCCATCGGAGAGCATTTGACATGATGAATTATTATAGGTTTTATTTTCGTTTTTGGGGTAATTGCTAGCGGCTGAAGCGGCTAGCCCGCAGGGAATTTCTAGACCAAAGCGCGCAGGGATTCGGCGACGTATTTAATTTCATCTTCATTCAATTCTGGATAAACCGGCAGCGCCAGCACCTGGCTGCACGCTTTTTCGCTTTCGGGGAAATCGCCTTTTTTATATCCCAGATAAGAGAAACATGGCTGAAGATGCAGCGGGAGCGGATAATAAACCGCTGTCGAAATACTGCGTTCTTCCATTTGTTTTTTCACCGCATCGCGATTGGGCACGCGCACGCAATACTGGTTGAAAATGCTCCAATTATGCTCGTCAATTTCGGGCGGAATGATGGAAGTGCCGGCAAAGGCGCGATCATAAATCGCGGCGTGTTTACGGCGGGATTCGTGCCATTCTTCGAGGTACTTTAATTTCACATCGAGAACAGCTCCCTGAATGCCCGCCATGCGGAACATGCCGCCGATCATTTCGTGGTAGTAGGTGTGGCCGGAACCATGCACGCGGATTTTTCTGCAGCGATCGGCCAGGTAATCGTCATTGGTGCAGATCGCGCCGGCGTCGCCGAAAGCACCTAAATTCTTGGTCGGATAAAAACTCAAACATCCCGCCGAGCCCATGGAGCAGGCACGCTTGTCGTTACGCTTAGAGCCAATGGCCTGAGCGGCATCTTCCACCACAGCGATGCGATTCTGCTGGGCTAACGCGAGCAATTCTTCCATCTTGGCCATCTGCCCAAATAGATGGACAGGAATAATCGCTTTGGTTTTCGGTGTGATTCGGCAGGCGACTTCCTTGGGGTCGATATTGAACGATCCGTATTCGATATCCGCAAAGACCGGCGTGGCGCCGAGACGGGCGACGCAGCCGGCGGTCGCGAAGAATGTGAACGTCGGCACGATCACTTCATCGCCGGGGCCGACTCCGAGAGCCATCAGCGTGCAGAGGATGGCGTCGGTGCCGCTCGATACGCCGATGGCGTGCTTGGTCTGGCAATAGGCAGCGAGGTTTTTCTCGAATCGCTCCACGGCAGGCCCCAACGTAAGAGCCTGGCTATCGCAAACTTCATCAATCGCTTTGCGCACTTCTGCTTTGATGGAGAGGTATTGGCTTTGAAGATCGAGCAATTTCACTTTCATCGTTTGTCCACGATAGATTTTTCTGGCGATGATTCAATGCTCCAATCATTTATGGAATTCAATTATTCAAAGCGCTTTGTGGATTAAAGTTTTCAAAGGCTGGGTTCCGATAAAACCCGCATGGCATTTAACTCAGCAGTAGTGAACCCGGGACGGCTGTCAATTTTGACGGCCTTGGCGGTCGAAGAACAGCAGGATTTCGTGACTCTGCGCAGTCGCACGAATATGACCGACGGCAATCTTTCCACACACGCCAAGCGCTTGGCGAAAGCGGGAATGGTGGCGATTGAGAAGAAAATCGACGCAGGAAAGCCGGTAACGCGGATTACATTAACCTCCGAAGGGCGATCGGCATTAGAAGGACATGTTCGTAAGCTCTTGGCGGCTCTATCGCAACGGCGAATTCGCACGGCTGAGCCAGCCGTGCAAACCGTGGGGCATCAGAAGGAGGAATGGGTCGATTAAAAGTCAGCACTCCTGCTGGCGGAGCCGATCTCGCCTCGCCCCGGAATTCCGGGCCCGGGACGGCCGCTCTAATTACCAATCAAAACTTAATTTAGTACTTGGCTTTCCCGCCATTGCCAAAAAACAAGTGTTCGCGGAAGATAGTAGCGACGTCATTGCGCAGCAGGCGCGATGCGTTTGCGTGCTATGCCGCGATTTGTGCATCCCACCCATTCTCGCCACCGCCGGCTCGGCGGCTTTGAAAAAGCGCCGCGCTGTCTGGCGATTGTCCCGGTTTTTAATGAGCGTGATTCCATTGGCACGTTGATCCGGCACTTGCGCCGTGCCCTGCCACATTTCGATATCGTGGTCATTGACGACGGCTCAAGCGATGACACTTCGCACCAAGTCCCGCCGGGCACGCCTGTGGTGCCATTGCCATTTAACTTAGGCATCGGCGCTGCGATGCAAACCGGCTACCGCTACGCCGCTCTCTACAATTATGACGTGGCCGTGCAGGTCGACGGCGATGGCCAGCATCGCCCCAGCGAAGTTTTGAAAATTGTCGATCATCTGCTTCGCAACGATCTCGATCTGGTCATTGGCTCGCGATTTTTAAACAATGTGCGCTATCGCCAGACTCCGATCCGGGCACTGGGCTCGTGGATGCTGCGAAAAGTGCTGAACGTTTTGAGCGGTGTGGATATCACCGATTGCACGAGCGGATTTCGCGCTTGCAATAAAAAAGTGATTCACGTTTATGCACATTGGTATCCAGAAGATTACCCCGAGCCGGAAGTGATCCTGCTGCTCAATCGGGTTGGATTCAAGATCGAGGAAGTGCCGGTGAAAATGCGGCAGCGAAGGAAGGGGCAAAGCTCTATCGGTCTGCTGTCGGGCGCTTTCTACATGGCCAAGGTCATGGTCTGCCTGCTGCTGGATACCGCACGCAAGCCCTGGCCGGCTGGAAAGGTTTATACCCATGCTGCTGAAACTCATCCTGCTGCTCATTGGAGCGAGCCTGCTGCTGCTGGCGATCCGTCGGCTCAATCAGTACAAGCTTAAGGAACGCTACACACTGGTCTTCGTGCTAATCGGCCTGCCGTTTCTGGCACTAGCGATCTGGCCCAATGCCGTCGGCACCGTCGCCCAACTTCTCGGAATCGACTACCGATCCATAACGCTGCTATGCGTAACCGCATTTTTCCTGTTGATGATCCTCGAGCTGCTGACCATCGTCAGCCAGCAGGATCGGAAGATCACAGCCTTGGCGCAGATGGTCGGCATTCTCATGGCCAAGGAAGAAGATGCTACCCGTCAAGGGCCACCAGCGCTGCGCGCGGTGGATGAACATCCAATCTAAATACGGATCCGCACTAGAGAACCAACTCAGCCCTATTATTTTCTACGGCGCGGGCACAGCGCGATCAGGCCACCAAATATCACGAGCGTGCCTGGCTCAGGCACGAGCGCCAGTTGCGTCAGCGGATTCCAATCTCCGCCCAGAGTCCAGGATGGATCGCTGTAAGAAGTCGGATTGCCCGGAATTGGTGGAGTGCCCGGCGTGCCAGCGACGGTATCATTGCCGGTTTCATTCTCGGCGTTTCGGTCGCCCCAGTACGCAGCCCAGGAATAATTCGGATCAGTCGGATTCGCCGAACCCGTGCCGGGATTCGAGGTATCGGTTGATGGATATCCCGTGCCGTACCACGCATAGCCGCCAGGATTCGTGCTGGCGTTGTATTCCGATGCGAAAATATTCTGGACCGTATACGCCGCTGCCTGCGAAGCGGTAAGTTGGTGCGACCAGGCAACCCTCTGCGAGACATCTAATGGATTGCCATTGAGATCGGTTGAGTCGTATTCAGCAAAACGACTGTCTTCGGCGAGATTCGCATTATTATCCGTCGGGCTATTTAGCTCCGTGGTGTCCCAATTGAGCCAGCCGACGGACTTGATCGCGCCGGTCATTTTATCGTTGACGTAAACGGCACTGGAATCGCCGCCGGTTTGGGTCCAACCCCACGGGCGGCCGAGGTACATGCTGTTGGCGGCGGGACCATTTACGTTAGCAGCGTTGTTTGCATCAATCACACTGTTGCCATGCACGGAATTGCCGGTAATGCTGGAATTGAGGAAGACCATTCCATTGCTGGTGCGTTTGTCGGTGCTGGCCGCGGTGACACATCCGCCGGAGTGATCGCCGTCGATATTGATCGTGCAATTGTTAAAGACCGAAGTGCCGTTGGCGAAGATGAAATCATCATCGCCGCTGACGGTGCAATTCGTGAAATAAGATCGGCCGCCCTTGGTGTAGAGCGTGTCTTGATAACCTAGAAAATTACAATTCTGGAAGGCTTGTTCATCGCCCTGCAGCAAGAGCGCGACAGCAGGAGCGCTGGAGGTTTGAGAATTATTGCCCGTATAAGAGCCCGTGGGAGACACAGTAGAGTGCCCGGTGTTAACGATGTAGGGCGTATCGGTGCTGTTGGCGAAAGTAATATTGGCTGCGGTAACGTTGTTGCCTTTGAGCTGGAGCGTCGCGCTGCCGGTGGTACCAATCGCGCCTGATCCGGGGTTGTAGCTGGAGTCGAGCGTGGAAGTGATGACGACATCGTTGGCATTGCCGGAGAGCCCGACGAGATCGACATTACTTTTGCTGTAGCTGAGCGTAGTGCTGCCGACGTTGTATGTGCCGGGGGCGAAATAAACATAATTGGGATTGGTGGCTGATGCACCGGAGGGAACCGCGCCTAATGCAGCGGCAACACTGCTATATGCGGCAGTGTAACTGCCGTAAGCGGCGCCGTTCGTGCCGGTGTAATTGGGATCGACATAATAGGTTGCAGCGCGAGCTTGCGATGCGATGGCCAGCGATAGAATAGAAAGAGAGCAAACGCCAATACGACGGTGATTCCGAAACATCTCGCCTCCTCGAATTATTAACAATCTGCAAGAAATGGACTCCGCCAGAAGTCCCAACTCTTAAGGAGTATACCTGTAGAGCGAATGATCCCAAGCAAATGTTGTTGATGATTTGCGGCTCTGTTTTGCAGATTTGCGGCGGGAACAGTGGCACTGAAGTACCACCGCTGGTTTGAATTTTTGGAGTTATTTCCCGAGCAATTTGAGCAGCCGATACGACCAGACAATTTTTTCGACGTTAAACCGATGAATCATTCGGCTCGTGTTGTCATTTCCGAGATAGCGCTGGGCGACACGAAATTCTTCGTCAAATTGCTCCCGCTTTACTGCGCCTGTTTTGCTTTTGGGATGAAGGCGGAACTGCGCCAGGGTTTCGCTCAAAATTAATGGCTCGCTGATTCTGCCCATGCGCAACCAGGTGTCGTAATCCATCGTGTAATAAAGCGATTCGTCGAGATCGCCGACTTGCCGCCAGAAAGATAAACGCCAGAACGTGGCGGGTTGGCTCACAAAATTTTCACGGAGCAGACGGCGGTAGCCGTAGTGAGCTAGTTGGGAATTTTTGTAGCGAGTGATCGCCGGGCGAATTATTCGATCATCCGTATCAATGATATCGCAGCGGCCGAGCAGCCATTGCGAATGGGGTTGATTCGCAAAAGCCTCTACCACTTTGGCCAATGCGCCGGGCGTATAGAGATCGTCGCTGTTTAGCCACGCGGCGATATCTCCCGTGGCTTTACGCATGCCATCATTGATGGCCTGACATTGTCCGCGATTTTCCGCACGAAATGCCCGCACCCGCCGATCGCTACTCAATTTCGCGATCACTTCCGGCGTGCGATCCGTCGAGCCATCGTCCCAGATAATCCATTCCAATTCGAACGGCCCGCTCTGTGAAAGAATCGACTCCGCCGTGCGCGGCAAAAAATCCGCCTGGTTATAGATCGGAGTAACGATCGAAACTTTCGTCATCTAGCACGCGTTTTTATGCAAAGAAGCCCCGCATGTACATGCAGGGCTTCGTGATAAATCCTGGAACTCGATATTAACGATACAATTCGATGATCAAATTCATGTTCACTTCAAACGGTACATCGCCGGGATTCGGTACGGCAAGAATTTTCGCGGTGAGCTGGGCGGGATTCCATTCGAGCCATGGTGGCACCTGATGCCCCGCGCCTTGCTCCATATTTTCGCGGAGGACTTTATGAATGCCTTCCTTGAAAGTAATGGTCTGCCCGGGCTTGACGGTGTAGCTGGCAATATCCGTCTTGCGGCCATCTACAATCACATGACCGTGCGAAACAACCTGACGAGTCGCCCAGATCGTGCGACCCACACCCAGGCGCCGCAGCACATTGTCGAGCCGCTGCTCGAGCAATTGCGAGAGCACGCTGGCGGTGTTGCCTTTTGATTTCTTGGCAGCGGTCAGAGAACGACGGAACTGGCGTTCAAGCAGGCCGTAGTGAAAACGCAGCTTTTGTTTTTCATTGAGACGGACGCCGTATTCGGTATTGCGGCGGCCACGATAGCCGTGCTGACCAGGGAGGCCGAGCTCTTTACCGGTGTGCTTGGGGACGTCCGCGATCGGAGCGCCGACACGACGAGACAACTTAACCTTGGGACCGAGATAACGGGCCATGGAAGGATCACTTTCTCCTGGCTTTTGAGCCAGGACTCAAAACAGGCGTCGCGTCCGTAGGAACCGAGAAATCTTTGCGGTGAGCAAAAATCGTCCCGGACGGCTTACACGCTAATCCCCGCTGACACATGGTTTTGAGGCATCTGGGCGAGGTCTTTTAGCTGGTCCATTGCCAATGGCGATGGAAACTACCAACCAAAGAGGGAGAAATCATAGCCGCATGAGGAAAATTCGGCAAGTGAGCGGTATATTCGACGGTAGACTTAGGTATCAGGAGAGCCGGGCCGTCCTCGGCCCGATTTTGGGGCGAGGACGCCCCGGCTCATCCAGCATCGCAAGATTGCTTGTATTCGGATTCACAATGAAACTCCTCGGGCCGTTTGTTTCAATCCTCCTGATCGCATCAGTTAGCGGTTGCAAACCCCAACATCCGCCCACACAGAGCTCGCAAACGATTCCGTTTAAATTGCAAGCCATTCCTACGCCGGGCGATCCGAAGCCGCACACGCTTTATGTCGCCCAGGTGGATGTTTATCAGATTGATGTGCCTTTCGGCACGGTAAGCCAGAATCTGGCGTTCTGGGAAAAAATTGATCAGCAAAATATTCCGGCCGAGCAAAATGAATTGCTATCACGAAATGGTTTCCGCGTTGGGCAGGGATTGGTGGCGGATTGGGATTATTTTCAGGCAGTTCTGGAGAAAAATCCCGCTCACACGCACGTCACCAGCCGGATCGCTTATCAGGAAGAGCACGAATCCTTTTTAACTCGGGCGGATCAACCAGCAACGAATCTATTTTATTTCGATCAGAGTGGAAATTTGATCGGGCGCAGTGTTGATGCCGCCGATGATGAGTTGTTTCTCTCCTTCTGGCCCACGCCGCGCCATGATGGGCAGGTGCACATCCAGCTCGTGCCCGGAGTCAAAATCCGTGCGGAGCAAATAAAATCCGTCTGGACCGATGGCCAGGAAACCATGGAGCGTTATCGCCCGGAATTTTTTTATGATCTGAAACTCGAATCGGATATCGATGTGAATCATTTCCTGGTCGTCGCACCGTCATCCGAGGCGAAATTGAGCAGCAGCCTGGGCCATGCTTTTTTAACAAATAGCGCGGGCGCTGCGCGCACTGAAACAATTCTCATTATTGTGGCCCGACCCATCGGCGCAGGGGCGCTCGTGAAGTCGAATCGATAAGCCTGTTTAGAAACCCATTTGTCTCTCCTCAGACAAGTCTTTTTTTCCCTCTCCTTGTACTCAGGAGGAGGATAGGGAGGGGGTCATTCGCGAACACTCAATTTTCTGACCGCTGAACACTGAAGAACCCCCACCCCTGCCCTCCCCCTGAATACAAGGGGAGGGAAATGCTTTGCCAATACGCGAAATGAAATTTCCTGGCCATTGGGGGAGGGGAGGTTGAGGGCCTTTATCGTTCAGAGTTCAGTGTTCCTGACTCATGCATCTAACGATCTAAGGCCTCCATGTATACAATCCCCACCAATGGATGATGACTTGCTGAAAATAGAGCCGGTGCCAACTCTGCGCCGGCGCATTGAGGAGGAGTTAAAAGAAACTTTTGATCTGGCTCGCCCCATCCGCTTTAGCCGCGCCCCTGGCCGGTTGGATATCATGGGCGGAATCGCTGATTACACCGGGGCCTTGGTGTGTCAGGCCACGCTCGAACTGGCTACCGCCATCGCCGTCCAGGAGCGCGATGATCGGCAATTGCAGATCTTCTCTTTCAATTTGCTGGATCAGCACCAGCCATTCACTTTCGCCATGCCGCTGGATGCCCTGGCACATCACGCGGCGGAAAAATTGCGGCGGGAATTTGCGCAGCCGGGAAGACGCTGGGCGGGTTATGTCGCCGGCTGCCTCTACATGCTGCATCAGCAAGGCCTGGTCGATTTAACCGAGCCACGTGTGCGGGGAATAAATGTGGCGATTTATTCCACGCTTCCCATGGGCGCCGGCGTCGCATCGTCGGCGGCTCTGGAAATCTCCGCGATGATGAATTTCGCCGACCATTTCGGCCTCCGTCAACAATACGGCAACGACGCTAGACGCCTGATGGAACCCATGAAATTAGCCTGGCTCTGCCAACAGGCGGAGAACCAAATCGTCGGCTCACCCTGCGGCATCATGGACCAGGTGGCCTGCTGCCTGGGCGTAGAAAATTCGCTGTTGCGCCTCGTCTGCCAACCCCACGAATTGCAATCCCCGCTTCGCCTGCCAACCGGCATCGGCGTCTACGGCATTAATTCCAACATCAAACATTCCATTGCTGGCAGCACTTATGGCCGAACACGCTGCGCTGCATTCATGGGCCACCGAATTATTCTGGAAAAAATGAAGCAGATCGGCGCTGCCGGCGGGCAATCGCTCATCGCTGATCCGATGAATGGATACCTCGCCAATCTTCCGCTGGCCGATTACAAAAAATATTTCCGCCAATTCCTCCCCGATGAATTAGCTGGTATCGATTTCCTCGAAAAGTATGGCCCCACCGTCGACAACGTCACCGTCGTCAACCCCGACACGATCTATCAGGTGCAGCATGCGACCGATCACCATGTCTTTGACGCGCATCGCATTCGAAATTTTGTGGAATTTTTAGAACAGGCAGCCGAAGCGCCCGCGAATTCCAAAGAGCGCTCCCTGATCCTGGATAAAGCCGGCCATCTGATGTACGCCTCGCACGTCTCCTATCGCGATGATGCCATGCTCGGCTCCGAGCCGTGCGATCTGCTCGTCGACCTGGTCCGCAAAAATGAACGCAGCGGTTTATATGGCGCCCGTATCACTGGCGGTGGAGCAGGAGGAACGGTTGCCGTATTAGCTGAAACCTCCGACCGCGCCCGCCAGGCAATCACCGAAATCGCCACAGAATACGAACGCCAGACGGGACTGGCAGCCCAAGTGCTTTTCGGCAGTTCCAACGGCGCTTGGCATGCAGGAACAGCTATTTAATCAACCCGGCAGCGCCGTTATTTCAGCGCATCGCGCAGCTTTCCCTGCGTCTGATCAAGTCTCTGCCGCGCTTCCGCCAAATTCACATTCAATTTCTGCATCACAATCGCCGCTTTGACATGCCCCTCAGCACGATCCAGAAAAATCGCCGCTTCTTCGCGAGGAAGATTCGTCACAATGCGAATAATGCGAATCGATCGATCGCGCAATTTGATATTGCTCGCTTTTAAATCCACCATCAGGTTTTCATAAACCTTTCCCAATTGCACCATCGAGATGGTCGAGAGCGTATTGAGAATCAGCTTGGTCACCGTCCCTGCTTTGAGGCGCGTCGAGCCGGTAACCACCTCTGGCCCCGTCAGCGGCCGAAGCACCACATCCACTTTGGGCTCCCCCGGCACCTCCTGCACACACGAAAGAAAAATCGTCCCCGCTCCCAATTCAATCGCTCGATTCAGTGCCCCCCACACATAGGGCGTCGTCCCGCCTGTCGCGATCCCCATCACCACATCATTCGCCCCGGTTTTCTTCGCATCCACATCCGCCGCCCCCCCTGCTGGCGAATCCTCCGCGCCCTCCTGCGCCAAAAACATCGCTGCCTGCCCACCGGCAATCGTGCCCTGCACCAATTCCGGCGAAGCGCGAAACGTCGGCGGAATCTCCGACGCATCCAGCACCCCCAATCGCCCCGAAGTCCCCGCTCCAAAATAAAGCAGCCGCCCCCCGGCGCGCAACCTCGGCACAATCAAATCAATCGCCCTGGCAATCTCGGTTTTTATAGCCCCCACCGCCTGGATAGCCCTTAAATCCTGCTCATGCATCACTTCCACGCATTGAGCCACGGACATTTGATCCAGTTGCATGGACTCTGCCAGACGCTGTTCAGTAAGCAAATGCGAACGATCATCAATCATATTTTTCCATGATAAAGTTTATGGTCTTCGATGAAAGCCCACGGATGGCTATCCGTGAGCTTTTGGTGTGGTATAGAATCTGGATATGACTCAGACCAGCGACCAATCCGCCCCTACCACAACACCCGCCCCGCCGCAGAATCCCGTGCTCGCGCCGGCGAAAGTTGAAGAATACAATCGCACGCATTTGGATTTTCATCGCCCCATTCCGCGGCCGCCGGTGGAGGGGGCGGTGATTGATTTTCACAATCATCTGCTTAAAGCAGCCCACGCTCCGATCTGGTTCGAAACTGGCAGTCATTACGGCTTTGACAAATATGTCACGATGACCCAACTGGAAGAGGCCCAGCTGCTTCATCGCGATTATCCGGATCGCGTTCATTTCATCGCTGTGCCGAAATGGGGGGCACTGGATATGGATGATTGGATGCGGCGGATAGAAGGGTTCTATGAGCTGGGCTCGCGCATGATCAAATTTCACATGGCCCCCGGAACGATGGTCATGCGGAATTATCGGCTTGATTCGCCGCAGCTCGCTCCCATCCTGCAATTTGCGCGCGATCGCAAGATGATCATCATGACGCACATGGGCGATCCCGAAACCTGGTATCAGGGAAAATACGCCGACACGGCCAAGTTCGGCACGCGCAACGAACATTATAAAATGTGGGAAAGCGTGATTGCAGAATATCCCTATTCCTGGGTAGGCGCGCACATGGGAGGGAATCCGGAAGACCTGGCCCGGCTGCAATATTTGCTTGATACCTATCCAAGACTTTCGCTGGACTGCTCGGCGACACGCTGGATGCAGCGAACTATTTCGGACCAGCGCGATGCAGCACGAGAGTTTTTCATTCGTAATCAGGACAGATTAATCTTCGGCTCCGATCAGGTATCCGGCGACGACCGCGGTTTCGATTTCCTCGCCAGCCGTTGGTGGGTACATCGCAAATTGTGGGAGACTGCCTACATTGGGCCTAGCCCGATTATCGATCCGGATTTGGACAATGAGCATCAACCGACGCTGCGCGGATTGGCGCTACCGAGCGAAGTATTACAAAAAATCTATCGAGATAATGCAGTGAAATTGCTGAAGCAGGTCGACATCGCGCTTTAGATGATTTCTGTCGACCTGTACTGTTCGCTCGTAGCCGGGACTCAACGGTCCCGGAAAGAATTCCGGCGGTCGTTGATCGCCGGCTATTAACGAATAAGCGAATAAGTCGCCGCTCAATTTTGGTCCCGCCGCTTTTCTTTGGCTACAATCCCGATGACGCTATGCTGGTTCTTTCCCGTCTAAAAGGCCAGGCGATTCGCATTGCAGGAAATGTGATCGTCAAGATTGTCGATGTACGCGGGGACAAGGTGCGCATCGGCATCGAGGCTCCGCAGGATGTAAAAGTTTTCCGCGAAGAAATTTTTCTGGAAATCCAGGCGGAGAATCAGTCGGCAGCGAACATGCAGCCCGAGGATTTGCTCGGCGCAATTGGCCTTGCCACTTCACAGGCGAGATCTTCTAATCTCAGAATCGCTTCAGAGGAGTTGCCCATGGATCCATTTATGCGTGCTGCGATTGACGAAGCCAGGCAGGGATTAGCCGAAGGTGGCTTGCCCATCGGCTCCGTGCTAGTGCGGGGAAACCAGATCATCGGGCGCGGGCATAATCGTCGTGTGCAGCATGGCGATCCGATGGCGCATGCGGAAATTAACTGCCTCACTCAGGCCGGGCGGCAGAAGACTTATGCCGACACCGTGCTCTATTCCACGCTCATGCCCTGCTATCTCTGCACCGGAGCCGTCATCCAGTTCGGCATTCCCAAAGTGATCGTCGGTGAAAGCGTCAACTTCCCCGGCGGCGAGGCCAAAGCCGGCAAATCTCCTGATTTCATGCGGGCTAATGGAATCGAAGTAACCGACCTCCACGATCCCGAGTGCATCGAAATGATGAGCCAATTCATTCGCGAGCATCCGCAGCTTTGGAACGAAGATATCGGAGTATGAGCCAATATTTGTGGTATAATCAGGCCATGCTCACCTCGCCCGCGCGACTGCCTCGCTTGGATGAAGATATTAACTTAAGCGAAAGGCTCTCTCGCATGCAGGGACAGGAAATTGGGCCATCGGATGTAGTCAAGGTTTTACAAAATGGTGGCGTGAAGCACGTCCTGGTCGGGGCGCATGCGATCAGCGCCTGGGCAGGCGATCCGCGGGCAACCATTGATGTCGATCTCATCGCCAGCCGCCCGGCACAGGCCAAAAAAGTGTTGTCGGCCGCATTTCCGCATTTGACCGTGGAAGAACATCCTGTCGTCATTCGCTTTAAAATGAATGGCCGCGAAGCGATTGATGTGATTCGCCCTACCTCAAGCGCCATTTTCAAGGCGGCTTTAAAACATTCGGTCAAAGTAAAAATCGCGGGCGTTTTAGCTGATGCTCCGCAATTGGAAATGGCGCTGGCCCTGAAATTTGCCGCCATGATCAGCATAACCCGGCAAATCAAGGACAAGTATCAGGACGCCCACGATTTTATCGCCATGGTGCAACACAACTCGAGGATTGATCTTTCTAAAATTGAGGCATTTGGCGAGTTGGTTTATTCCGGCGGCGCTAAAGAAATCCTCAAGCTCGTCGAAGACGCCAAGGCAGGCCGCAGGCTAGAATTCTAATTCCGAAAAATCGCCCGATTGATTGGTGACTGATAATAGCGGTCGCTCAACGCGTGCCGGTTCCTTCATTCTCAATTTTCTCGCGCATTCCAAATCTTTTTGTCCCATAACGCGCCAAATTAACCGGGAATTTATCCCTATCTCGCCAAATCCATTTGCCTATTCATCCGACAAATTGGATATCAACCTATGATGCGGCTTAGCAGTAAAAAAGTTCGCCCCGGATATCGAGGCTTCTCGCTCATAGAGATGATGGCCAGCCTGGTGATTATCTCCATGGTGTCGGGAATGGTCCTCGTGGAAAACCAGAACACCGACGATTCTCAGCGGCTCGATCGCGCCGCCGACGAAGTCGTTGCCGCCCTGCGCTATGCCCGTATCGAAGCGATGGGCCATTGCACAACCGTCTCAGCCACCACCCAGCCTAGTACCGCGTATGGCGTTGCTTTTGATACCGCCGCCAATACCGTCACCGTTTACTACACCTCTTATAACAGCAGCTTTAACATCTGGACTCTGCCCGGCACCGCTGCGAGTTGCGCCATGTACTCCGGCCAAAGCTATGTCATTAATTTCAACTCACAACCCGAAGTTGAGGGAGTGAGCATCTCGTCGGTCAACCTCAAAGGCACCACCGACACAAAGACCAATACGGCCAGCCCGTATGTCTGTCAGTACCTTCCCTTTGGTGAATGCGAAAATTACGGGAACAGCACCGCCGCGATCACGCTGAGCTATGACGGCATAACCCGCACCATCAGCGTGCCACAGATCGGTGATGCAAGCAAAAATTAAGTTATGAAAACGCAAAATAACAATTCGATTGTTCGTCGCTGCAAGCGGCGTCTGGGTTTCACGATGGTCGAATCGGTCATGCTGGTCAGCATCCTGGGCGTGACCGCCGGCGTGGTGGGGCAATCGCTCACCACCATGGCCAACTCAGCTGAAGCGAACAATCTGAATCTGGAAATCAATGATCAATTGATGGCCCAGATGGAAGTCTTGCGTTCCACTTACACCACCGCCACCCCCGCCCCCACCAGCAGCACACCATGGACAAAATCGACTCCTGTTACGCTTTCCAACGGCAAAACCTATACGCTCAACAGCACAATCGCCTGGGCCGATCCCGGTCAGGGAAGCACTCAATCTAATTTTCTTCAGCTCCAGGTAACGCTGGGCAATCAAGCAATGTCGACCTATGTGAGCCAATAATGCGAAAAATCCATAAACAACTTCGTCGCGGATTTACGCTGCCGGAGATCATGTGCTCTCTCATGATTTTTGCAACCGTCGCCACGGCAGGCACCTATCTGATGGGAGCGATGGCCAACAACGAAACCTACTTTCGTGATGGCACCAACAGCCAATCGGAAGTCGAATTCGCCTTGGGCAGAATCGTTGAGAATGTACGTGCTGCAACGGCGGTATCGTCTCCGTCATCCGCCACCGCGGTACACAGTATCACTTTGACCAATATCAATGGGCAGACAGTTACTTATCAGATTAATAGCAGTGGTAATCTCACTGAAACCGTCGGCAGCACGACCAGCACGCTGGTGCACTCAGCGAGTTTTTCGGCGGCGCAAACGGGAAGTAACGCCAAGGCATTTACGATCACCCTTTCATCCGGAACAGAGCAGGTCATTTCCCGATCGGTCACTGTTTTCGGGAGGAATTTATGAAAAATCGACGTGGTAGTATTGTCGTCATGTACATGCTGATCCTCAGCACGCTGATCACAGGCGCTGTGGCGAGCGTGGCGGTCCTTTCCAACTCACAAACGCAAGGCGGCAGCGTCGGCTATGACCGCGATCAGGCTTTCTATGCAGCCGAAGCGGGCGTGCAGCGAGCGATCTGGAATCTCAAATACAATGCGTCCGCCTCCACTTGGCTCGCGGCGCTGCCCATTACTGAAACCTGGCCCAATGGCAACGCCAAATATAAAATCACCACCAGCAATGTGAACTGGCCTACTAATCCCGTGAACTTTCAGTGCATCGGCACAAGCCAGGATGGGACCGTCACCAGTCAGGCATCGGTGACTATTGCCGACAGCAGTTCCACCAATTCTGGATTTTGTCCGGGATTTTCGATGAGCGGATCGGACGGCTTTGCTGGGACGCTCAATATTGCCGGAACGTTTGAAACCACGGGTAATTTCAGCGCAGCTGGTAAAGTCACTCTCATTACTGTAAGCGGGCAACCTGCCGCTTCACTGGAAATTGAAGGGACTTGCACCTGCAGTAGCGTGCTGAAAGTGCCAGGAAATCTATATTCCTCTGGCAAAATTACCGTTAGCGGTTCAGCGACGGTCGGTGGGAACGTGCAATCAGGCGGACAGATTACGCACTCGGGAACACTCAACGTTACCGGGACAACCACGCAGAACTCGGATCCGCTCCCGGGCACTAGTAAATTCACTACGCCAGCCGTCGATACCTCGGGCCTTATCGCAGGCAATTACGGCACCGTGCAGACGATATCTGGTGGCGCGCCCAGCAGCTTGAACTTGGACTTCAGCCAAAATCCGGTAATTGAAATCAATGGCAATCTAACTATTTCTGGCGCGAATATATCCATCACGCCTCCAGCTTCCGGCACGGGCACGTTGATCATCAATGGTGCTCTGAATTTGAGCGGAACACTTGGCACTTCCGCTTCGCCAGCAGCGCTAAACATCGTGACGACCGGCAATATTACTCAGAGCGGCACGCAATACGTGACGGGCGCCCTGTGCTGCGGTGGAGTGCTTACCTGCAGCGGAACCTACAACGTCAATGGATGCACCGTCGTGCAAAAAGGCATTGCGGGCTCGGGGACGATGAATCTTAACTATGTGTCGCCCCCATCCTATGTAAACTACGCCGCCGCCGGAGCAGGCGTCGGCGCCACGACCACCAATGTCGTCACTGCAAGCAATTTCATGGGCCCGATGTACTAGAAAATCAAGGGCAACGCGGCAAGGGGCAAAGGAAATATCAAATACTTAGTTCGCAATATTTAGCGGCGGTGCGCAGCACCGCGTTGACCAAGCACACCTCGGAAAACGCGGTCCTGCCGACCGCTGCTAAATATTGAGAAACAATCCCCCGTATTCCCTTGTCCCCTGCCGCCTTGTCCCTTGTCCCTTTTTTTCTTAGCATCGGGGCATGAGTAAAAAGACCGTTGGCGACGTGGATGTAAAAGGCAAGCGGGTTCTGATGCGGGTCGATTTCAATGTCCCGCTCGAGGGGTCGCGCATTACCGATGATCGGCGAATCGTGCAGGCGTTGCCGACGATTAAAAGCGTAATCGAGCGTGGCGGACGCGTGGTGCTGATGTCCCACCTCGGTCGGCCCAAGGGTGGTCCCGAAGCCAAGTACTCTCTCAAACCCGCAGCCGACCGCCTCGGCGAATTGCTCGGCAAACCCGTCATGTTCACGAGCGATTGCATCGGCCCCGACGCAGAAAAAGCCGTCACCGCAATGAAAGACGGCGATGTGGTCCTGCTCGAAAATCTGCGTTTCCACAAAGAAGAAGAAAAGAACGACCCCAACTTCGCCAAGCAATTGGCCAAGATGGGCGATGTCTATGTGAACGACGCCTTCGGCACCGCCCATCGTGAGCACGCTTCCACGTTTGGCGTAGCTCAGGCAATGCAAGGCAAGCCGCGCGTCATCGGTTCTCTGATTCAAAAAGAGCTGAAATTTCTTGGTGATGCAGTAGCGAACCCGAAGCGGCCTTTCGTGGCCATCCTCGGCGGAGCAAAAGTCTCCGACAAAATCAGTGTCATCCAACAATTGCTCGGCAAAGCTGACCAATTGCTCATAGGCGGAGCGATGGCGTATACGTTCTTCCTCGCCCAGGGAAAAAAAGTCGGCAAATCACTCGTGGAAAAGGACAAAGTCGATCTCGCCACCGATCTGCTCAAACAGGCAGGCGCGAAAATTAAATTGCCGGTGGATACGGTTGTCTCCGACAAGATGAGCGATGATGCCCAAACGCAAATCGTGCAGGGCAACATCCCGGATGACCTCGAAGGTTTCGATATTGGCCCGCAAACTCGAACCGCCTACGCCGCCGAAATCGCCAAGGCCAAGACGATCATCTGGAATGGCCCAATGGGCGTTTTTGAGAAGAAGCCCTTTGCCGCCGGCACCCAAGCCATTGCTCAAGCTGTCGTGGAGGCCACGCAGAAAAACGGCGCCACCACCATCATCGGCGGCGGCGATTCAGCAGCAGCCATCGAACAGGCCGGCCTGAGCGAAAAAGTCAGCCACGTCAGCACCGGCGGCGGCGCATCATTGGAATTCCTGGAGAACGGCCATTTCTCGACGATTGATATTCTGGATTGAGGAAAAAATGTAGGGGCGGCTTCAGCCGCCCGCAAAACAAAATTGGCTGCTAAAGCCGCCCCTATATGAAGATCATAAAGGTTAAGACGTTTTGATTTCAGGTGAGCCGGGCCGTCCTCGGCCCGACCAAAACCAAACAGCTCGCACGCTCCAAGGAGGGAGGGTCGAGGGTAGGATGGATGCGTGATTCAATCGGTAGTCGATGCTCCCGAAAAAGATGGCGATCTTGCCATTCCCGCCTGCGCCGGCGAAGCGTTTGATCATGCCGATTCGGTCGAAGAAGCCGAAGCCTGGACCCGCCGCCTCGCCCGCTCTCACTACGAAAATTTCCCGGTTGTCTCCCTGCTCCTCCCCAAATCCCTCCGCCAGGACTTCTGCAACATCTACGCCTTCTGCCGCATCGCCGACGATTTAGCCGACGAAATGGGCGATGATGCTGCGTCCATTCATTGGCTTTCCGAGCTTCAGCACCGCGTCACGCAGTGCTATGACGGCCATCGCGAAGGCAAGCTGGCCGTCGCCTTGGGCGGCACGATCGCTCGCTACGACATCCCGCCCGAGCCATTCCTGAATCTGATCAACGCTTTCGAGCAGGATCAGCGCGTGAAGCGCTACGAGAATTTGCCCCAGCTCGTCGATTATTGCCGTCGCAGTGCAGACCCTGTGGGGAGACTGGTGCTATACCTCTGCGGATATCGCGATGAAGTACGCCAGAAATTTTCCGACCAGACCTGCACCGCCCTGCAATTGGTAAATTTCTGGCAGGACGTGCGGCGGGACATTCTTGAGCGCGACCGCATTTATATTCCGCGCGATTCCATGGAATATTTCGGCGTTACACATGAGCAAATTCGCGCCGGAACCGTGAACGAAAATTATAAAGAGCTGATCCGCTTCGAATGCCAGCGAACGGCGGCAATGTTCGATGCCGGCAACGCGCTACTACCTCTGCTCAAGCCCAAATTCCGTCACCACATCGCGCTCTTTGCCGAGGGCGGTCGAACCATTTTGCAAGCGATTGTGGATGCAGGTTATGATACGCTCTCTTCCCGGCCAATTTTGACCAGGGGTCAAAAGAGCCGACTTCTTTTCGCCGGTGTAACCGCGACTCTGAGGCGCCTGATATGACGACCGACATCACCTCGGCCCCCGCCACACTCGCCTCCTCGCGCCTATATTGTCGGCAAATCACCAGGCAGCAGGCCCGAAATTTTTATTACGGACTGGCCCTGCTGGCTGAGCCCAAACGCTCGGCCCTCTTCGCCCTCTACGCCTGGATGCGCCACGTCGATGACCTGGCGGATGATGAGGATGGACGTACGCCCGAACAGCGGCTCGACGACCTCGAAAATTTTCGCCAGGCCACACACGCGGCATTTGATCAGATAACTCCTGACGATGAACCGGCAGAACTCTGGCCAGCATTTTCCGACATGGTGCGGACCTACAGCGTGCCACGTGAAGTATTTGACGATGCAATCGCAGGACACCAGCAGGATGTGCGGGGCACGACTTTCCAGACCTTCGAGCAGCTGCGCGAATATTGCTACCGCGTCGCGGGAACCGTCGGATTGGCGAGCCTATATATCTGGGGATTTGAAGGTGGCGAAAACACCAAGACCATGGCCATCGACCGCGGGATTGCACTGCAATTGACCAATATTTTGCGCGATCTCAGCGAAGACGCCTCGCGCGGGCGCGTTTATCTATCAGCAGATGATCTGTCGCAATTCAACATGACCCGGGCAGATATTCTGACGCGCATGCCCAGCGAATCATTTGACAAATTGATCCGCTTTGAGATCGCCCGCGCGGAAAGCTATTTCAATAGCTCAGCCCCACTGGAATCGTTAATCCAAGCCGATTGCCGGGCCACGCTCAGCACGATGACCAATATTTATCATCGGCTCCTGGAAAAGATTTCGACTGATCCGCTGCGCGTTTTGCGCCAGCGGATTTCGCTTTCGATGGTCAGCAAGATCATGATTGCCGTAGGAGCAAGCTGGGGGAAACATTCCGATAAACCACGAGTGGACGCGAATGGACTCGAATAAGCGTGTGGTCGTGATCGGCGGTGGATTGGCGGGGATGGCGGCGGCAGTAGCGCTGGAATCAGCAGGAATCACCGTAACCCTACTCGAAGCCCGCAAAACCCTCGGCGGTCGCGCCGGATCCTTCGCCCATCCAGAGACGGGAGAGATTCTGGATAACTGCCAGCACGTGCTGCTCGGGTGCTGCACAAATCTAATTGATTTCTATTCCAGGATCGGAGCGATCGAAAAAATTCAATTTGAGCGCACCATTCATTTTGTGGATGGTCGGGGCGGTCAGCACGATTTATGGGGATTCGCCGGTTTGCCCGCCCCCCTGCATCTCGGACCAGCGATGCTGACTTTCGGCGCACTGAATGATCTGGAGCGATTGTCGCTAGGCCAGGCGATGCTGGCCATGATGACAATCGGCCGCGAAGGGCGAAGCAAATATGCAGATATTTCGTTCGGCGATTGGCTAAGCGAACACGATCAGCCTGCGGAGTTGATTGAAAAAATTTATCAACCACTAATTACCGGGGCGCTAAACGAAGATTGCGACAAAGCCAGTGCGGAATACGCACTCGAAGTTTTTCAGGATTCGTTGCTAGCCAATCGAAATGGCTATCTGCTCGGATTGCCGAATTGTCCGCTCGGCGAGCTATACGCCAACCTCCCCTGCCGCGATGTGCGCCTGGGCCAGCGTATCGCAAGGCTGCTACTTAGCGAAGGTATTCCCCCCTCTCCCGGTACTCCGGGAGAGGGTCGAGGTGAGGGTACCGCTTGCGGCTTAACCATTGAAAATCCAAAGTCATGCCCTCACCCTAACCCTCTCCCGGCGTACCAGGAGAGGGGACTGAAGCCCAAACAGATAACACAACTAGAATTGGCCACTGGCGAAATTATTAATTGCGACGCCGTAATCCTAGCCACCAACTACGAAGCGGTTCGCCGTTTCATTGACCCCACCGACGACCCGCGCATCTCCCCACTGGAAAATCTCTCCTCAACGCCAATTCTCGGAGCGCATCTCTTTTTCGATATTCCAGTAATGCAGCAAACCCACGTGGCATTTCTGGAAGGCCCCTTACAATGGCTCTTCAAAAAAGATTCCAGCGGTCGCATCGTACACGGCGTCATCAGCGCCGCTCGTGATTGGCTCAATCGTGATCGCGACGAAATGGCAAATCTTTTCGCAAACCAAATCCGCGCTACATTCCCCGCCGCCCGACAAGCAAAATTGCTTCGCAGCACAATTGTCATCGAAAAACGCGCTACGTTCGCGCCATTTCCCCGCATCGACCAATTTCGCCCGACCCAATCTCCTCCGCCCGATGGAATTCAGAATCTGTTCCTGGCAGGCGATTACACACTGACTGGCTGGCCAGCAACAATGGAAGGCGCCGTGCGCAGCGGCTACCTCGCCGCCGAAGCCGTGCTATCGCGCTATGGCATTAACAAGAAATTTCTTGTAAATGATCTCCCCCCGGAATGGCCCGCAAGATTGCTTGGAGCTATGGGAAAAAAATAAATGCAACCACAGAGGCACAGAGACACAGAGGCCAACTTGTTAACCAAACGGTTTGGCACAAAACACAACTGAAAATTAATTCGAAATCAAACTCGCCACATCGTGCAGAAAACCAGAAGCGCCTCTGTGCTCTCTGTGCCTCTGTGGTTAAATTCGTATTCTTGGAGTTTTAATGCAGCAGGAAATGCAATTGCCGCAGGTTGAAGAAGTCAGCAAATCGTCTTTGGACTCAGCGATCGAGCGCGCCCAGTCCGCGCTCCTGCATAAACAGGACACCAGCGGCTATTGGTGCGGCGAGCTTCAGGGCGACAGCATTCTAGAATCCGAATACATCCTCCTGCGATTTATGTTGGGCCAGGAAAATGATCCCGGCCATCGCGATGAGCTGCCCAAAATTACCAATTACCTACGCAATTTGCAGGCCCCCCACGGCGGATGGGCAATGTATCCCGCCGGCGCCGCGGATTTGTCCGGTACCGTCAAAGCCTATTTCGCACTGAAATTAATGGGCGATGATCCGAACGCCCCGCATATGAAAAAAGCCCGCGAGCTCGTCCTGCAACTTGGCGGCGCCGAGCGCTCCAACAGCTTTTCCAAATTTTATCTTTCCGGCCTGGGCCAGATTCCTTATTCCGCCTGCCCGATCATTCCACCCGAAATTGTTTTCCTGCCCAAGTGGGCCTATTTCAATCTTTACGCGGTGTCAGCATGGACGCGCACGATGATTCTGCCATTGGCAATTACGACAATTTTTCAGCCCGTCCGCGCACTGCCACCGGAGCGTGGAATTCGCGAGCTGTTCAAGATCGATCCAAAGGATTGCCCCACGAGTTTTTCAAAGGCACCGCCCAAGGGATGGAAGAAATTTTTCCTGTTCTGCGATTCAATGCTCAAAGCGTATGAAAAATCCCCCATCAAGCCATTTCGAAAACTGGCACTGAAAAAAGCCGAGAAATGGCTCGTCGAGCACATGCAGAACTCCGAAGGACTCGGAGCGATCTTCCCCCCCATGGTCTATATCCTTGTCGCCCTGCGGCAGATCGGCTATCCCGACAATCACCCCCTGCTCGCCGAAGCAGACAAACATCTCAAAGCCTTGATGATTTCTGAACCCGATGCGATTCGCATCCAACCCTGCTTTTCCCCGGTATGGGATTCCGGCATCGCACTGCATGCACTAGCCGAAACAGAATTGCCGCCAGATTCCCCCGAGGCCAAACGCGCAACGCAATGGCTGCTCGCCAAGGAATGCCGCAATGCCAGCGATTGGAAGATGAATTGCCCTGCAGCCGAAGCCGCCGGATGGTTTTTCGAATTTGATAATCCGCACTATCCCGATGTCGATGACACCGCGATGGTCGCCATGGCCCTGCATCGCATGGGCGGTGAAGTCGCCAAACCTGCCGTCGCCCGCGGAAAACAATGGCTCCTGGCAATGCAAAACGATGACGGTGGCTGGGCCGCATTCGATCGCACGCGCGACAAGCCCATCCTCGAAAAAGTCCCCTTCGCCGATCATAACGCTATGCAGGATCCGAGTTGTCCCGACATCACCGGCCGCGTGCTCGAAGGTCTCGGCCACCTGGGCATGCGCGTCGGCAATCCTCACGTGGATCGCGCCGTCCAATTCATTCGCAGTCAACAAGACGCCAGCGGCAGCTGGTGGGGCCGCTGGGGAGTGAATTACGTGTATGGAACCTGGCAAGTGCTCGCCGGCCTCCGCTCCGTCGGTGTAGACATGCAGCAGGATTTCATCCGCCGCGCCTCGGTCTGGCTCAAAAGCGTACAAAAGTCTGACGGCAGCTTCGGCGAAACTTGCGATTCCTATGAAGATGCTAGCCTAAAAGGCCAAGGCCCCTCCACCGCCTCGCAAACCGCCTGGGGCACCATGGCCCTCCTCGCCGCCGACGGCCCGCGAGACCCCGCCACCCAGGCCGGCATCCAATGGCTCATCGACACCCAACCCGAAGACGGCGAATGGACCGAAGACTGGTTCACTGGCACCGGCTTCCCCCGAGTCTTCTATCTCAAATACCACCTCTATCGCCTCTATTTCCCCCTCATGGCCCTCGCACGCTATCGCCGATTGGTCAATTCAAATTAAAAGAATAAAAGAGAACGCGAAAGCGCGAAGATAAACGCGAAGAAATATTTGATAATTTCATTCGCGTCTTCCTTCGCGCTTTCGCGTCTACGCGTTCTCTTTATCGTTATTTCCCCAACGTCGCATCCACAACCGCGCGCACATCCGCAATCCGCCGCTCCGCTTCGCTACGATCCGGCGCTTCCGCGATGATTCGCATGATCGGCTCCGTATTACTCGGCCGGGCATGCACCCAACTGTTAGGCCAATCAATCCGAATCCCATCCTGTGTATCGATTTTCTCGCTGGAAAATTTTTGCTTCACCGCAGCAACCGCGCGATCGGCATCTTCTCGCCGACATTCAAATTTGCTCTTGATAATCTCATAGCGCGGAATATCCGCAACTAGCTGCGAAATAGTTTTTCCCGTTTGCGCCATCAGCGCCAGCACGTAGGCCATCCCCAGCAGCGAATCTCGGCCCGGCACAATGCGTAGATCAATCACCCCTCCATTCCCCTCGCCGCCGATAACCGCATTGTGCTTCAGCATCTGCTGCACAACATTGGCCTCACCCACAGAGGAGCGGATGACGCGAGAATTATTCCGAGCCGCCACATCATCGAGCATTCTGCTGCTGGAAAGATTGGCGACCGCAACGCCAGGCCGCTTGCTCAGAATATATTGCGCGCAAAGCACCAGTGAATACTCTTCGCCAATGTATCGCCCGTTTTCATCGACAATCGCTAACCGATCCGCATCCGGATCCTGCGCAAATCCGCAAGCAGCCACCTGGCGCGTCACCTCATCGCTGAGTTGCGTCAGATTTGCTTCGGTAGGCTCAGGCTCGTGAGGGAATTGACCATTGGGAATGTTGTTAATATGCACCAGCCGACAACCCAATTTTGAAAGAAGTGTCGCGGTGGCCACGCACCCAGCACCGTTCACGCTATCCAACACCACTTTGTATCGCTGGGCGGAAATCCCCAGCACATCGACGTAATCGAGAATCTTTTTAGTATGCAGCGCATGCGTATCGCCATTACGCATCGGCGCACGCAATTCTCCTACGCGCACATAATCATTCTTCTGAGCTGAAAACAGCTGTTTAATCTGCTCCGCCTCTTCCGGCGGCGGAGCAACCGAATCATGCTTGAGAAATTTCAGCCCATTCCACTGGATCGGATTATGACTAGCCGTCGCCACAATCCCCGCATCCGCCTGCGTATATTGCACCATCATCGCCACCCCCGGCGTAGTGACGATATCCACATCGATCGTCTCAATCCCCGACGCGGTAAGAGCCGCACAAGCTGCATCACGCACCCAAGAACCCGATGGCCGCGAATCCCGCCCAAAAACCACCCGAAAATACGACCCATTGCGCGGCTTCTGGTTATTCTTCAGCCAAACCGCAAAAGCGCTGGCCATCTGGTTAACCACGATAGGCGTGAGCGTTCCGCCCACCGTCCCACGCAATCCCGAAACTCCAATCATCAAAGCTTCCATGCCTTCCTCTTTTACCGGCGGTGGCACTTCAGTGCCACTGCTCAAAATATCGTTTCCGCCATCGCATACCCCCGCACCGCACTCGCCTGAAACATCAAATTCCAATCATGATTGTTAGCACCAGCACGCTTATCCCATCGCGCAGGATACAAACCTTCGCTATTCGGCAATTGATCATGCACGTACCGCAGCGCCCGCTCGACCATTTTTAGTCTTTCTTTTTGATGATCAATCCGAGTTAAATACAAAAATGATTCGGATAACAAATGAGCAAACTGCGATGCATCCATAATCGCGCCATCCGATGGCCTGATCCAATATTTCTCCGCACTCTGCGCAATTCGTTGCGCTTCGTGAAGATATTTAGCTTCACGAGTCAGCTCATAAAACAAACAATTCGCCCGCAGCATCAGGGCCGAGTTATACGAGTATTTGGTTTTCTCCACGCGCCCATCAAGCTTGATATTGTCCCAATACAACCCATCCGCATCCTGAAAATGTGCGTTGGTCCAAGCGTATAATCGCTGCGCCAAAGCCAGAAGTTTCGGATCATGGTCATAACGATAAAGCCGCAGCGCACAGCAGATGGCCGGGGCATTCGAGCAAGTATTTTTGCTATCGCGGCGAATTTCCCGCCAAAAGATCCCGCCTCCTAAATCAGCCGATTCTCCCGAAGCAACGAACCGCATGATATCTTCCGCCCGCCGCAAAAATCGCTGCTCGTGGGTTAACTCATAAGTTTCCACCAGATCGAGCACGATCCATTCATTGTCATCATAATATCGCTCGCCCCCATGAGGCCGTGGCGTGTAACCAACCACCCCACGCGAATCAAAGCGATAATGCGCATCCAATCCATCCGCATATGCCACCGCTCGCGAAATCTCCGATTTTTCCAGTGCCCCCACCGCATTCAATGCCGAAAGCTGCACACCAGAAGCCCAGATGTCGCTGGGCTTCGTGCTGTCCGGCTGCTGAGTAAAAAGATTTCCCGGCGCCGCATAATGCGCGCGAATATTCGCCGCCGTCGCCAGCGCCCATTGCTGGAAAGGCTCCGCTCCAAAACTCACCGTTGTGTTTAGCGATAAAACAACCAGCGCGACAAAACATTGAACCCGTTTGCCCATCATCAATTCGCATCCTTCCAATCTCGATTGGGAATCTCAAAACCCATCAAAACTCTGCCGGCACTCGCTAATCTCATCCACCGACACAGGTTGCAGCACCAATCTCTGCGCCATTTCAATTATCTCAAATAATCCCCATTAAAACTTCGAATTTCCCATTTTCACCCCATTTCTTTTCGTGGAATCTTTCGAAGGAAACCTATACCATGATATAACCGCTTTTGGAGGTATGGCCAATGATTGAAACACCCGGGCAACAGTTGTCGAAAGTGTCAGGCGAAGCACCGCTTTTCGGCACTGAAAAAATCCCCGTCACCGTCTACACCGACAGCCGCATGGCCAGCCAGGCCGTCGCGCGCGAGATCGCCGAGCTGATTCGCACGCGCGCCGCCGCCGGACAAAACACCATCCTGGGCCTCGCCACCGGCAACACCCCCGTCGGCGTCTATGCCGAACTCGTGCGCCTCCATAAACAGGAAGGCCTCTCCTTCAAAAACGTCCTCACCTTCAACCTCGACGAATATTGGCCCATTCAGCCCGGCGAATTGCAAAGCTACGTGCGCTTCATGCACGAAAATCTTTTCGATCACATCGATATCCCCGCACAAAACATTCACATTCCCGACGGCACGCTCCCCAAGGAAAAAATCGCCACGTTCTGCCAGCAATATGAAAAGATGATCCGCGACGCCGGTGGGATTGATCTCCAAATTCTCGGCATCGGCCGCACCGGACACATTGGCTTCAACGAGCCCGGCAGCCCGCGCGATTGCAAAACCCGCCTGATCACCCTCGACCGCATCACCCGCCTGGACGCCGCCAGCGATTTCTTCGGCGAAACCAATGTCCCCCACAAAGCTATCACCATGGGCGTCGATTCCGTCATGAGCGCCAAGCGAGTGATCCTCATGGCCTGGGGCGAAGGCAAAGCCCCCGTAATCAAGCGCGCCGTCGAAGGCGAAGTCACCTCGCAAGTCGCCGCCTCGTTTCTTCAGCAACATCCCAACGCCCGCATCGTGCTCGATCCCGCCGCCGCCCACGAGCTCACCCGCTTCCGCGCCCCCTGGCTGCTTGGACCGCTCGATGATGTCGCCCTGAAGTGGGATGAAACGCAAATGTATCGCGCCGTCACCTGGCTCGGCCAGCATCTCCAAAAACCCGTCCTCAAGCTCACCAACGAAGATTACAACGAGCACGGCCTCCAGGACCTCGTCGCCAATCGCGGCGCCGCTTACGACATCAATGTCGAAGTCTTCCGCAAATTGCAAAGCACCATCACCGGCTGGCCCGGCGGCAAGCCCGCCAAATCCTCCGATACGCACGCCGATGTCCCGATGTTCCGCCACGCCAATCCCGAAATTTTCCCCAAGAAAGTCGTCGTTTTCAGCCCGCATCCCGATGACGATGTAATCTCCATGGGCGGCACCTTCATCCGCCTCTGCGATCAGGGCCACGAAGTGCACGTGGCCTATCAAACCTCCGGCTCCATCGCCGTATGGGATACCGCCGCCCTGCGTCACGCCGATTTCGTCGCCGAATACGCCCGCGCATTTGGCATGGATGAAAAAACCGCCTGTCGGATCGAAACCCAGCTCGACGAATTCATCGCCAAGAAACAGCCCGGCGAAGTCGACTCCCCGCAGATGCTCAAGATCAAAGCCGCCATCCGCCGCACCGAGGCCCGCGCCGCCGCCCGCTTCAGCGGCGTGAAAGCCGAAAACATTCACTTCCTCGATCTCCCCTTCTACGAAACCGGCCGAGTGCGCAAAAATCCAATCGGCGAAAAAGATATTCAGATCACTGTCGACTTGCTGCAAAAAATCCAGCCCAACCAGATTTACGCCGCCGGCGATCTCAGCGACCCGCACGGCACCCACCGCGTCTGCCTCGCCGCCATCGTCGCCGCCCTGGGCCGCCTGAAAAATGAAGCATGGCTCAAACAGTGCGAAGTCTGGCTCTACCGCGGCGCCTGGGCCGAGTGGGGCATTGAGCAAATCGAAATGGCCGTCCCCCTCTCCCCCGACGAAGTCATGCGCAAGCGCACCGCAATCTTCAAACACGAATCGCAAAAAGACCGCGCCGTCTATCCCGGCGCCGACGCCCGCGAATTCTGGCAACGCGCCGAAGACCGCAACAAAGCCACCGCCGCCCTCTACGATTTGCTCGGCTTAGCCGAATACGAAGCCATCGAAGGTTTCGTCCGCTGGCGCGAATCATAAATAGTCCGTTGTCAGTGGTTCGTTGTTAGATGGCCCTCTATACGCCGAGGCGCATGGAACACCATCTAACAACGGACAACTGACCACGGACCAATGACTATTCTTTCTCAACCACCCGACAAGAAGGCAGCGACTCCAAAAACAACCTGCCATACCGCTTAGTCTTCACCCGACTATCCAGCACCACAATAATCCCCGTATCCGTCCGACTGCGAATCAACCGCCCCACCCCCTGCTTCAATTTAATAATCGCCTCCGGCACCGAATACTCCATAAACGCATTCCCCCCCGCCTTGGTAATCGCATCCAGCCGCGCCTCCACTATCGGCTCATCCGGCACCGCAAACGGTAGCTTCACAATAATCACATTCCTCAGCGCGTCCCCCTGCACATCAATCCCCTGCCAGAACGAACTCGTCCCAAACAATACCGACCGTGAATTCGCACGAAACCGCTCCAGCAAAATGCGTCGCGTCGCCCCCTGCCCCTGCACCAGCATCGGCAAACCCATCGCTTCAATCCCCCCCTTCAACCGATTCGCCGTCTCGATCAGCGACTTATACGAAGTAAACAGCACAAACGCCCCCCCTTCGGTCTGCTTCAAATACTGCAAAATCTTCTCGCACGCCGGCTTCATGAACATCGGATCACTCGGCTCCGGCAAATTCGGCTCCACATACAACGTCGCCTGCTTCGCATAATCAAATGGCGACCCCAGTCGCACCTCCTTGCAATCATCCGCCCCCAAGCGTTTGCGAATGTAGTCAAAACTATCCCCGCCATTACCGCGCGTGCAAAGCGTGGCGCTGCACATCACCACACTGGCGACTTTGCTAAACAGATGCCTTCGCAAGCCCTCCGCCATGTCCACCGGAGAAGCGTGCAACGTCACGCGCTGCGGCGAGCGCCCCGCTACCTCCATCCAGTAAACCGCATCCCCCATCTTTTGCGCCAGAATCGCATCCACTGATTCAGACATCGCAGAGACCTTCCCGGAAATGCTCGTCAATTCCGAAATCTCCTCATCATCCTTCAGCGTCGGCAAAATCGCTTTGATATGCAGATCCAGCTCCCGCAATTTGGGCGTCAAATCATTTTCCACCACATTCGCTTCGCGAATTCGCCCGTTGCTGCGCCCAAAACTCTGCTGCCACCCCAGGCATCGCGTAAAAAATTGCTCGCCAATCTGATGCAGATCAATCACATCCGAAATCGCCGCATTAGCGATCGAACCGTGCACATTCAGCATCCCCCGCCCGCGCTTGGGATCGTACAACGACCGCAGCAAATATTTCAGCCCCGCTTCGCTGAATTTTAATCCGAAATGCTGCCCCGCCACGTCTTCCAGCGTGTGCGCTTCATCCAGAATCGCCACTTCATATTTAGGCAGATAATTCACCCCCACCGCCCGCAGCGCCAGATCCGAAAAGAACAGTGCATGATTCACCACCAGAATATTCCCGCTGCTCATTCGCCGCTTGGCGTCCTGCCAGAAACAATTCTTAAAAAACTCGCACTTTTTCCCCAGGCAATTCCCCTGTTCGGCGCACACCTTGTCCCACACATCCGGCTCCGGCACGTTGGGCATCTCCGATAAACTTCCCAATCCACCCTTCTCTACGCTCTCCGCTGCCCATTCTTCGATCAATCGCAGCGATTCGATTTGTCGGCTCTGATCAAATAAATACCCCTGCCGCCCCCGCGCCTGCTTGAGCCGTCGCTGGCACAAATAATTACTCCGCCCCTTCACCAGCACCGCCGTGAATTCATCCGGATAAACCGACTGCAGCAGCGGAATATCCTTATCGATCAACTGCTCCTGCAGCGAGATCGTGTGCGTCGAAATCACCACGCGCTTTTTATTTTTCACCGCGTAATCAATCGCCGGCAGCAAATACGCAAACGATTTTCCCACCCCCGTCCCCGCCTCAACCAGTAAATGTTTCCGTCCCTGCAGCGCCTCCTCCACCGCCGCCGCCATCTCCAATTGCTGCGGCCGATGCTCATACCGCTCCCCCATCCGCCGCGCAATCGCCCCGTTCGGCCCCAGAATTTCATCCAACGTCGTAATCAAGGTCCGCGATTATAGCGAATCAAATCCGACAGACTCGTTGTTCCTGAATTTCAATAGCCGGGACTCAACGAGCCCCGGAATTCCGGGAGATTTCCGGCGGTCGTTGACCGCCGGCTATTTGGTAACACCTCTCACATCCCACAGTTTGAAACCCGCTTCCTCTGCTCCTAGAATCCCGCCACTGTATTGAGCGTATTGGTTTGTTTTCACGCTCATTTGATCAGGGAGAAACGAGCTTATGTCCGTTAACGTCGCTGTCGTTGGTGCCACCGGAGCCGTCGGCCAGGAATTTCTAAACGTCCTCGCTGAGCGCAAATTCCCCATCCGCAATCTCAAACTCCTCGCCTCCGCCCGCAGCGCCGGCAAAACGGTTCCCTTCCAGGGCAAAGAATACAAAATCGAAGAGCTCACCCACGACAGCTTCAAAGACGTCCAGATCGCTCTCTTCTCCGCCGGCGGCTCGATCTCCAAGGAATTCGCCGCCCCCGCCGTCAAAGCCGGCGCAATCGTCGTCGACAACTCCAGCGCCTTCCGCATGAAAGACGGCATCCCCCTCGTCGTCCCCGAAGTAAACCCCGAGCAAATCCACAAGCACGTTGGCATCATCGCCAACCCCAATTGCTCCACCATCATCATGAACGTCCCCATCTGGCCGCTGCACAAAGTCAATCGCGTCAAGCGCCTCGTGATCAGCACCTATCAGGCCGTCAGCGGCGCCGGCGCCTGGGGGCTCTACGAACTCGACGCCCAGATCAAACAGCACGCCGCCGGTGAACCCGTAAAAAAAGAAAAATTCCCCCACCAGATCGTCAACAACCTCTTCAGCCACAACACCAAGATCGCCCCAAACGGCTACAACGAAGAGGAAAATAAAATGGTGAACGAAACCCGAAAGATTTTCGGCGATTCAAAGATCATGATCACCGCCACCTGCGTGCGTGTTCCCATCCCGCGCGCCCACTGCGAATCGATCAACATCGAATTCGAACGCCCCATGACCCCCGAGCAAGTCCGCCAGGTTTTATCGACTGCTCCCGGTGTAAAAATCGTCGACAACATTGACGCGAATCATTTCCCCATGCCCCTCGAAGCCAGTGGCCAGGACGATGTCCTCGTCGGCCGCATCCGCCAGGACATCAGCCGTGAAGACGGCCGCGGCATCGACCTCTTCGTCAGTGGCGACCAAATCCGCAAAGGCGCCGCCACAAATGCAATCCAAATCGCCGAGCGCTTAATTTAATTGTTACTGTTTTATATCAAAGACAACGCGGTGCTTCGCACCGCGTTGAAGACCTTCGACTATGCGTTAATCCCTCCATCGCAATCTATCACCCTCCCCCATTCTTAATCGGCGCACTGCTAGTCCCCGTCGGCATCAACGGCGAACTCTCGGGCCCATTGTTCTGCGCAGTATTCGTATTCGCCGGCGGCACCGCTACGTTACTAGTTCCCGGCCCACTCGCCGTCGCCGCCCCGGTATCTGATCCCGGGAATATCGATGTCGTCCCCCCCGCCGTCGCATCCGACGCGGTACCACCGGTCCCCGCCGAAGACGTATTCCCCGGCACCACCGTTGTCGGGCTCGCCGTATCCGCCGAAACCTGGTTCGCATTCTCCTGCGACTGTTCCGCTGTCGACGATGGCCGCTCCACCGTCTGCCCAATCTTGGGCGGACTTTTATCCACAGTCTCTGTCACACAACCACTCAATAGAAACACGCCCATCGCCGCCGTTGCCAGATAATTGATTTGACGCATGTAACGCATAATACACATCCCTTTAACTTCGCGGTAGCTCCTTAATTTCGTGGTAGCTCCGCTTCTCTTTCTTGAACCGCTTCATCGGTATTTCCACTATTACCACCGCTGATCGCGCCGGAAGCGCCGTAGCGGCCATCCGTGCCGTCCGGTAGCGCTCCGCCACGATCGTAGGTGCCATTTACACCTCCCGAGCCGGTAATCCCCGCATAGTCATCCGGCGACACCGCCCGCGCCGGAGGTGCGTCCGAATACGAATTGGGATTACTGGCACACCCTGCTGCCAGCAGAAGACCAAGACCGCTAACCATTGCCAACGCCGCGTGTCGAATTAGATGATGTTGTGGCACTCGTTGCATATTCCTTCTGATGCAAACCGTAGGCCGAATTGGGGTTCCCACAAACACAGCCGGAGGATAGGCTTATGAAAACCATGGGAAAAACTATGCTTCGCCGTAACGTAACGTCTCTTTTCGCGCTTGTAACTCTATCAGCCCTTCTCCAAACCGGCTCACAAGCCCAAATCACCACCAATAATCCAACTGAGGCCGCTTCACGCTGGCCAATACAGATTGATACCCCCGATGGACAGTTGACGATTTACCAGCCTCAGCCGACAAAATTTGAGGGCGATCAACTCTCCGGCCGCGCCGCAGTCTCCCTGCTCAAGGCCGGCAGTAACGATCCTGTCTTTGGTGCTATCTGGATGACCAGCCGCGTGGATACAGATCGCGTCGCCCGCACTGTCTCCATTCTCGACACCCAGGTCACCCGCGTGAAATTTCCCGAGGGCATAACCATCACCCCCGAATCCCTCACCAGCGAGCTGGGCACGGTGTTGCCCGCCCATCAGATGGGTCTGTCACTGGATCAATTGCTCGCCATGGTGGAAGAGGTTCAGCACGAGCAGCAATCCACGGCACAAATTACCAACGCCCCACCAAAAATTATTTTCCAAACTCATCCCACGGTTGTTCTCCAATATGACGGCGACCCGCGTTTCTCGCAGGCGACTAACTCGCCCCTACAGCGTGCCGAGAACACACCCTTTTTTGTCGTCGAAGACACCGCAAGCAACACCTATTTCCTCAAAGGCGCCGGCCGTTGGTTCAGCGCCCGCAATCCCATGGGCCCCTTCCAAATGACCGGCTCCGTGCCCGAAGCCGTTTCGTCTCTCGCAGATTCCAGCGGCTATCAGGACCCCGAACAACCCGTAACCGATCAGCAAGCCAACCAGCTCGAAATCCTCGCTGCTACCGATCCCACCGAAGTAATCTGGAGCGATGGCGCAATTCAGATGGGAACCATTCCCAATACCAATTTGCTTTACGTGATGAACACCGATTCCGACGTGTTCCGCGAGATCGATTCGCAGGCGTGGTTTATTCTTCTCTCAGGTCGCTGGTACAGCGCTGCCAGTGAAAATGGTCCATGGACTCCGGTCGACTCTGACAAGCTCCCCGATGATTTCCGCCGCATCCCCCCTGCTTCCGCTAAGGCCCGCGTGCTCGCCTCCATTGCCGGCACGCAGCAAGCCCAGGATGCCGTCGCCGATACCTTCGTCCCCCAAACCGCGATGATCGATCGCCACGATTTTCAGCAGCCCACCGTGACCTACGATGGCCAGCCTAATTTCCAGCCCATCGAAGGCACGCAGATGCAGTACGCGGCGAACACGCCCGAATCCGTGATCCAGAGCGGCGGCCAATATTACTGCTGCTACAACGGCGCCTGGTACAATTCCGCCTCCGCTACCGGCGGCTGGGGATTGTGCACCGCCGTCCCCGCAGAGATTTATACGATCCCCCCTTCTTGCCCGCTCTATCCCTGCCGCTTCTGCTATGTGTATGGCGTCACCCCCGAATATTGCTACGTCGGTTACACGCCTGGCTACGTCGGCTGCTATCGCTGGCACCATGTAGTCGTCTATGGCACCGGCTGGCGTTATCGCCCATGGATCGGTAATCATTTCTATCCCCGCCCGTTCACGTTTGGTTTTGGCGCCCATTACGATCCCTACACCGGATTCTGGGGATTTGATATCGGCTTGCATGCTGACCATGGTTATTACTGGGTCGGCGCTCTCCCGCGCCCCGGATTTGAGCGCGGGCCATTCTTCCGCACCGCCTGGTTCGGTCATGGCGGATTCCGTCCGCCGATCATGCACCGTGACATCTATCTCCATCACGACATCTTGGAGCATCCCGAGCTTCGCCCGGCTGGGTGGAATATCTATGCCAGCCGTCATGATGTGCATGGCGAAATCGGCCGGCCTAATCCTCGCTCGACGCCCGGCGAAATTCACTCCGAGGATCGTCGCGTTGATATCCGCCCCGAGCCCACGCTCCGCACCGGCATAAACGCCCGTGAATCTCTGCCCCATCAGGACATTTATGCGGATCCCAATGGCAATATTTTCCGCCGCACCGAAGCAGGCAGCTGGGAGCAGCACAACGATCATGGATGGCAATCCTTCCATGAGACGCCGGAATCCCACGACTTATCTCGCAGCGAGCCGACGCATACCGAGCCCGCGCACACTGAGCCCGGCCCCGTCGAATCCGACCGATCCGAGCCCGTGCGCAGCGAACCCTCGCGCGTCGAGTCGCGTCCACAAGAATCCCCACACTTCGAGGAACCCGCTCTTAACCGCGATTTCCAGGCCCGCCAATTCGGCGAGCAACGCTCCGCTGATTTCGGCCGCTCCGAATCCGTCCACTCCGCCCCCGCGCCTGAACCCCACTTCAGCGGTGGCGGCGGCGGTGGCGGTGGCGGTGGCAACGTCGGAGGTGGAAGCGGTGGCGGCGGCGGAGGAATGCAGAACCATCGCTAGCCGACAGTGTCAAATAGTGATACTAAAGGATCTTCCTGGTTTTGAATTTTAGTTTTCGAATTTTGAATTTGTTTCGTTTTCGAGTTTCGTATTTTTTAACATCATTCTTATGTCATCCTCCGATCCCAACAAACCGATCGTATTAGCCGGCTTCCCCAATGAAATCATTGCCTCGCTCCTGGTCGCTCGCCTGCGCGATGAAGATATTTTCACTGAAATGGTCGGCGGCCTGACTGCCTCATTCCGTGTCGAAGTCCCCGGCGAAGTCCGCGTGCTGGTCCGCTCCCAGGATTTAGAACGCGCCCAGAAAATTCTCGCCGAATTCCAAAACCAAAAAAGCTAAACAAGACCTTCAAAAACCAGCGCCACGCCGCAGTGCAGCTGCGGGATTAACCTCCTGTATGATCCCACGAAATGCTCCATCGCTGCCCCATCCCCGGCCTGTTCATCACCGGCACCGATACCGGCATCGGTAAAACCGTAATCACCGCCGCCATTGCTTCGCATCTGCGAATGATTGGAAAACGCGTTGCGGTCTGTAAACCCATCGCGACCGGCTGCGTGCATCGACGCGAGGGCCTGGTCAGCGAAGATGCAGAATTCTTGGCGCATCACGCCGATGCGGAATTCCCCCTGGACCTGATCTGCCCCCAGCGTTACGCCGAGCCGCTCGCCCCCGCGGTTGCCGCCGAGCGCGAAAAACGACCTGTCGATTGGGAAGCCATTAACCGCTCAATTCGCATCATGGCTGCCGCGAGCAATGTCATGCTGTGCGAAGGGGTGGGCGGCGTCCTAGTCCCCCTCGACGAACAGCACACCGTAATCGATATGGCCAAATGGCTCGGCCTGCCGGTCATAGTTGTTGCCCGCGCTGCCCTCGGGACCATAAACCATACCCTGCTTACCTTGCAGGCACTACGCTTGGCGGGCATTAACGTCGCTGGCGTGATCATTAACCGTTTTGCTACGGATTCAATTGATGTAGCTGAGCAGACCAATCCCGCCGCCATTGAAAAATGGGGTAAAACTAGGATTTTAGCATTAGTACCCCCCTCCAACCAAAGCCTAATCCCTAATCTTCCCCCCGACCTGACCTTTCCCAT
>DASXDR010000002.1:0-28443 GCA_036490535.1 Tepidisphaeraceae bacterium | reverse complement strand
CTGCTGACCAACCTGCCCGCCACGCCGATCAGCCAGTTGCCACACTGGTTGCCGGATGTGTGGAAGCAGACGCTCTCCGCGCCGCAGAGGTGAGGAGGGTGGTTTACCAATCGCTCACCGCTGGAGGAAGCTGCGAAGTATGCGCTGCTCTCCATGGATTCGACCATGAAATCCAATGTGACCGTTGGACCGCCCGTTGATTTGCTAGCCTACGAACAAGACGCCTTCCGCATTACGCATCATCGTCAGTTCGGCAGCGATGATCCGGACCTACACAAAATCCGCATCCGCTGGGAGCAGGCATTACAGCAAGCCGTTTTCAAACTCCCCAACGTGCGCTTCCGCGTTCCACCGGGACCCAATAAGGCAGCTCCCAGCGAAGAGAGCATTCAATTGGTTGAACCCACGCAATCGGAGCCGGGCGAACAGATCTCACAGAAGCTGCCCAAAGCATCGGAATAAAGAAAGCCCACGGATAGATATCCGTGGGCTTTATATTTACAAATCTGAAATTTGAAATCTCAAATTTACTTGAGCTCAACCGTCGCGCCCTGTTCTTCCAGAGCCTTCTTGAGCTTCTCAGCGTCGGCCTTGGGCATCGCTTCCTTGACCACCTTGGGAGCGCCTTCCACGAGGTCCTTGGCTTCCTTGAGGCCCAGACCGGTCGCGGTGCGAACTTCCTTGATGACCTGGATCTTCTTATCGCCAGCGGCCTTGAGCACCACATCGAACGTGGTCTTCTCTTCGGCCGGAGCAGCCGCAGCGCCTGCGCCACCGCCGCCCGGAGCGGCCATCATTGCCACGCCACCAGCGGCGGGTTCGATGCCGTGGGTTTCCTTGAGATAGCCGGCCAGATCAACGGCCTGCTTGAGGGTCAAACCGACGATCTTGTCGCCCAGTTCCTTGATATCTGATGCAAACTCTGCCATGACAAACTCCAAAGCGAATGCTGTCGTGATTCGCAAACGTGTCGAACTTATGTCGGCTTCCAAGAGCAGGTTTCACATTGAAACCTTTTAATCCCACGATTGGGGAGCAGTCGAAGGCTCGATCTAGGACTTTTCTTCATTTAGCCGCCTCGCTTTACGGGGGCGTTTTGTATTCTCTAATTTCCCGAACTCGCCCCACAAGCCGGGCGAGTAAACTGAATTCATTTCTACTTCATACTTGAACTCAAGCCGCCGCGGGGGCTGCGCCTTCTTTTTCCTTTGCCTTTTCTTCCACGGCTTTGATAAGCGAAGCAACTTTTCCGGCCTGGCCTTTGAAAATGCCAGCCAGGTTTTTGCCCGGGCTCAAAAGCAGCGCGACGACTTGGCCAATGGCTTCTTCGCGCGTCGGGAGCTTGGAAACCTGCTCGACACCTTTATCGCCGGCGTAAATTTCGCCGTCGAAGAAAATGCCGCGCAACTCGATCTTGTCATCCGCTTTCTTAGCGTCGAGAAGAACGCGGGCAATCGTAGAGACGCTTGCCTTGCCGTAAATGACAGCGCTGGGGCCATCGAGCAGCGATTCAAAACCCTTGAGTTTCGATTCGCCCGTGGCGCGTTTGGCGATGGTGTTTTTCACTACCGTCATCCGCAGGCCCTTCTCGTGCAGCTTGCGGCGAATATGATTGTTCTTCGTCGCATCAATCCCACGCGGATTGAGCACCGCGACCGCATCGATGTCGCCTAGCTTGGCTTTGAGTTCTTTTTCGATCAGGCTCTTAACTTTTTTGCTCATGATGTTCTCGCATTCCAAATTACACGCCCCGCAAGCAGGGCGGCTAAACGTGTATTACTGAACGTTTAGATAAACAGCTGGCGTCATGCTCGCTTTGATAACAACCTTCTTGAAATAATGCCCCTTGCTGGTAGCGGGTTTGAGCTTGTGCACCGTGGCGATCATCGCATTGATGTTGTCCACGAGCTTGTTGTTATCGAAGCTCAATTTGCCGACCACGCTGTGCACATTGCCGCCGCTGTCGTTGCGGAATTCAATTTTGCCCGCGGCGTATTCTCGTACCGCCGTCCCGACATCGGCTGTCACGGTGCCAGCCTTCGGAGAAGGCATCAGACCCTTGGGACCGAGAACCTTACCGAGCCGACCTACGAACCGCATCATGTCCGGCGACGAAATCGCCACGTCGAAATCGGTAAAGTTTTCTTTCTCCACGCGAGTGACCAGTTCCTGGCCGCCCGCTTCGACCGCACCGGCTTCCTTGGCGACGCTCACCAGATGATCTGGCACAAACGCGATCACGCGCTTGGACTTGCCAATCCCGTGCGGCAATGAAACCGATCCGCGCACGATCTGATCCGCCTGTTTGGCGTCGATTCCGAGCGAGAAAATCAGCTCAACCGATTGATCGAACTTCGTTGGGGGAAATTTCTTAAGCTGCTCCACCGCCTGCTCGACGGAAACCGGGACATGCGCATTGGCAAATCCCTCAGCAGCTTTCTTGTAACGCTTAGAACGTTGAATGACGACTGGCATAATGCCAACTCGCTCCTTACACCGGCGAAACCAAGCCTGCCGGCCAAAAGCTCCCACTGTTGTCGGGCCGTGGTGAGCCCATCAATTTGATCGTTGATAGTTGTTATTTGTCTTTACAACTATTCAACTAACTATTAACAACTAACCTTCCACCGTGATGCCCATCGAACGGGCCGTTCCCGCAATTACGCGGGCGGCTTTGTCTTCGTCGAAGGCATTCATATCTTTCATTTTTTCCTTGGCCAGTCGTTTACAGTCGGCCATGGTAAGCTTGCCAATTTTATTCTTGTTCGGTTCTCCGCTGCCTTTTTCGGCTTTGACGGCATCTTTCAGAAGCACACTGGCGGGGGGGCTCTTGAGTTCGAAGCTGAAGGTGCGGTCTTTGTAGACGGTAACCAGAACGCCGATGACCTTACCCTTTAGGTGGGCAGAGGCTGCGTTGAACTGCTGAATGAATTGGCCGGGATTTACACCGTGCTGGCCCAGAGCCGGACCGATAGGGGGGGCAGGCGTAGCGGTGCCGCCGGGTGCCTGGAGCTTGAACTGAACAGTAATTTCTTTCTTGGCCATGTTTTACTCGACAATCGTCACATCAATATGCCGTCTCGGAGCTTCGATTGGCGAAGCAACCTCAGCCGGCGTTGTTTTGCCCATTCCTGATAATACCCGGACTAATTGATAGACCGGGACTGTCAGGAGTAAAAGGGCGAGAATACTAACCATAAATAGGAGAATAGACAAGAGGACGAGAATAATTCCTGGAATTGCTGCAACAAACAGCAATGGTTTGCTCCAGGATGGCAGGGAAGTCACATTGCCTTTGGCAGTTTGGAACTTCCCATAGTATTGAATGAAGCGTAGCATGGCGGCATTATAGCTTACTGATTGGTAATAAACCTTTTAAGACGGAGATAAAAATCATGCGACGATTCCTCGCTGCTTCAGCTGGCCTGCTTCTGCTTGGCACTTTGGCGCTTGCCCAGGATGCCACTACCCCACCTGCTTCGACTCAGCCGATGACGATTGATCCTAGCGATGCGGCTGCTGCCAAGGCAGCAGAAGGTAAGACTGTGATGGCTCAGGGCAAGGTAATCAAGGCTGCCTGGGGGAAGTCGGGCAAGACGATGCGGGCGACGTTCTCCACAGATAGGACCACGCTTGTCGTCGTCATCTTCGCTCGGGCCAAGGATGATATGGACAAAGCGTTCAATGGCGACGTCGCTGCAGCGCTGAATGGGGCGACTGTGAGCGTCACAGGCGAAGTGCAGGATTACAAGGGAAGGCCTGAGATTGTGGTGGATCACACAGATCAGATCACGATTCAGCAAGCGGGCAAGACCGAGCCGTCGGCAACAACGCAACCGTGAGATTTATTACTCTGTTGCTAAAGCGGTGAGGCCGTTGGACGGAGCGATGGCCGGGAGCTGGCGCGCAGGTGGTCGATGCGCTTGCGGATGGTCTGCTCAAATGTATTGCGCGCGGCAAAGGTGCGGGCTGCGCGCATGGCGGCGGCGAGTTGGTCGCGATGTTTGTCTAGAAACGCGATCTGGTCGGCCATGGCGATAACGTCATTCATTTTGACCTGCCAGCCTATTGGGGCTTGGCGCAATAGGCCGGCGAAGGCTTCGTTGTCGTAGCCGACGATCGGGGTGGCGCAAGAAAAAGTTTCGAGATAGGTGCACGAGGGGTCGCCTTGGCGATGGCAGCAGACGAAAAGATCGGTGTTGCGCGTGATATAGGGGATGAGTTCCTTTGCGAAATCAACCGTGCCGTTTAGATGGACCTGGTTGTTCAACTGCCGTTTTTCAATGTATTGGCGAATGGCGGATTCTTCGGGACCGGCGCCGAAGATGTCGAGGATGAAGGAAACGCCGCGTTTGCGAAGCGCATCAGCGATGTGGGGGAGATGATCGGTGCCTTTCATTTTGGCGAGTCGGCCTGAGAAGGCTAATCGCAGGGGCGCGCCTTTAAGCACGTGCGCGGTTTTGGTCTGCAGGTCGAGATCGGTCGCAAGGCTATCGGCACTTACGCGCGAGTCGAAAAAGAGGAGTGAGTTTTTGTTCAGTGGAGAATAGGCCTCGAACGTTGGCGTGCCGTTGCATTGCATTCCAGTGCAATTTCGGACCGCGTACTGGAAAGCTTTTTCAATTTTCGTTTCACGGCGGCGGCGCACCCAGCGGCGGAGAGGATTGGCGCATTCGGCTTGATCGATCTGGTTGCGCGTCTGGAGCGTGTATTCGGAGATGTAGATCAAGGGGAGATTAAGACGATGGCATATGTCGGCGAGTTGGACCTGGCGATAATCGAGCACGCCGAGGACGACGGCAGTATCGCGGGCTAATTCCTGAAATACGCGATCCATCCCATCCGCGCCCTGGTGGAGCGTGAACGGAAGTTCGTGCGAATGCAGAAAGATGTGATCGAGATTGTTATCAAAACCGTCGCGCTGGGGCGTGACGATGGATATCGGGCCATTCCAGAGAGCAGCATATTGTTGAACGGCGGAGAGGAATTTTTGCGTGAGCCGGACCTGGCCATCGGGTTGTACGGGGAGCTGGACCGCTGGCACGATTACCAGACGGCCATCAGTGGCGGTAGAAGGAGTTGCGGCTACTTCATTCAACAGGGTCATACAAAACTCCCGGCACAAGGGAAGGTTAATATGCCTGCCATATTCTTGTCAGCGGGAGAAATTCAGGAGGTCTAACGCAGTCCTCCTGATGCAATGATTTGTTCGCCGGTGAGCCATGCGGAATCGTCTGAGGCGAGGAATACCGCAATGGTGGCGATGTCGTTGACTTTGCCGATTCGACCGAGCGGAGTTTGGGCGACCAGGGTCTTTTCGAAATCGGAGCCGATGAAGCCAGCCGTTTGGGTGCCTTCGGTTTCGACCATGCCGGGATTAATGGAATTAACGCGGATTTTGCGAGAGCCTAGCTCCTTGGAGAGAACGCCGGTGATCGCATCGACAGCGCCTTTGGTAGCGGTGTAGACGGCGCTATTCGGAGGAGTGACGCGGGTGACGGCGGAGCCGATGTTGATGATACTCGCTCCCTCGCCCATGTGTTTTGCCGCTGCCTGGGTCGTTAAGAGCAAGCCGAGAACATTGATATCAAACAGGCGGTGAAAGTGGGCTTCGGTGATTTCTGGCAGGGGGGTAAATTCGTAAACGCCGGAGTTATTTACGAGGATATCGATCTGTTTGAAATTCTTGATGGCGGCATTGATGATTTCTTCTGCGTCGGCTTTTTTAGCGACGTCGCCGCGCACGGCGATGGCTTTGCCGCCGGCAGCGGTGATGTCAGCGACAATTTTCTCCGCACCTGCTTTGCTGGAAGCATAATTGACTACAATGGATGCACCTTGATCGGCTAGCGCCTTGGCGATGGCTGCGCCGATACCTTTGGAAGCGCCCGTGACGACTGCGACTTTACCGGAAAGTTTTTTCATAGAAGACTCCTTTTGAGGGTTTAGTTGCATTGTTCGGGATTATAGAACTATGGAACTAGATGTGTCAAGTCGACTATAATCAGGCGATATGAGGCCGTTGTTTCACCCTTCGATTGAAGATGTCACCGTCGAGCAGATTTTGCATGCTCTGTCGGATCCGGTGCGCGTGGCGATCTTTGCGGAAATTGTCGGTTCGAATTGCCCGCAGAACTGCTCGACATTCCTGAGCGTGAGCGAAAGGAATATCCCTAAATCGACATTGTCGCAGCACTTTAAGGTATTGCGCGAGGCGGGGTTGATTCACAGCGAGCGGCATGGAGTGGAGATGCGTAATGTCTCGCGATGCCAGGAAATTAACGAACGATTTCCATCGTTAGTGAGCGGAATCGTCAATGCGTACAAATTGCAGTGCCAGCGAAAGCGGGGCGGTAACGAGAAACGCAAGGGCGCGAAGAAAAGGTGATGGGAACGAACCCACGGATGGCTGTCCGTGGGCTTTCGATCGTAAGAGGAGATGATCGTTGATTCTGTTTTATTTCACTAAAAGTGCCGCCAGCGCGAGCATGGTGCCCATACTGGTGATATCGGTCGCAGTGGTTAAGAATATACTGGAGGCGGTGACGGGGTCGAAGCCGAGCGCTTCGAGGATCATGGGAACAATCGCGCCGGCAATCCCAGCTACCATGCAGGAGACGCTGATTGCGATAAAAATAACCGCGGAGAGCATGAGCTTTTTCTCAAGGGGTGCGGGATTGCTCTTCTGAAGTGTGGCGAAGATGAACATTCCGAAAGCGGCGACAACTCCCACCAAAATTCCATTAAGGAGTCCCACGAGACCTTCTTTGGCGATGAGTGATTTTGACTTGCGTTTATCGAATTCTCCGAGCGTAAAGCCGCGCAGAACGACGGCGAGCGCCTGGCAGCCTGTATTGGAGGCCTGGCTGGCCAGGATGGGTAAGAATGCCGCCAGGACGATGGAGCGATTGATGGTATCAGAAAAGCCACTCACGACCGCACCGGTGATAAATGCGGTGGTCAGATTAATCTGAAGCCAGGGATGTCGATATTTTAACGAGCGCGACCAGGGGGTGGCGAGGCGTTCCTCTTTTTCCACGCCGACCATGGCGCCAGCCTGGGCACTGATTTCGATGGCTTGTTTTTCAAAAAGGGTTTGGCCGCGAACCAATCCGACCAATTTCCCGGAATTATCGCAGACGGGATAGACAGGATAGTGGCGAGAGAGGACCGCTTTCATGGCATCCATCAGCGGCATTTGCGGGGTGAGATAGAAGGGATTGCGCAGGATTAATTCGCCCAATGTTTGCTGCGGGCTGGCCAGCATCAACTCGCGCATCACCAGGATACCGAGCAGTTTCCCGTCGGCATCGACCACAAAACCGTAGGTGATAAACGCTTTTTTCACCAGCTCGCGGATCTGCTCGATAGCTGTAGGGACAAGCGTTTCAGGGCCGAACACGGCAACCGGCGGGTCCATCATTCTGCCGATCGTGTTCTCGGGAAATTCATGATTACGCAGCCATTGCTGGGCCCATTCAGGCGGCGCGGCTTGAAATACGGTTGCGCGTTTCTCATCGGAAAAATTCCAGAGAATCTGCACGGCTTTGTCAGGGTTGATCCGCCGAAGGACCAGCGCCACGCGCTCGTCAGGCTCGTCACGGAAAAGCAGCGCAGCGTCGCGCGGACCGCGATGCGCTACCTGCCCCAGCAATCCTTCCAGCGACGTATCATCCGACGGCATGAAAAACCTCCAACGATTGATTAAGGTTATCAGATAGCGCTTGATCGTTATTTGTATTTGGACTGGACAGAACTATCAACCCGAAAGTTTTTTCGATGCTTCCGAATAGCGTTCTTCAAATCGATCTGACACGCCTGGCTGAAAATGTTCAGCAAATATGCAGGTTTCTGCAACCACAATCCCGGCTATGTGCCGTGGTAAAGGCCAACGCTTATGGGCTGGGGGCGGCGGTGATTGCGCCGGAGCTGCAGCGAATCGGCGTGGAATGGTTTGCGGTGTATGACCCGTGGCAGGCGGAGGAGATATTGCAGGCTGGGATTACCGGCAATGTGCTGATTTTTATGCCGGTCACGGATGTGGAGCATGGGTCAAAATTAGCCAATGCAGCCAATGCGGGGCGAATTCATTTCGCGCTGCATAGCGCGGAACAGATGGAGGCTTTGAACCAAACTGCTCAGAAGCTGGGGACAAGGCTCCCGGTCCATGTCGAAATCGACACGGGCATGAGCAGGGGGGGGCAGGTCGGCGGAGCCGCTGCGGATCTTATCGCCGGGCTCAAATCGCAGCCCAACCTTCGCCTGGCTGGCGTATTTAGTCATCCCAGTTGCGCGGAGAGCGATCATGCGGTTACGCAGAAACAATTGGCCGGGTTGCAAGCGATTGGCAATGAGGACGGGGTCATTCATCACTTTTCGAATACCTGGGCTGCTATCAGCGATCAGAAAAATCAGTTGAACATGGTGCGGGTGGGGCTGGGGTTATGGGGATATCCGAGTGCTGGCAATTGGAGCGTGGCGGAAAAAAATAGGGTGCGATTGAAGCCGATCGCGAAATGGGTTTCGAGAATTGCGCATTTGAAATCGGTGCCGAGCGGATCGCCGGTGGGGTATGGGCAGACATTTCATACGAAGCGGGAGACGCGCATCGGGATTGTGCCAGTGGGGTATGCTGATGGATATCCGTTGTTGCTGAGCAACCGCGGCGTGGTGCGAATTGGAGAAAAGAAGATCGATGCGCCGGTGATCGGCCGAGTGAATATGGATCAGATCATTCTGGATTTGACGGATATTGCCGATGCGAAGATTGGCGATGAAGCGGAGTTGATCAGCGATGATTCGGCAGCGTTGAACGCCATCGAAAAATTGGCGGCGCTGGCGCAATCGCATCCATATGAAATGCTCTGCCGCATAACCCCACGCGTACCTCGGGAATATCTCCGATAAGGCAATTCGAAAACCTATGCATTCAATGTAAATGCGATGCTTGTGGCGCAATGTTTGTATTGATGGTTGCATTACTCGCATAGGAATTGATTTATGTTTAAAACGAAAATGGTAATTGCTGGGAGCCTTTTAGCGGGAACAGTATTTATTAGCGGATGCGCTCGGAATAGCGGCGGACAAAGCGATTCCGCGGCTCAGCCCGCTGCAGCGCCCGCGGCGGTCACCTCTGACTCAGATACCAGCACTGCCCAGCCCGCAGTGGCAAATGGCCAGCCTACTGCTTATGTGGATGTCGAACCGGGCTATTACTACGATGAAGCTTTTGTAGATGTACATGGGCTTCATCATGATCGCAATTACTATTATTACAATGGACATAGTTTTGAACATCGCGATCGTGTGCCTCAGGGATATACGGCGCATGTAAGGGTACAAAAACCCGCGCCACATCCAGAAGCGCATCCTGCTTCTCCGCCACATGGGCAAGGAAACGAGCCGCCACATAGCGGACATTAAAGTTCGATTCAATTATGGGATTGTCGATTTCGCGCGTTGGCCGACTAGCGAGGGAGCTGGAGTGCTGGAATTGGTTGTTATGGATTTGCGCATGGTCGCGCGCGTGATTACAAAGCTACCGCCAAAAATTATCACTACTGTGAGCGAAGCCACCAATCCTTTTGGGGAAAGCAAATAGCCAATACGAGCAATGAATCTGCGCCAGTAAATGAGCCAGAAGGGAATTGCCGGGATCAAATCACCGCGGTTGATTCCACGATCAGACAATACTTCTCTCAGACGGCGTAGCGCCCGGCTAAGGCGCTGACGGACGGCGGAGGAATTAATCCTCAATTCCCCGGCAATACTTTCGACTGACCAATCCTGTAAATAGCGAAGCGTTAAAATATTTCTATCTTCATCGCTCAGTGCATGTAGCGCTGTGTCCAGAATCGGTGCAATATGTCGCCAGGGCGATTCGCCCAACTCACATTCGTGACGTTGTCGCGCGGCTTGCTGTTCGTGATGGCGGCGCATCGCGGTGTTGCGCATGGCGTCGATCGCCAGATAATGCGTCACGCGCAATAACCACGGCCCGAGCGGCTGCTGGCGGCGGATGGTGCCAGCCTTGCGCATCAGCGTCATCATGGTGGCTTGCGTGATGTCACCCGCCATATGCGGATCGCGAACTTGCCGAAGCGCCGCCGAGCGAACAATCGGCTCATAGCGCCGCACCAGGGCACCAAATGCAGGCCCATCCTCGTTGCGGGCGTAACGATAAAGAACCGCGTGTTCGTCCATCGCTATATTCATTATACACGTTTTTGTGCAATAGCTTGGATTATTTTCGAGACTTAGGACACGATTCGAGCAAATCCCAAGCATTCTAACCAAATTTACATTGACAATCTGGCGCGCTGGGGTAAGGTAATTTTGACCTTTCTGGGGCCGAGGCATGTCGAGAGAAACGGATATGCGGCGGAAGATTACCGCATTTACGCTGGTTGAATTGCTGATTGTGATCGGCATTATTTCTTTATTGATCGGCGTGTTGCTACCCGCTCTTTCCCGGGCGCGCGGGCATGCGAATCAATTGGCATGCTTGTCTAACCTTCGCCAATTGGATTTGGCGTACCTCCTGTATTGCCAGGATAATTGCGGATGGTTTCCGCGCGCAGCTCCGTATGCCACGGCAGCCCAGCCAGAGAGTCCGCAGGATTTTTTGTGGTGGCAGCAGGATACGAGCACGCCAATCCTGGCGCCCAATCGCGATGTGTTTAATTCCCCGATCATGAAATACCTCGGCTTTGGCGGGGATAAAAAACCGACGCCAACCGTGATCGATTTTTCTGAAAAGCGCCAGCAAGTGCTGCGTTGCCCGTCGGATTATGTTGCCCAGCGATTAAGCGTTACCGCCAACGGAAAATATTACTACAGCTACAGCGTCAATAATCTGATGCAAAGCTTTGATCCTTCCATTCACATCGATGCGTTAGCGGTTCCCATTAATAGCGTGACCGGCAAACCATTTCAGCCGGCAGAAAAACTCTGCAAAGTGCACAACCCTGATATCAAAGTGCTCATCGTTGAGGAATCAGAAGCAACTCTGAATGACGGTTCGTTTGATCCAACCGAATCCACCACCGGTGCGATCAGCGGCCTGCTCTCCGTTCGGCATGATCCTGCGGCACAGTTGCCGGAAATGAATGTAACGTTCACCAAAATTTCGGGAAATACGTGGACCATTCGCAATGCCAATTGCCGTGGCAATGTCGCGTTTTGCGATGGGCATGCGGATTATGTTTGCCGAAGCTTCGTTAACGATCCCACATCACAAGTTACCGGTACCTTTCCTGCCTGGGAACCTTTGCATTGATGGACCTGTCACAACCGGGCGGCGGCATTCGGTTTGAGTATGAAAGTGCCAATGAAGGCTGGCGAGGATTGAATTCGGGTAAGCGATTCAATCCTGAGCTTTGATGGCCTGGCACAAACGCCAATGAAAAAAATCTCACTTTTGTAGGAGATCACGCCATGAAGTCATGCGAATTTCAAAATCTCGAAACGCGGCGATTGTTTGCGATCGTGTTAACCCCCGCGGGCCTGACGGCACTGGGAGATTTTAACGGCGATCACAAGGCTGACGAAGTTGTCGTGCAGCGCGGTAGTTTGCTTGCCAACACGACCGTCACTATCGGCACAGGGACGGGGAATGGATTGTTCCTTGAATCGGGTGCGGCGACGATCCGATCATTTACGGCGACAGCGGTTGCGGTGGGTGATGTGAATGGGGATGGAAATGAAGATGTCGTGATCGTGGGTACGCCTACTTCGGTAGTTACTCCGCTGGCTTCCGGCAACATCATCTCAACCAGAACAGAAGTGATCGTATTGCTCGGTAATGGCAAGGGAGGATTCTTGAATTCATCTTCGGCTACCGGCATGCCGATGCAAACGGTTTATTCCCTGCCAACGCTTTTATCCACTAGCAGCGTGGCGGTTGGCGATTTTGATGGGGACAGATATGCCGACATCGCTGTGTTGGGAACGACCGTGTCAACTGCTGTGACTACCAACGCAAAGACCGCGGTGCTGCCGGTTTCGCAGACTGCGATAGAGGTACTCTGGGATGTTGCCAAACCATCTGCATCACCCGTGGCAAGCAACACCACGATTACGCCGACCGGCAACCCGAACGTCAACGAGCTTTTTGCTGGCGATTTGGATGGAGATGGAAAGACCGATCTGGTAGCAGCGCTATCGGCACAAGCGATATTGCCGCCGGTGAAATTGTCAGTGGGTGGAAATATCACTACCACGCCAGTACGACCTGATTTGGTGACGGTGCGTTTCCCTGCGGCGCGCACGCCGGTGGTCAGCGTGGGAACCAATCCACTCGATTCAGCCGCGACGCCGGTATCGAGCAGTATTGCCGGAGTGGGCGAGAAGACCATCGGCCTGGCGGCGCTGAGCAAGGGTGGCCATCTCGATTTGATTGGGCTACGCGGCAGCACCGTGGTCTATTCCGCATTTAATCCGACCAGCGAAAGTTTCGGGACCGGTCAAATGGCGCAATCAATCAATGCCCCGACTAACCTGAGCACTGCCAGCGTTTACGTAGGCGATATCGACGGCGACGGCCTGCCCGATCTTCTGGCGGACACATCCACCGGAACCTATTTCGGCCGCAATACGCCGAGCACGGTAGCCAATTCCGTGTTGTTCTCCTGGACCCGCGTCGCACTCCCGCCGACCAACACGACTCCGACCGTGATAGCCCGTGGTTAAGTTCCTCACTATCAAAGCCCCCGGATAGCTATCCGGGGGCTTTCGTCATCCTCTCGGTTTGCGCCGAAATACCTTTTTGATCGCTTCATAAACCGGCTTGGGTTTCCCCGCAAAATCAATTATCGACGTATTGATAGGGCAGGGGAAGCAGTCATGTCCCATCCAGACGATGAAGCCGGAGCAGCGCGGAAATCGTGCCTTGCAACTTTGGGCAGCCAATTGCAGAATCCTGGTTTGCCAATCCTCGGTGATCGCGACCAATTTTTTCAGAGCAGCTTCGCCTTTCAAGCCGCGCAATTGCTCTGCGAATTGTTCCTTAGGCAACCAGAACAAACTTGTGTGGGTCCAGTAAGGATTATCTTTCGCAGGCGGCCAGAGCTTCATTCCTTTCCCATATTTTTTCATCAGCGCCATGGATTGAGCCGACGGCATGCCGCACTCGGAGCGGAACGAGGAATCGTCTTTGGACCAGTATTCGACCGCTTCTTCCCATGTGCCACGATGATTCCACGGACCGTGCACGTGGGAAAGCTCTCCTGAGCCAAAGTCGTTGAGATGGGCGTAAAAAACCCTGCCAGTCGGTGACGTGGGAAGGAATTTAGTTTGCGGATCTTCTTGTTCGACGACTTTTTTCAGCGCAGCCAGGCACGGATCATCAGCCTGCAATGGTCTGCTCTTGCCGTCATTGTCGGGCCGTGTCTGCAATTCATTTCCGCCACACCAGAGCAATTTTGATGGATGATGTCCGCGCCGGCGAATGTATTGCCTGGCAATGCCAATCAGATCCATGATCGCGGCAGGATCGGTCGGCGTCGCAGAATCCCCCGTGGAAGAAGAGAGCGGAAATTCCTGCCAAACCAGCACTCCCGCGCGATCACACAGATCGTAAAAAATCTCGCGCTCCAGATATGCACCGCCCCAGACGCGCAAAACCGTGCATCCCATTTTCTTGTAAAGATCGATCCGCTTGCGATATTCAGCAGCGCGAATGTCGTGATAATCAATCCGAATCGGCGTCCAATTCACGCCTTGCAAAAAGATGGGGACGGCATTGATCACACACAATAAATTTTCAGCGTCTGCAGGCGCGCCAGGATTAGCTTGCCATTCCACGCGCTTGAATCCAATGGTTCGACGATCCACAACTTCTTGAGCCGATTCCACGGTCAATTCGTACAAAGGCTGTTTTCCATATCCATTTGGAAACCATGGCTCGACCGATAGATTGTCCAGCGAGATCGTTTGACGGCCATAGTTGAGCGTAGCATCTTTGCGACCCACGATCTTGCCCGCCCGGCTTACCGAAATCGTAACGTCCGTTACATCCCGGTCCGATTCCATCTCCACATCCACACGCCCGGTTTGCAAATCTTCCGCAAGGCTGCAAATCGCCTTTACCACGCGCGGTTGCACGGGCCCCACTTCCAGCCAAAGCGAATCCCAGATGCCAATCGGCACAAAGCGCGGCGTCCAATCCCAGGAAAAATTGAAGCGCGGTTTGAAATATTTGGTTTTAGTGGTCCAGCCGGCCTGGCCTTGCTCCTCTGGCGGTAGATCAAAAAGAATAGAAAGCCGATGCAGTTTGCCATCGTGGAGGAATTTTGTGAGGTTAAAGCGATGTGGCTCGAACGCTCCGCGGAAATGGCTAACGCGTTTTCCATCAATGCCAATCCAGCCGGAATAATCAAGTCCTTCGCAGTGCAACCAGACCGAGTCTTCCTCACCGACTTTGATCGCGGACAAATCAACAAAAAATTCCCATTGGAAATGTTCGACCCATTGGCAAAGAAACGAATTCTGCCCCACATTCCAATCCGGCAATTTTCCCACTTTGCGCAGTGCCGTCTGCACCGATCCCGGCACGATCGCTGGCAGGGGGGGAACATCTGCCTCCCAGGGTCCGGTAGTCTCCAGCCCATTTCGGGAAAACCAGTAGGCCGGTCGAAACCCGCGCAACTGCCAATCCATTTTCGCTAACTGCAATTTCATGGCCCGTAAATCTACCCGTCTCAATCGCAGCAGCAACCGCATTTCACGCTTGAATCTTCATGGCGGATCGTCATATTCATCACCACTTATATGCAGAAATACGAAAGCTATACCCGAGACCGTCTCCGCCAGCTCTCCGAGCGAATGAGCCAAAAGATTTATTCTCGCCGCGTGCCTGCCCAGCAGATTCTCACTGCCCCGGCTCCGGACCGCATTTCCTATGCGCAGGCGCAAAAATTGAAATCCTGGCAACCGGCGAAGGTGGGCGAATCATTCGGCCCGCCCTGGTCGACCCACTGGTTCAAGCTTCGTTTTCGCGTGCCGGCTGATTTCAAAAACCAACGCGTTGATTTGCTGTGGAACAGCCATTCCGAAGCGACTTTGTGGATCGATGGCAAATCCGTGCAAGGCCTGAACGCCGAGCCCGGCCCGGGCTGGCAGGCGCGCAAAGATGCCATCCTGCTGGATAAAGCCAAAGGTGGCGAAACGCTCAATATCCAGATTGAAATGGCCTGCAACTCGCTCTTTGGCGTGGGCGACGCCAAGATGCAAAACTATCCCAGCCTGATTCCCTGGCTGCTCGAAGAAGCAGACATTGCCATCTTTGATTCGCTCGCCTGGGACCTTTATCAGGATTTCTCTTTCTTGTTCGGCCTTTATGAAGACGGACAGAAAAACAAAGACCTCGATGCCGCTTGGCAAGGTCTATTGCTCGCAGAGCTGAATCGTTTTGCTAACGAGATGGATGAAGCCGACCGCACCACCTGGCAGCCAGCGGGCAAGATCCTCAAAGCCCTTTATCAGCATCACAACGGAGATGTGGTCCATAATCTTTCCGCGATTGGCCATGCGCATATTGATACCGCGTGGCTCTGGCCTCTGGCTGAGACGCATCGCAAATGCGAGCGGACCTTCTCCACGCAGACCACTTACATGCGCGATTACCCCGATTACAAATTCTCCTGCTCGCAGGCGTATCAGTATCAGGTGATCATGGATCGCAATCCTGATCTGTATCAGCGCATAAAGAAGTTCGCGAAAAAGGGCCAGTGGGTTCCCGTGGGCGGCACGTGGATCGAGCCGGACTGCAATATTCCCAGCGGCGAATCACTCATTCGGCAATTCTTATTCGGTCAGCGCTTTTTCGAAAAAGAATTTGGCGCTCGTTGCAAGGAATTCTGGAACCCGGATGTCTTCGGCTACAACGGGCAATTGCCGCAAATCTGCAATCTTATGGACATCAAGCGATTCCTCACGCAGAAGCTTTCGTGGAATCGCTTTAATCGCCCGGATCATCACACATTTATCTGGGAAGGAATCGACGGCAGCGAGGTTTTCACGCATTTCCCACCGGCAGACACTTACAACGCGGTGGTCAGTATCGAAGAACTCCGCCGGAACGTGCGCAATTACAAAGACAATGACCGCTCGCGGCACAGCTACATGCTGTTCGGCTATGGCGACGGCGGCGGTGGCCCGACCAAGGAGATGCTCGAGCACATCGAGCGCGCCAAGGATTTGCCGGGCCTGCCCAAAACCGAATTCCGCTCCAGCGACGAATTTTTCACGCTGCTGGAAAAAGACAACACCGACCGTGTTCGCCTGGTTGGCGAACTCTATTTCGAATATCACCGCGGCACCTACACGTCGCAGGCAGCCAACAAAAAAGGTAATCGCAAAAGCGAATTCTTCATGCACGATGTGGAATTCCTCTCCGTGCTCGCGAGCAAAACTGCGAACCACAAATATCCTGCGCAAGAGATTAACGACATCTGGAAACTGATCCTGCTGAATCAATTCCACGACATTCTCCCCGGGTCTTCAATCAACCAGGTCTACGTCGATTCCGCGGCGCATTACAATGAAATCGCCGAGCGCGCCCAAACGCTTCGCGACCACGCTCTAAAGTCTCTCGTCTCCAAACCCGGCGGTAGCACTTCAGCCAGTGGCGAGCACGGTCGAGCCGTGCCACTGCAAAACATCGTCGCTATCAACACTATAGGTTTTCCACGCACCGAAATCGTCCAATCTCCTGATGGTAAATTGCTTTGCGCCGACGCCCCCAGCTACGGCATCGGGAAAATCATCGAAGCTACCGACAGCGTCAGTATCGAAGAACGCAAAGGCCGAGTGGTTTTAGAAAACACTTATCTCCGCGCCGAATTATCCAGCGATGGCACGGTGCTCAGCCTGGTCGAGAAATCCACTGGCCGCGAAGCGCTGGCAGGCAACGCCAATTCCATTCGCATCTACGACGATCAAAATACTGCGTGGGATGCCTGGGATGTCGACCCGTTCCATATCGAAACTGAAAAAGAATCTCCTGCCGCCCACGTGATGCGCATTATCACGCGCTCGCCATTGCGAGCGGAGGTCGAGTTTCAGCGGAAGATCAGTAGCGTCAGTTCTATGCGGCAAGTCATCCGTCTCGATGCCCATTCCCGCCGCCTCGAATTTCACACAGAAGTCGATTGGCACGAAAACCGCAAAATGCTCAAAGCAGTATTCCCGGTAAACGTTCGCGCCATGAATGCCACATACGAAATGCAATTCGGCTGCGTCGAGCGGCCCACGCATTTCAACACCAGCTATGATCTGGCCCGTTACGAAGTTCCCGGTCATAAATGGGCTGACTTGAGCGAATTCGATTTCGGCATTACCCTACTGTCCGAAAGCAAATACGGCTTCTCGACTTTCGCCAATCAAATGCGCATCTCGCTGCTGCGTTCCTCCAAGCATCCGGATGAAAACGCCGACATGGGCAAGCATTCGTTTGCCTATGCAATCATGCCCCACGCCGGCGATTGGCGCGACGCCGGCGTCGTCGCCGAAGGTTTCCGCTTTAATGCGCCCATGATTCTCGCCAGCGGATCTGCCACCCCAGGAAGCATTGCATCAGTGGATCGCCCCAACCTCGTGCTGGATACCATCAAAAAAGCCGAAGATTCCGACGCGGTCATTCTTCGCCTCTACGAAGCCCACGGCGGCCGAGGCACCGCAAACGTGAAATGCAATTTGCCCTTTAAATCCGCGGTGTTCTGCAATGGCTTGGAAGAGGAAATAGGCACAGCGAAATCGCGTAACGGAGCGATCGAAATTCCATTCACGCCGTTTCAGATTGTGACGTTGAAGTTGAAATAGATCGGTGACGCTTATCTTGGGGGGAAATTTGGGCTAGTGCGTACCGATTAACATCGATGTGACCTTAAAGGTGGGTTTTGGATGTAACGTATAAATCGCGATTTAGAATTTGTCACGCAAGAGCTGCGACGCCTGCATACTCAATTAGATTGCCTCGAGCAGTTGTTTTTTTCAATTGAACGAACTGCACTAAAGAAACATGCCGGCAATTTATTGGCCGAATTGGACAGAGCTTTAGTCACAGATATTCTCCTTACGGTTAGTAGGCTTTGTGATCCAATAGAAAGCGGCAAGCAAAAGCCCAACCTCGTTTTCGAGCGATTTATCTGTAAACATCCTAAATTGGAACCAAAGATTGGTGATACACTCGATGCGCTCAAAGCACACTATAAGAAACGTATTCAACCGGTTCGGAATCGACGGCTAGGCCACAACGATTTAAGCTTATCGCGAGGCCGTCGGCAACTTGGCTGGCCAACAGTAAAAGCGGTCAACAAGGCCAGAGACCTTTGCACGGAAATCGTTTATGTGCTTCATGCCGAACTCAAACATGCGGCGATCAGCTTTGTACCCTCCACTGTGCCCGGGGAAATTGATTGGATTGAAGCATCGCTTCGCTATGTGAATGCAGATCGGCTTAAACTTAAGCCTTATCTTGAAGAGGTAAGGTTTGATCGCAAACTCTCACGTTATGGACAAGGCCCAAAGAACTCCAAAGACAAATAAAAAGGCCCGGCCATAGAAAATGGCCGGGCCAACATCGGTGTCACGCAACCTATTTGATGAACAACATTTCGCGATATGTCGGCAGGGGCCAGAGATCATCTGCGATCATGGTCTCGAGCTTATCGCCGAGCTTGCGCAGATCGACCATGGCCGGCAAGACGCTTTCGTGAATGTGCTTGGCGTGTTCGAACGGGCCGCCATCGGCGTGATGAGCGACGGCCTTGTCCAGGGAGGCGGTCGCCTTCTGGAAATCATTGATCGTCGCGGTGAGCGTCTTGAGCACCTCCGCCTGGGCGCTGTTATCCACGCCGGCGGCTTTAGTGGCATTAACAGACGTGGCGATCTGTCCCTGGTACCGTATGGCAGCGGGGAAGATCAGGCTCTTGGCCATCATCACCATCATGTTTGCTTCAATGGTCACTTCCTTGACATACTTCTCAGAAAGAATGTTGAAGCGGCTTTCGAGTTCCTTTTCCGTGTAAACCTTGTACTTGGTCAGGAGCTCAATGTTCTTCTTGTCTCTCAGGACAGGCAGCGCATCCGTCGTGCTCTTGAGATTAGCCAGGCCACGCTTCTCAGCTTCCTTGTGCCACTCTTCGGTGTAGCCATCGCCGTTGAACACGACGCGCTTGTGCTGTTTGACGATCTTGGGGAGCAGTTCCTGGACTGCCGCACTCAGGCTCTTGCCGCCCTTGGTGGCGCTTTCAAGCTCCGTGGCGATGTAGTCCAGGCTTTCGGCAACCATCGCATTGAGCACCGTGTTGGGCCCGGCGATATTGAACGAGCTGCCGACCGCGCGGAATTCAAACTTATTACCCGTGAAGGCGAACGGCGAGGTGCGGTTGCGATCGCCAGCTTCCTTAGGAAGCTTGGGGAGAACGCTCACGCTGGTCTCGAACATGCCACCCTGTTTGCTGCTCTTGGCGCCGCCCTTTTCGATCTGATCAATGATGTCATTGAGCTGATCGCCCAGGAAGATGGACATGATCGCCGGGGGGGCTTCGTTGGCGCCCAGACGGTGATCATTCGCAGCCGACGCCACGGAGACACGCAGCAGGTCGGCATATTTGTCGACGGCGCGAATAACCGCAGCGCAGAAGACCAGGAACTGGGCGTTATCGTGCGGAGTATTGCCCGGTTCGAGAAGGTTTTCTCCCGTGTCCGTGGCCATCGACCAGTTATTGTGCTTGCCGCTGCCGTTGATGCCGGCAAAAGGCTTTTCATGGATCAGGCAAGCCAGGCCGTACTTGTCAGCCGTCTTGCGAAGCATCTCCATGACCAGATTCTGGTGATCGGTCGCGAGGTTGGAGTTTTCAAATGTGGGAGCGATTTCGTATTGGCTGGGAGCGACTTCGTTGTGGCGGGTTTTCACCGGCACGCCAAGCTTGAACAATTCAGCTTCGACGTCGGCCATACAGGCCAGTACGCGTTCCGGGATCGTGCCGAAATACTGATCTTCCATTTCCTGTCCCTTGGGCGGCTTTGCACCGAAGAGCGTGCGGCCGCAGTTCACAAGGTCGGGACGGGCATAGAAGAAGTTTTTATCAATCAGGAAATATTCCTGCTCGGAGCCGACGGTGGTGAACACCTTGGTCGCCAAGGTATTGCCGAAAATTTTCAGAACACGAAGAGCCTGCGTGCTGAGTGCTTCCATCGAGCGGAGCAGGGGGGTCTTTTTGTCCAATGCCTCGCCGGTCCAGCTCAGGAACGCGGTGGGGATCACCAGGGTTGAGCCATTGGGATTTTCCACGATATAAGCGGGCGAGGTTGGATCCCAGGCGGTATAGCCGCGCGCTTCGAAAGTCGCACGCAGGCCACCTGACGGGAATGAACTGGCGTCTGGTTCGCCTTTGATCAATTCCTTGCCCGAAAACTCCGCAATCGCCCCGGCGCCTTCGACCGGAACGATGAAGCTATCATGCTTCTCCGCGGTGATGCCGGTCATTGGCTGAAACAGGTGGGTGTAATGGGTCGCGCCATGCTCGAGCGCCCAGTCCTTCATCGCTGACGCCACCGCATCAGCAACGCTTGCGTCCATCGGCGCACCCTGCTTGATCGTCTTTTGAAGGGCTTTGTAAACCGGCTTGGGCAGGCGGCTGCGTTGCGCGGTGTCGTTGAATACATTAACACCGTAAAGGTCCTTCAAATGCACCTTCCTAAAATCGACGTGATTTAGATGGTGCTTGGCAGCCACGATGCTGCTCAATGCCTGTTGACGCATGTTCGAACCCATGACCATTTCTCCAATCGAAAAATAAACACGACTCGCCCGGGAACGCCGGGCATTTTCGCGCTAAATATCTGTTAGTCAAGTCGGCGCGATTTCTGTCACAACCCGCCAAGTCTAATGCAAAACCCATGCAACTCGATTATTGGCCATAGGTTGCCATATCGCGCGCTCACTTTGCGCGCATTCTATAAATCGCGCCTGAATTCGTGCCCATTTCTTAAGCACTGGGTAATTTTAAAAATGGAAAAACCCGCAACATCATCGTTGCGGGTTTTTCAGCAATTGTTAAATCAATCACTTCTCAGCCGTGGTGCCGTGCATGAAACCTTCGAGTTTTCGAGCTCGCACCGGATGCTGCAGTTTGCGGATGGCCTTGGCCTCCACCTGCCGCACGCGCTCGCGCGTTACTTTGAAGATTCTGCCGACTTCTTCCAGCGTGTAAGTGTACCCGTCACCGATGCCGTAGCGCAGCTTGATGATCTCGCGCTCACGATAGGTAAGCGTCTTGAGCACCTGCTCAATTTTGTCTTTGAGCATTTCCTGCGTGGCGGATTCCACCGGGTTATCCGCCTTCTCGTCTTCGATGAAATCACCGAAGTAAGAATCCTCGGATTCGCCCACGGGCCGATCCAGCGAAATCGGATGCCGGCTGATTTTCATCACGCGGCGAGTTTCCGTCACCGACATCTTGGCGCGCTTGGCCACTTCTTCGACGGTCGGCTCGCGGCCGAGTTCCTGCATGAGCTGCTTGCTGATGTTCCGCAGCTTGCTCATCGTCTCGATCATGTGCACGGGAATACGAATTGTGCGCGCATGATCCGCAATCGCTCGCGTGATCGCCTGACGAATCCACCACGTTGCATACGTGCTGAATTTATATCCGCGGCGATATTCGTATTTATCCACCGCACGCATCAAACCCGTATTACCTTCCTGAATAATGTCCAGGAATGACAGGCCGCGATTGCGATATTTCTTGGCGATTGAAACTACCAGGCGCAGATTACCGCCGGAGAGTTTGCGCTTGGCGTCTTCGTATTTGAAGAAAATCTTATCCACCGCCACTACGCGGCGATGCAGATCGCCAGCCGATTCCAATACCAGGTCTTCCAACCCAGCCAATTCCTGCTGGCAAACTTCCAGGTCTTCACCCGGATCCTTCACATCCTTGAGTTCTGTAATGCGCTGCTCGAGCTCCACCATCTTAGTACTGATGGAAGTGAGCTTCTTTTTCATGGGTGTGACTTTGCTGGTGCGCAGAGAAAGCTCTTCCAGCAATTTTACCGAGCGGCGGCGACGGCGGCGTACTGCCAATCGCAATTCGTCCCCTTCGCCCTTATTGCGAATATCGCGCAGGCCTTCCCAATCATTGCGATTACGTTCGAGCATCGTGCGCACCGATTTGAGATTCATCGGAATGCGCTGCCCGATCGTGGCTTTGTCTGCCTGGTCCTCTGCCGTCGAAATCTTCATCGTCCGGTCGAAGGGCAGATCGCCTTCATCCACCTGCTGCAGAATATCCACCGCGCTCTGCAAACAGTAATCGGATTCCATGACCTTGGAACGGAAAATCTTGCGGAAGACTTCGATCCGTTTGGCCAGGGCGATTTCCTGCTCGCGCGTCAGGAGCGGAATCTCACCCATCTGCGTGAGATACATCCGCACCGGATCATCAATCCGTTTCGACGACGCTTCTTCGAGTTCTTCTTTTAAATCCAGATCGAGATCGCCGTCTTCTTCTTCGGCCTCGGCTTCAGTGGCCGCCATCTCTTCAGCCGTAGGCTCGCCTGGAGCGGCAGCTTTGGGCTTGGCTGGCGCTTTAGCTTTAGGCCCTTTTACGAATTCCCCAATATCCGCTTCGTCGATGAGCTTAATGCCCATCTCATCGATCTGCATGAGCAGCGTGTCCAGCTTATCGGGCGAAACCAGTTCGTCCGGCAGCCGTGCGTTTAATTCTTCGTAAGTGATGTAACTGCGAGATGTTCCCATCTCCAAAAGTGCAGCAACACGTCGATCCACTTCTTCCTGAGACCCGGACCCAATCAAGGGCGTTTCCATAAACTCAATCCTAATCTACGCTTAACCCACAACAGCCACCGAGAAAATGGGCCAAGAAGCTCAGGTTAGTTCCTGATTCCTGCAACGCATATTCAGCAAAGCAGCCTGATATTCAATTGTCTTTTCCTCTCCGCCGCCTTAATCCATTAAAGCCTTTATTATTAAGACCATGCCATAAAAATACGGTTTCGACAAATTTTATCAGCTTTTTGACTTATCCCACTACTGAAAGTGAAACCGCTTACAATTTCATAATACAATCTACACCGTCTTTTGTTACCGACAAGCCGATTATACGTTTTTCTTTCTCTGGCTTGCCAATTCAGTCAATTTCCGCAATCCATCTATTTCTTCGTTACCCGCAACAACCGTCGCTGGGAGTGCTTTTGCCACGGCATGACCAGTACGCTCACGGGCGGCCCTGCCAATATATTCTATGGCCTGCCGTAGCGCATTGGCGACATTGGTATCCAAAATTGTTTTGCACTCTTCGACGAGTTCCAAGGCCAATTCGTCCAGATTCGCCTCATTCAGAGTGCTGAGGAATTCGCTTAAAACAGGGGAACCTTCGTGACGGTGATGATCCCAACACAACTCCGCTAAGCGACGCCGAGCTTCGTGGGTGAAATCTTCTGGAGCAATATGCTGCTGCAATTCCGTCCAATGATCCGGATAAAGCAATAGCAGGCCGAGGATTTGCCGCTCGGCACGATCCAGGGCGGTGATTGGCGCTGAGTGTACTGGCGGCATAGCAGCCGCCCGCGGCTTCGCAACATTACTCGGTCGTTTTGGTTTGAATCGCAGATTCAATTGCTCCGCCGGGATATCCGTCAACTTGCTGACGCGCGCCAGAATCGCACCCCAGCGCAATGAGTCGATCGGGCCAGTGGAGCGAGCCCCCGCAATGGTAGAGAGATATTCATCCACCGCTTTTTGCTGACCAGTGAAATCATTCGGATCCTGCCGAAAGCGCGCAACCAGCTGTTTCCATTTATAACTCAGCGCATCAGTCGCGTTGCGGAGCAATTCATTAAACCGATCCGCTCCGTATTTCAGCAGAAATTCATCCGGGTCGAGGCCTTCGGGGATGGACGCAATCTGGATATCAATCGGATGGGCCAGAAACAATGAAACCGCGCGGTCGACCGCGGTATCTCCAGCCACGTCGGCATCGAAAAGCAGCACGATGCGGTCGGCAAAGCGCTTGAGCAAATTAATATGCTGTTCAGTCAGCGCGGTGCCTAAAGCAGCAACGACATTCGAGCATCCAAATTGGTGAGGAATAACGACGTCGGTATATCCCTCCACGATCGCAACGGTACGGGTCTCCACGATTTTCTGGCGTGCCAGATCGATGCCAAAGATACTGCGCGATTTGGAAAACAGCGGCGTTTCCGGCGAATTGAGATATTTGGCAATCGCCTGCTCCGGACCTGCCGAAGAATCGCCGCCGGGCATCACGCGACCGCCAAATGCAATCACCCGGCTCGCTTCATCACGAATCGGAAACATCACACGATTGCGAAATGTGTCATAAAACCCACTGCCAGTATTTCGCGGCTTTACCAATCCCGCGGTCGCCAGCAGCGATGGCGGAAACTTGCGCATCGCCTCGGCACGCAAGAGGGTGTCCCAACTTTCGGGAGCGAAACCGATCTGAAATTTCTGAATAGAGTCAGCCGTAAAGCCGCGTTGCTGTAAATATTCGCGCGCGAGCCTGCCGGCTTCGGAAGCGAGAATTTTTTCGAACACTGCACAAGAAGCCGAGTGCGCATCGAGCAGCAATTGGCGTTCGCCAGTCTTTTGTTTGGAGATGCCGTACTTAGGGATCTCGATCCCCGCGCGCTCGGCAAGAAATTTGAGCGCATCGAGAAAATCCAGGTGATCGCGTTTAATAATGAAATCGATCACGTTGCCGCCCGCTTTGCAGCCAAAGCAGCGGAAAAATTGCTTGGCCGGGCTGACATGAAACGACGGTGTCTTTTCCTGATGAAACGGGCAAAGGCCAACGAAGTCTTTTCCACGCCGCTTGAGCGCGACGGATTGGCCAATCAAATCCACGATATCCGTGGCGGCGAGGACCTGGGATTTGAAATCGTCGTTGAGCGGCACAACGGACGACTGTAGTCACTTGGATAGCGTGGTCAAAATTCAATCCATTTTTTCAACTGCGATGCGGGTTAGGAATTTCCTAACTGGTGAATATAATCTCGCGCATGAACGAATCGCGCACCGCAAAACTAGCTTTAGAAGATGGAACAGTTTTTACCGGACTGGCATTCGGCGCCACCGGCACCAGCGAAGGCGAAGTCGTGTTCAATACCTCCATGACCGGCTACCAGGAGATCCTCACCGATCCCTCCTATAAGGGGCAGATCGTCACAATGACCTATCCGCTGATCGGAAACTACGGCATTAACCAGCAGGACGTGGAGAGCAAGCAGCCGCACGTTGCAGGATTCATCATTCGCGAGCTTTCACCGGTTTATTCTAATTATCGCGCGAATATGTCCTTGGACGAATATCTGAAGAAGAACAACATCATTGGCATTCAGGGGATTGATACGCGGGCGCTGACGCGCAAGCTGCGGATCAGCGGCGCGATGCGAGGAATCCTCTCCACCGAGATTCTGGATGACGAAGCGCTCGTAGCCAAAGCGCGATCTGCTGCTCAAATGGAAGGCGCTGACTGGGTTCAAGCTGTAAAGCCCACGCATTGCTATTCGTGGAACGAAAAGCAGGGCGACTGGTCTCTCGGCAAAGTCGAGCGCGGCGACGGCCTCCATGTCGTTGCCCTGGATTGCGGTGCCAAGCAAAATATCCTCCGCCATTTCGCCGAGCGCGGCGTGCGCGTGACCGTGCTGCCGCCGGAGACGAGCTTTGAAGAGATCATGAAACACAAGCCGGATGGATTGTTTGTGTCGAATGGCCCTGGCGATCCTGCGGTTCTCGATTACGCGATACGTCCCATCAAGGATGCTATCGGAAAAGTACCGATTTTTGGCATTTGTCTCGGCCATCAATTGCTCGGCCGGGCCATCGGCGCCAAAACATTCAAATTAAAATTCGGTCATCGCGGCGGAAATCAGCCCGTCAAAAATCTCGACACCGGCCGCGTCGAAATCACCAGCCAGAATCATGGCTTCGCCGTCGATAAAGAATCTCTTGAAGCCAACGGCGGAATCGTCACGCATCTAAATTTAAACGACGGCACCGTCGAAGGTTTCCGCCACGCAAAACTCCCAGTATTTTGCGTGCAATATCATCCCGAAGCCTCACCTGGCCCGCACGATGCTGCCTATTTGTTCGATGCGTTTATGGAAATGATCAAGACCAAAAAGCCCGTGAGCGGAGAGCGCCTGAAAGAATTACAGAAGCTGCGGGACTGAACTATTAAACTCCTATTTTCTGCGACGCGCTTGCCCCGCATTCAGGACATCGTGCTGGCGTGGCACGCAGATCATATCCGCATTGTGGGCAACATCCGATTCCTGGTCTTCTCTTAATAAGCCGCAGCATCGGTAACGCCGCCAAAAGTGCCAGCAGCCATATCGGAACACATAATTCGATCGCATTGGCCTGCCATAATCCTTCGTCATCTGTCTGGGCATACCGAAAATAAGTCACCCTCCCGAATGCAAAACCCGCGAACTTCCAATCCATATCAAGCGGCTCAAATGGCAATGCCTTTTTGTCCCACATTTTTATCGACAATCCATTCCTTGCTGGCACTTCACTTAATTTTTCATTTGGTACATGAGGGGTGGTCAACCAATCCGTTTGCATCCAGCGAAATCTTCCGGCAGTTATTCCCAGCTCCCATGTCTTAGCGACCGTTTCACCTGGTAGCGCGTTTTGCGATTCCTCCGGAGTGCTTAATCTCCAATGCGTACACTTGATTTCGCTTGGCCTTCCCAAACTGCATAGGGCTAGACATAGCAAGATCATCATGCAAATTACAAAGCGAATAATGCGCGTGCGCCTCGGAACCATGGCAAATTGAAATTATAGCAATCAAAGTCTCCGCTGAGCTCGCTTGCGTTATTGGATAGCGCGTATAATCTGTAAAAGTTATCCAGAAAACATGGAGGCTTTATGTTGTTGCAATCGTATCTGGATCGTTTAGGCGTCTCTTATCGCATTTCGTTTCACCCGGCCGCATTTTCGGCGCAGGACCTCGCTGAAAAAGAACACATCCCGGGACACCAAATCGCCAAGCCGGTGATTGTCAAAGCGGACGGGCAATTTGTTATGTGCGCTTTGCCAGCGACGTGCCGGATAAATCTGCGCGAGCTTGCAGATGAATTGCATGCACGGCATGCGGCGCTGGTTGATGAGCGTGAACTGGCGAGCCTTTTCCCTGATTGCCAAGTGGGCGCTGAACCACCGATTGGTTTTCTCTACGGCATGCCTACGTGGATCGATCAGACGCTGATGGAAGATGATCGCATCACGTTCCAGGCAGGCACGCATGAGTCGGCCGTCACGCTATCGATGGAAGACTTTCAGCGCGTAGTCCAACCCGAGATCGGTCATTTTGCAATGCCGAACTAGGGCGAGACTGAAAATTAGTAAATGTGTTATGCCGCTTTCGGTTTAGCCGGAGCCAGGTGTGGCCGGGCTAATTCCACAATCGCATCGAATGCAGCCGGGTCGCTGATGGCGAGCTCGGAAAGCATTTTGCGATTTAATTCGATCCCTGCTGAGATCAGCGCGGGAATGAATCGGTTGTAGGCGATGCCGCGCGCTTTGCATGCAGCATTCAAACGCGTGATCCACAGAGCGCGGAAATGGCGTTTCTTTTGGCGGCGATCACGATAGGCATAACGATCCGCGCGGCGGGTGAATTCCAAAGCCTGGCGATATTGCACGCCTGGAGATGCGACGAATCCGCTGGCGCGATTGAGAATCCGTTTGCGTTTACGCTTATGGACGGGACCGATCGTGGTACGAGGCATGGTAAAATCCTTTCAAAAAATGTGAGCCAGAGGCACTTTCCAATTGGATGGCTTGGCTGTACCGGCAACGCGCCGGCACTTGGTTAAAAGACATGGTCACTAAAGACTTCGACAAGCTCTGTCCAGGGGTGACCATGGCGCAATTTATTTCTTGCTTGATGATGTTTCGGCGGCGGCAAGTTTACGCTCATGGGCGATCTTGGCGGGGCGAAGGCCTTTAATTCCCATGAACTCTCGCATGTTGCGGGCATGCCCTTCGAAGAGCACTTCGGGGCGGCGGAGATGGCGCTTTTTCTTGGTGGGGCGGGCGCTCATCAGGTGTGAGGTTTTAGTGTGATGGCGTTTGAGTTTGCCGGTCTTGGAAACCTTGAACCGCTTGACCATCGCTTTGCACGGCTTGTATTTATAACCCATGAATCTTGCTAGTCCTATTCTTCCCTGAAATCAGGGGCGGAAATAGTAGCAATGCGCGTTTGCGTTGTCTACAGGACGATGCCAAACAGTTATTTGGGGGTGTAGCGCGCCAGCCGGGTAGATTTTGTAAAATCGAGAGATTCAACCTGGAGGTTCTATGGATTTCTCGCAATTATCGGATCGTGAGCGTTTGATCGCTGAGCAGGCGGTGGAAACGCTTCGGGCTTTGGACCAAGC
>DASXDR010000201.1:0-53765 GCA_036490535.1 Tepidisphaeraceae bacterium | reverse complement strand
TTGGTGGATTGATGGGGTATTTCGCTGGAGTTACCGACATCCTCGGCATGCGGCTCATCGAGATATTCGAAGCGATTCCCACGCTGTTTCTGCTGATCACTTTCGTCGCATTCTTCGGACGAAATCTTTACATCATCATGGTCATCATCGGCCTTACTGGCTGGACGAGCTATGCGCGGTTTTTACGCGCGGAGTTTTTGAAATTGCGGCATCAGGATTTCGTGCAGGCGGCGATCGCTGCGGGATTGCCCACGCGCACGGTGCTTTTTCGTCATATGCTTCCCAATGGCATCACTCCGGTGCTGATCTCCGCCAGCTTCGGAGTCGCGTCGGCGATTCTTGCTGAGGCGACGCTTTCGTTCCTGGGTTTAGGATTGATTGATGAACCAAGCTGGGGAGCCCTGCTCAATCAAGCAACGGGGGCGGCGGGCGAATTTGTCTGGTGGCTCGCGGTTTTCCCTGGAGTAGCCATCTTTCTAACCGTCTACGCTTACAACCTTATCGGCGAGTCGCTCCGCGATGCTTTGGATCCTTCGCTGCGGCTGTAGTGGATTTGGCTTTCTCTTTTCCGCGTTCCAGATATTCATGCAGCTTCTTAAGCTCGCTGCCGCTCAATTCGCGAAAATGTCCGGGTTGTAAATTGCCCAATACCAGCGGTCCCATTTTGATGCGCGTCAGCTCGCGCACTTTGTGGCCGATACTGGCGAGCATCCGCCGCACCTGGCGGTTGCGGCCTTCGCGCAGAGTGATATCCAGAATGCTCCGTTCGCGACCTCGACGAACAACGGTAACGTGCCCGACCGACGCTTTAAAACCCTTTCCCGAATGCTGATCGGAAAGCCAAATCCCTTTTTGCAGCGCTTCGATTTCCTTCGGACCGATCCATCCGTCGACGCCGGCGCGATATGTTTTCGGCACGCCAAAACGCGGGTGTGTCAATCGATTGGTCAGATCGCCATCGTTGGTCAAAAGCAAAAGACCCTTGGATTCTGCGTCCAGCCGACCGACAGGGTACAACCGTTCAGAGAATTCCGGCGGCAGCAAATCAATCGCGCGCACCTGATCGCCCTGCGCGACATTGGTTGAATAAATCCCCTTGGGTTTATTCATCAAAATGTAAACGCGGCGATCGTCTTTGTCGCTGCGCAATTTCAGATTTTCGCCATCCACGCTGACGCGATCGGTCTGCGGATCAACCAGGATGGGCAGTTCGGTCAATACTTTACCATTGACCGCCACGCGTCCCTGGCGAACCATCTCTTCGATATTGCGGCGAGAGGCGAGGCCGGCGTGAGCAAGGATTTTCTGAATGCGCTGTTTCATATGCAGCGCGCAACCCTATGTTCAATCCGGTAGGTTTGCAAATCCAAATTATGGATTCTTCTTGCTGGCCTTGCCTACGGCTTCCTGGACCTTGCCAACTGCTTTCTGCATTTTGCCTTTAAGCTGTTGGCCGCTATCGCCCTTCACGGCGCCGGCGATGTCATTGAGTTTGCCTTTGATTTGTTTGGCTTTTCCAGCAGCTATATCTTCGCGACCCATATAAATCTCCTTGGTTAATAAAAGTGAGTCTACTAACTGCCGGATTTGCTGGGAGCGCCTAAATTTTTTCAATTAATGATGCAAAAGAAAATGAATTTAACGCCTCAAGCTCATAACGTAATGCGGGCCGGCTGTTGGGATATCGAAAATATCGCTCTGAATTTCCCACCCCATGCGTTTGTAAAAATTCATCGCTGGCACGCGAGCATTGCACCAGAAAATTCGGACGCCCGTTTGCATCGCCTGCTTTAAAAGGAACTCCAGAACATCCGTGCCAATACCTCGACTTTGATACGCAGAATCAACCGCCATGCCGCGAAGCCGGCAGGCATCCTTGCCATTAAAAGGCTCACGAAGGAGCGTAGCGCAACCAATGCATCGGTCCTCTAAAAACGCACCGCCATGCAGCGTGTCCGGTGCCTCGTCATTCCAAAACTTCGCCTCCTCCATCGGCACGTCGGCTCGCAGGATTGCGCGGCGAAGCGGTAGAACCTCGGCAGCAGATGCCAGGCGAATCGTGGGAGTCTTCGAAAATTCAGCATGCATAAGTGATAAAGACCAGTTATAGCGCACGAGCAGGCATGGTCACGGAAGAAAGAATCTGTTCCGCACGCGCGATCACCTGGTCCGCGGAAATTTCGCGCATACAAACATGATTGTTCGGACATTTTTGCAATGTACGCAAATAGCAAGGTGCACACGGCAACGAACGGCGCACCACCGCGTCCTTGCGGCCAAACGGGCCTACCCATAATTCATCAGTGGGACCGAAAATGCTCACCACCGGGCGACCGAGCGCGACCGCCATATGCATCGGACCAGAATCATTTGACACGCACAGGTCAGCCCGAGAGATCAGCGCTGCCAGCTCGCTGACTTTGGTCTGCCCGCACAGATTAATCGCACCAGGACAAAGCGAGGCAACGTGCTGGCAAACAGCGCGATCGCCACTCGAACCAGCCAGCACCACGCTCCAGCCCTGATCAATAAAGTGCCTTCCCACTGCGGCGAATCCCTCGCTGGACCAGCGCTTGGTTTCCCAAACCGTCCCGGGGCTCATGACCAGAATGCGCTGATGTGAAATGCCATTCGCAGCCAAGAGATCTTCGACGCGTTTGATTGCGTTGGGTGGAATCGGCACATGAAAATCAGGCGAACTGGCCTCAAATCCAAGCATCTGCCCCAGCCACAGGTATCGTTGCACAGCATGGACTTCTAATGTGGGGATCGGGATATGATGCGAATAAGCAATCCAGGAATTCTCGCGAGCGCCTGACCAGCCGTGGCGATAGGCTCCCACAGGCAAATTGCGCGGCGAATTATGAATCTCCTTGCGCGGGCGGTCAAAGCCGATGCGCACCGGAGCACCCGTAGAGAGCGTGAAGAATGCAGAGCGCAATTGGCCGTGCAGGTCGATGACCAAGTCGTATTGACCCCCACGCAATTGGCGGAGCAACCGCCACAAAGCCTTGGGCGCAGTGCGCGGCTCGGCGAGGGCCTTGCGGTCAAAATAAATGACACGATTAATTGCTGGATGATGCCCAACCCAGTCGGCGATGGCAGGGTGCAGCATCCAATCGATTTGCGCCTGCGGATAACGTTGCCGCAGTTTGACCAGAACAGGAACCGTGTGAATAACATCGCCGAGGGCCGAGGGCTTGATCAGGAGAATCCGTTCAAATTGCCGATTACTAAGCTCGTTGCTGGACAATATCAGTTCCTTCTATTTTCCACATTCTATACGCCCGCAGGCTCTTTGGCTTGAAATATTAACTGGTCATGCTGCGTTTTGCGTTAATGTCTTTTCTGCCTACCCAGCCCGATAATTTTTCAGCAAGCTGCTTTATTTTCAGCGCTACGCCGAACGGCATCAAGCAGAGAATCCAGATTAATCGGTTTAACCAGATGTTCGCGAAAGCCCGCATCTCGGCTGCGCATCTGGTCCTGCTCGGTCCCGAAACCGCTCATGGCGATACCCTGAATATTAAATCGCGAGCGCAGCTGGCGCATCAGATCGAGCCCACTGCCATCAGGCAGGCCGATATCGCTGATCACCACATCAAAATTCTCCGTCCCAGCCGCCTTCAAAGCCGAGCCGACACTGTCCGTAGCGGTAACATGATGCCCGGCGCGGCGGAGCAGCTTGGCCAAAACATAAGCGGTATCGTGATGATCATCAACTAGGAGAATACGCGCCTCAGCGGAATGGCCTTGTTTATCCAACTGGGGCGCAGACAAAGCCGGCAGAGCAGCGATGCGCTGATTAGCAGCACTGTCGCTCATAGACCTGAGAGGCAGCTCGACGATAAATCGAGCGCCACGGTTAACGCCTGGACTGCTCACGGAAATTTTGCCCCCGTGCGCTTCAACGAGGGCTTTGCAGATATTCAGACCCAATCCCAGTCCGCCGAATTTTCTAGGAGTATCCGCGCTGCCTTGATTGAATGCATCGAATATATGCGGCAGAAAATCCGCCTCAATTCCAATGCCGGTATCTTCAATCTCGATGGCGATTTTATTTTCCTTCGCAAGGTCCTGCGTACGAACTAAAATTGAACCGCCGGCGGGAGTAAATTTCACGGCGTTTTTAAGCAGGTTCCAGAAGATTTGTTGCAAGCGCGTGGGATCGCCTTCGACATTGGGATGCGCAGAACGAAAATCCGTGGCGATGGTTAATCCTTTAGCGCGGGCCTCATCATCCACCGTGACGATGGCGTTTCGGAGCTTTTCGTGAATATCGGTTAGAGAGAATTGGAGACGTAGTTTACCGCGCGCCACGCGCGTTAGATCGAGCAAATCGTCAATCAGGCAAACTTCCATTTCAATATTGCGGCGAACCATCGCTAATGCGTCGTGGGCATCAGCAGGAAGATCAGACATGGCCTGCAAAGATTGAACGGCGCTTAGCGCTGGCGTGAGCGGCGTGCGCAATTCGTGACTCAGAATCGCCAGGAAGCGATCTTTCGCCAAACTGGCGGCCTGCGCATTCGCTAATTCGCGCGACGCTTTGACCTGCTGAAGCACTCGCCCTACTGCTTCGGGAAGATAATCCAGGTAATCGTGGGCTTTTGGAATAACATCACTGATTCCGGCCCGCAGCGCTTCAATGGCTCTTCCTTCGTCGCTGAAACCCGTCACCAGCACTGCCGGAATATTGCCGATGGTTTGGCGCGTGTGGCGAAAAAAATCCAAGCCGCTTTGTGGGCCGCCCAGGTTGTAATCCAGAACCAACAGATCAGGCATCTGATTCTGAATCAGGACTTTTGCTTCGTCGTAGCTGACCGCGCCGGAAGCCTGATACCCGGCTCGTTCCAAAGCTCGGCATTCCAGGCGGAAAATTCCCGCATCGTCATCCAGAACAAAAATGCGAGGAATATGGGAACTCGATGAATTCATAGCCAGAATCAGGATGTACCGGCTGTCCCGGTTACTGGAAGCTTGACGACCTGAAGAAACAAGCCGAGTCGCTTGACCGCCTCTAAAAACGCTTCGTACTCCACCGGCTTAGTAACATATACATTACAACCCAGCTGATAGCAGCGCTCAATTTCGCGCGGGTCATCGGTGGTGGTGAGCATGATGACCGGGATGGTGGCGGTCTTGGGATTCGCCTTCATTCGCCGCAGCACTTCCACGCCATCCACCCGAGGCATTTTGATATCCAACAGCACCAGGCATCCGGGGGTCAGTTCGGACTTTCCACAGGGATCGGGCTTGGAAAAATAATCCAGCGCTTCCTGGCCGTCCTTGAGGCGGAGAAAATTATTGGTCAGGGCAGCGCGGCGGAGATTCCGCTCGATCAGCGTGGCATGCCCATCATCATCTTCCACGAGAATAATATTGACCGCTTCGAACGACATGATCTTCTAACCTTTCCGTGGGTAAGAATTGTTCGTTAGTTTTGTCTCACACCGATTCAGCTGCAACCGGAGATGCGCTCGCTCCAGCGCTTTCTATAGGTTTAGGCAGTGTAACATAAAAAGTCGACCCCATCCCCTCCGTCGACTCCACCGAAACATTTCCACCCAATCGTTCGACCACTCTGCGCACGAGCGCCAGGCCAATTCCTTCGCCCGGAGCCACCTGCCCATGCAATCTTTGGAACGCGACAAAAAGCTTGGGCAAATAAGCCGTCGGAATCCCCAGCCCATTATCACGCACAAAATAGCGAACGGAATTTGGATCATCGGATGAGGTCGCCCCCGCTTCGATCCTGCCGGGTCGATCCGGCGAAAGATAATTCACCGCATTGGTTAATAAATTGCCGAAGATTTGCTCCAAAGCGCTTGGCTCCGCATCAACATCCGGGAGTTCGGAAGCCAGCGTGATCTGAGCCCCTCTTTCCCGCAGCGAAGATTGGAGCGAACCGACAATTCTTTCGAGAATTGGACGCAATTCGGTGCGCTGGCGTTTGTATTCCACTCGACCTGCTCGCGACAGCCGCAACAGCGAATCAATGATATTGCTCGAGCGGCTTACCGCGGTCTGGATGAAGCGGATCGATTCCATGATCTCGCCATCCACAAGTTCAACGAGCTGCTTTTGTTGCGCCGGAGGCACTGACGGATTAAGCGTAGCGGTACGCAAATCCTCGCATGATCGAGCCAATTCCTTGCTGAAACCCTGCAGATTCACCAAAGGCGAGCGAAGGTCATGCGATACGCTATAAACAAAAGTTTCGTTCTCCTGCGTTTTGAAGCGAAGTTCTTCGTTGACGCGGGTAAGGCCAGTATTCAACTCAGCCAGCGCTGTGGAACGCTGTTCTAACTGCTGGCGATAATTCCGCTCGACAACATCAGCATCTGTCAGGCGCGAGGCCGCAGCATGAAAGGCCTGATCCACGGTGCTGATTTCGTCGTGCCCTCCAACGGGCGGCGCCAAGGTGCGCCGATCCGCCAAGCGGTTAGCGTTTCCCGCCAGCACGTTCAGCCGCCCGGCGATGCTGCTGCTGAACAGCCACAGCGCCGCCCCAGCTACCACGACGGATCCCACTGCCGCACCGATAAGAAATTCGTACGCTAATTTCCCCAGCAATGTCACGCGCGCCAGACGCTCACGGTCCAGGCGCTCTTCATCCGCAAGCATGTTATCGAGTTGCGCTCCCAGAGTAGCGATCATTTCCTCGCCACCGCGCCGCGATTCAGCGCTGGCCAGTGTACGGGATTGGCCGCTTTCCAAGAGTTTGGATTGACTGATGCACCAATTCAGCAAGGCGTCGGCATTAGCGCCCAGCTTGCGAGCCCGCTCAACCTGCTCATTATCCGAAACCATGCTCACCAATTGATCGACGTCCTGGTCGACCTGCTGGCGAACAGACGGAATATGACTGCCAAATTTCACATCGCCATTAATCAACGCCCCCTGCGTCCGTGCCATCGTATCGATCGCCCGACGATAAATGACGCGCGTCTGTTCCATGACATCGCGCGTATGAATGGCCCATTGTTCAGCATTCCGAGTCTCGTTCTGCACATGAAACAGGAAAATCAGAAACGCCAGCTGAATCAGCATAGGCAGGCCAACCAGCAGCAGCCCTTTGCGAAAAATCGTTAAATGTATTGCGGGCACCGACCACTCTCCCGGTTATTTGCTATAAAAGAAGCGAAGAGCACAGCATATGTGATATTTCCGCCAGAGAATACCCGCATCAGGGGTTGAACAATCGCAACTTTCCAGTGGAAAATCACAAATCGCACTTGGAAAAGGCGCACAAAACGGCGCTGCGGATAATAACCTGCAATTCATCATTGACCAATGGGATAAATTGCCGCCGGACGTGCGGGTGCGAATTATGGCGCTTGCGAGGGCGGCAGTTGGCTAAAGAGCCGAAGCACCGCGCCGACGTTGCCGCCATGCCCAGCCGGCGAGAAGAGCGAGGCCCACCGATCCACCAGCGAATGCGGACGGAGCGGGAGCCGGCGCTGTACCGATATCGACTACGACTGAATCATTGTCATGGTTGGCGGTCGATCCCCACGTGTAGGTATAAGTTCCGACATTCAAGCCAAGGCTGCTGATCGTCTCATTGTCATAGATACCGGTAGCGGAGAGTTTGGTACCCGAAACATAACCGGCAGGGACTCTAACGAAACCCCCCGACACAAAAGAGGGATAAGACCCCTCAATGCCCACCACATCGCCAATTCCTGACGAAGCGAGAAAGGCGAACCCAGAACCAAAGGACTGCGTCCCTACGGCACCAGTGTAAAGATCGCCCAAGCCTGATGAGGTAGGGGCGAGTTCGACGTCCGCAGAGTTTCCAGTGACTTCGCCTGGACTAGAATCTACTGAAGAAGCAAACAATGACAACGCCGTAACGTCAAGGGAGCCAGAAGCGCTCGTCATAACATTGCTGCCGTTTTGATAGACGTTGATGATTACCTCGCCCCGAACCAACTGGCCAGCCATCGACACGGCCACTGAAGCCAAAAACCACTTCCAATGTAAACGGCGCATGATTCTTCCCTTCGCTAATTGCCATTTTAGAAATATCCCAATCGCTTCAGACGCGACATCCGCGAACATGAAAATACAGATTGCCTATCGGGAAAGCAATAAAAATGGCGGCTGGTAATTCGATAGAGAAATTTCGGCGTTAACATGCACAGGGTGTATCGGAATTTCCGCCGACGTTGGCCCAGGATCGACGATTCGCCTTTAAGGCTATGCGAATTGCCCACCCTCGCATCCGCACAGAGAAAAGGCATCTGTGGAGAAATTGATGCGCTCTGGTTACCCTATCCCGCCTCGCACTGAGGGAGAGTCGTATGGCCGCATCGGTTTTGGTAGTCGATGACAGCATGGATACCTGTGATGCCCTTGCCAAACTCATAAGGAAGCAAGGCTACAACGCCTCTTGCATGTACGACGGCGAAACCGCATTGGAATATCTGCAGCGCTACGCCGTGGATCTCATGATTTTAGACATTATGATGCCGGGCATTGATGGCATTGAAGTTTTGCGCCAGATTCGCCGCGTGCTCGGGCTCGATAAACTCATTGTCATCATGTTTAGCGCCAAATCAGACTTTGCATCTCGGAACCAGGCGTTACGCAATGGCGCTAACGAATATTGGGTAAAGGGAGCGATTGATTTCGCAGAGATAAAATCGCTTCTCAACAGACACGTGCCAGCAGAGTAGAAACATCGTCACTTTATTAGGTTTTGACATTCAAAAAGTAGAACTATGGCCGATGCAGTGAAGGCAAAATCCCGTCAAATCCTGCTTGTGGAGGACGATGCCGATGGCGCTCAGGCCATGGCGGGCATTCTGCGGCGCTTGGGACACACCGTGGAGATTGCCGATTCCTGCCGCTTGGCATTGCGAATATTCCTCACGCGACCCTTTGATCTTCTCTTGCTAGACTTTTCGTTGCCGGATGGTGATGGATGCTCATTACTTACTGAGCTTTGCACTAACAAAAAAGTTCCAGCGATCGCCATAAGCGGGTATGGTGAAGAGGACATGCGCAGAGCTGAATCAGCGGGCTTTTCTGCTTATCTCTTAAAGCCGATTGATTTCAAGCTGCTAGAAGATGCAATAAATGCAGCGGAGTGAAACAGGCCTTTATCGCGTTAGTTTGCCAATTCCTCACGGCGATGTAATCTATAAGCCAACATTTCTACGCGGGAGCTTGAGCTATGCCGATTTGGACAATTGAAGGCGCGGATCGCAACACGGGCAAGGATGTTATTGTTTCCATCGACGCGCCTACCGAAGAGTTAGCGAGGCAAGAGGCAACGGAAAAGGGCATACTCGTTTCGGAAGTGCATCAATCAATCGCAGATGAGCCACGCCGGCCCGGCCACACATCGCAGGCAATGCCCCCGGAATATCAGGATATCTTGCGAGGCAATCAATTGCTTTCGTTTTTCGGATCACTTTTGGCGGCGCTGGGATGGGTGGGGCTTTTGATAGCGGCGGCGGGGCTGGCGTATGCCATCTATTGGCGAATAAAGGGCGACATGGAAGCATTCGTGGGATTGGAAGCATTCATCGGGGGACTCACCTACGCGGTGCCGTGCTTTGTTGGTGCGGTTATCCTGCGGATGTATGGGGCGCTGGCTATTGCCGTGCGGGATATAGCGAGAAACAGCTTTTAGACCGCTCACGAATACTCTGCGCTAAACGCGATACGCATTGCTTTACTCAACTCGGGCCGAAGTACGCGGAGAATGATTTCACATTCGAGAATCGCTTGCTCTGTCGGATTGGGATGCGATTTCGCCCTAGCAATGGCGTCTCGTGTCTCTTGTAGAAGATCCATACATTCACGGCATGCAGAGGACGCATCCAACAGCTTGCCGCCTATAACATCCCATGACGGCCCGTCTCCAATGTGTCGCAATGGATAAGATTTTTTCTTTTTTGGCATATGGCTAAACCCTATTTCAGCAAATCTTTTGGCTTTGTCTTGAGGGCCTTAGCGATCTTGTCCAAGGTGGCCATGCTCGGCTGGCGGCGTCCCGTTTCTAGGTGATACCAGGCGGATTTGCCAGACAAGCCAGCGAGCTTTGCAGCCTCCTCTTGCGTTAGGCCCAGCTTTTCTCTCGCGCGTTTTATCTTATCGCCGTCAACCATATAGCTCAGTATATCGGCAAGTTATACGAATGCAAAATAATTTTCCTTGACAGGGTATATCTTCGTGATATACTAGGCCATCGTAATAAGTCCCCGCGTGACCGCAAATCACCGGGGCGTGACCGAAACCTTTTGAGGAGATTTCGATATGTCCACCATATCCAATTCAGCGTCCGATTGCACGTTTTCCACAACTGGCTTGCCAGATGAGCTATCACCGGCGGCACAAGCTCAATTCGTCGAAGAATGCAACGCCTTTGACGATGAACGCCGGGCGCAAGAGGCTGGGAATACGTCGGATTACTTTGAGCTTATCGCACGCATCCGCCGGCAGAATGATGAGCTGGCGGCATTAACTGCCCGCGCCAATGCCGAGCGCGATCGGCTGGACGTGGAAATCAAAGCCCACTGCGCGGCGATGAAGCGGATATCCAACAGAATCACGGCCGCTTTGGCATAAGGAGGTGCGATCATGGATACCATCCCCCAAGTTTCAACATTTTCTACTACAGACATTGCCATTCCCCGTTCTGTCGAAATCAATGGGCAGACGTGGGGCATAGTCGGCATTCGCGAAAGATTACGCGCTCCTGGCATCGTGATTTCACAAATCGCAGTGCCAGATTATGAGCAACAAACCATTTGGTACGACACACAATATTGCGCGGAATTAATCCAATCATGCATCAAGCAAGCCATTTCTTTCGCCCGCACTCGTGCATCGGATTGGGGCAAATGGAATGACATTGAGGCCAAGCCGCTGAAACTTACGAAAAACGGTCGATGGCGTTGCCCGTGCTGCGATAAGGATTTCGCCCGTCGCCCCAACGTGTACACGCATCTTCTTTCTGTACACCACGTGCCGGAAAAGAGGGCGATTGAAATTCTCTATGTGACATCAAAACTCGATAAGTAAGCCGACGCCAATAGACCGTATCCAATTTCAATTCACACGCAAAAAGGAGAACGATTATGAGCAAGACTGACAACATGTATTTCGAGGATCGTGATGGATACCCAGTAGTTTTTGATTCGCCGGGAGCTGGCCGATTTTCATTGGCTGAGGCGGTTAAGCATTTTAATTGTTCCGAAGAAATGCTCATTAAACTGCACAATAAATTCATTGAACCGGAACCAGAATCAAAACCCAAGTTGCCAGCGGCATCGCCAGCCAGAGTAAGGGCACTGATATCCACCCTGATGGAACTACACGCCCGCGCAATTCTGCTGACAACGGACTTGGATATTGCGATGACCGAAATCGCATCACTTGAGCGGACGCACGAAATCTGCGCCAACGAAGTCTACAACAGCGTTGAACGGGCATTTGATCACGGCGGCAACATGTTCGGTGATATCTGGGACGCCATCGGCGATTTGCAGCGTCACATTGCACTTATGCAATCGGGGAAGATGGTGCGGGCGGCATAAGTGCGTATTGGCCTATTCGATTAGTCCATGCACGGTGCGAACTATCGCGGATTTGTATTGAATTTCATCATGCAATTCACGACAGGGCGCACATTGCGGCGCACTGGCGGAGCTGTCGGAATTTCAATCGGAAATTTTCCGCAGCGTTTTTGTGTGCTAAAATAGTTCTCAATCGGGCCGTTCGGATTGATCCCCGAATAGCGTTCCGGCGTGGCGCGTTACGCCATCGACGCGCCCGCCGGGACGGTAGCCCTTGCAAGGATGGTTATGAACGATAATGCCGAAATATTGGCTGGGTTTGAATGCGCCACGCGCGCATTACTGGAATTGCTCAAAGAAGCCGTCAACGTTCCTGGCGAAAGAATTGGTAACGCCTCGCTCAAAAGTGCTGGCATAACCCTAGACGCCTACGAAAAATGTAATCCGATAGCAGAAGAAATTGCACCGATTATTAAACGAGTTAATGAGACAATCCCATGGTGGCGGCGGGCTTGGTATGCGGCATATCACGCACTGCCGCAAATGCGAGAGGTTTTTTACCTCATTTCCGCGCCGCTTGGATTTGACAACGACCAAAATTTAACTGCGGAATGGCTTGTACGGCATGTTCGCTTGGAACCCTATTCGCTTCAAACAGCATTTCGGCAGTTTCCGAAGATCGAGGATGCGATCGCTAAGTTGAATGTGACTAATACCACTGCGGCCATTCCTGTCATGCAAAAAGCAAAAACTAAACCGATGAGCAAGGTAGCCAAAGCAATGCACCTGTTAGTTAAAAACCCTAAATGGTCCAACAAACAAATCGCAGAGGCTGTAGGTTGCCATGAAAAATATCTTTCGAATTCAAAGCAATTCCGCCAAGCGCGGAATTTATTGAAATCCAATAAGGACGGCCTGGCGAGGGGAAGCAAGGATAATGATTCAGGGCACATGGAATCGTGGGACGATTAGGAAAAGGTAATGCACTGAAAACATTACCACACACATTACCTCCAATAATTTTTTTAGCCCGTAAATACCGGGAGATCATTGCCTTTTTTGCAAAATAGACACCCCTAAAACATTACCTTTGTGCATCTTTTATGAAGAGCGCAAAGCAAACGCCTGACCTTCAATTCGAGGACTCGCCTACCGCGTGGTTCGTGGTTCTTGAGGCCGCCCGCGTACGCGGGGACTTCGAAAAAGCAGCCACGGCTCAAAAGGAACTGGCGCGGTTAGGCGTAAAAGTTCGCTTCTGCAAACAAAATTATCATCGCACGAACCAGGAGGCAGCCCATGCCGCCAACTGATTCCCCCATCGTCTCCCTGGCCGTGGATCGGGATACCGGCGCGAGGATGATCGGCATTTGCACGCGGAGCTTAGACGCGCTTATTGCGGCTGGCCAAATCCCGGCCATTAAGTTGAATCCCAGCACGATCCAGCGAAAGAACGGCACAAGTTACCAACGCGGCGGGCGCGTTTTGGTTGCCGTTGCCGATCTCGAAAAATGGATCAATGACCACAAATCCACCGGCCCGGCGCGCATCGCTCAGGGGGTTGCATGAGTCGGCACGCCAAAACTACAAACTTAATCACCGTCGCTCGGGAGATACTCATCGATCATCACCCGATGACCGTCCGGCAGGTTTACTACCAGCTTGTTTCCCGACAAGTCATAGAAAACAGCCGTGGCCAGTATCAGGCAGTCAGCAAGTCGCTGGTAGCCGCCCGCCAGGAAGGCGCGATCTCGTGGGATTGGATTGAGGATCGACTACGCCGCCCCCGTCATGTGGCGATGTGGGACGACGTGGCAGATTTCGCCAGAGTCGCCCGGCAATATCGCCGCAACGTATGGGACAATCAGCCGGCTTATCTTGAGTGCTGGCTGGAAAAAGATGCCTTGTCAGGAATTGTCGAGGATGCGCTCGAGCCGTATGGCGTCACCTTGAACGTGGGCCGTGGTTATGACGGCTGGGATTCGATCCACAACGCCGCGCAGCGTTTAAGCGATGGCGACACGATTCTCTATTTCGGGGATTTTGATCCATCCGGCGAGGATATGGTGCGCAGCCTGGGCGCGCGTTTGGAGTTTTTCAACGTAAAGCCCCGGATCATTAAGTGCGCCTTAACCGCCGGTGATATTGAGCGCTATCACCTTCCCCCTGCTTTTGCCAAATCCACCGATAGCCGGCGTGATGCGTTTGTCGCAAAGCATGGTGATATCTCCGTGGAATTGGATGCGCTGCCTAGTGACGTTTTGCGGGACCGGCTTATTGCCGAGGTGGAATCGCATATGGATTTAGCGGCACTGGCCCACGTGCGGGAGATTGAAAAGGCGGAGCGCCAAAGGCTCATCGACGTGATGGAGGCGGCATGATTGCCATGGCAACCGATCCCATCACTGACTTGGTATCGCGTCTCGAAGGCGTCAAGCAGGCGGGCGATGGATACTCCGCCAAATGCCCGGCGCACGACGACCGCAATGCATCGTTATCCGTGCGGCGTGGGAACAACGGCGGAGCCGTGGTGTACTGCCATGCGGGTTGCACGCTGGACGCGATTTGCAGCGCGATCAGCATAAGCAAGGCCGATCTATTCGTCCGCAAAGACAATCGCGGAAATGCAGCACGGCGCCACGTCACCGAGACCTATCCCTACGTGGACGCTGAGGGCGAGTTGCTTTACGAAGTAATCCGATATCTCCCCAAAGATTTCCGCCAGCGCCGCCCCAATGGCAATGGCGCGTGGATTTACAACATGGATAGCGTGCAGCGCGTGCTATATCGCCTGCCGGACTTGCTCAATAGCGCGGAGGATCGCCCGGGCGACTGGGTTTTTGTCTGCGAGGGAGAAAAAGACGTGGACGCGCTGCGCGCGATCGGCTTGATCGCGACGTGCAATGTGGGCGGCGCGGGAAAATGGAAAGACGAATACTCCGAATGCCTGCGAGGGCGGCGCGTCGGCATTATCGCGGATAAGGATGAGCCGGGGCGTAAACATGCCCGTGCTGTCGCGGCAAGTCTCGAAGGCAAAGCCGCCGATGTCCGTGTGATTGAATGCCCTGGCAATGGTGTAAAAGACGCGAGCGATTTCCTTGGCGACGGCGGGACCGCCGAACAATTGATTGCCGATGCCTTCGCGGCAACTACAGAGCCAGAGGCGGAATCGCCCGCCGATGATGAAATCAAACCACAATTTGCCAGTATCGCGGAGCTGGCCAAAAGCAATCCCAACCTACGCGACCCAATCATCGAAGGATTACTCCGGCGCGGCGAGACGATGAACGTTATCAGCGTGCCGAAAATCGGTAAAAGCTGGATGGTGCTGGACCTGGCCATAAGCGCCGTCACTGGACGGGTTTGGCTGGGGAAATATCCCACCATCAAGAGCAATGTGCTGATCATCGACAATGAGCTGCATACCCAGACCATCGCCAACCGTATCCCGAAAGTGGCCAGCGCCCGGGGCGTGATGCTATCCGAATTGGGCGGGTTGTTTGTAGATAGCTTACGGGGGCGGCTGAGGGATATTTACGCGATGGATTCATACTTCCGGGCAATCGAGCCGGGGAAATTCGGAATCATTATCTTGGATGCGTTCTATAGGTTCCTTCCGCGTGAAGCGGATGAAAACAGCAATTCAGACCTGGCCGCAATCTACAACCAAATTGATCGCTACGCGGACATGCTGGGGTGCTGTTTTGTTCTTATTCATCATTCCAGCAAGGGCGTCCAAGCAAACAAATCGACGTGGGAAGTCGGCAGTGGTGGCAGCAGCCAAGCCCGCGCCGCTGATAGCCATGTAATCATCCGCCAGCACGAAGTGGACGGCGCGGTGGTGGTGGACGCTGCGGTTAGAAGCTGGCCGCCAGTAGACCCGTTTTGCTTGCGGTGGAGTTTTCCCGTGTGGCAATCGGCTGATGACCTAAACCCCAACGATCTACGGCAGGAGAACCGGCGCAAACGCAAGACCGAGGATGCTGAACCCGCGCCGACGACAAAGGCAGATGAACCATGGACCCCTCAACGGTTCGTTTCGACGTTCATTAAGGCCGACGCGATAGATAAGCGGCTCATCATGGCTCGCGCCAGCTCCCAGGGATTATCGGGGCGCAAAACCGAAGATTTGATCTATCTCGCCTTGGCCGATGGCTTAATCCACCGCTGGGAACCCGTCAAAAAGACGGACCCATTGCGGTTGTCTACCCATCACCAGCCATTGATTGACATGGGGGTGAAACCATGAAAAACACCCCTTCGCTCGCTCGCACGCGCACCCCCCTAGTACCCCCCATGGGTGCGCGAACGCACCATGGGGCGGGTATGCGTGCGCCTGCGGATGCGGATACGAAAACAACGTACGCCGTCATTTTGTCGGCTAAGCCATCTCCCGCGCCGGCGATCATCCGCCTACGCCGGCTCTTAAAAATCGCCTTGCGGGCCTTTGCATTGGAGTGCATCGACGTGAAAGAAATCACCACAACTGCGCCGGAAAGTGCGCCCCATTGCACGCCATGCAACGCAATTTCACTGGATATCACAACTTGTTCGAACCCACGTAGGACTAATGGAGAAATAAACCATGAGTGAGCAAACACCGGAAACCCCCGCAGGTAACGGCAGAACAGCCGCCGGGCGGTTTACGTCGGGCAATAAGGCAGGAAAAGGCAACCCCATGAACCGGAAGGCTCAGGAGATAAGAAACGCTCTCCTAGGGGCAGCTACGGCGCAGGACGTGAAAGACATTTGCTCGCGGCTGATCGACGGGGCAAAGGGCGGCGATCTGCAATTTATCCGCGAATGGCTTAATCGCACGGTTGGCGTGCCGGTGGCCAGTGACATTTTGGAGCGTATCGAACGGCTGGAAGCGCTGGCCGAGAAAGCAGGTGAACAATGAGCCTATGGAAACGTCTGGATGATTTAGAGGATGCCTTTGCAGGCAGGCGTGGTGAGATGGACGAGCGGGAAGCGCAGAATTTCCTGCTGCGAAAATTCGCCGATGCTGATCCGGGCAACAAGGCGACGGTAGAGAGATGTGCGGAGATATCCGGTAGTCGCAATGCCCTGGCAATGATTAAGCATTCAGAGTGCGGCGAGCTCCGCCGGGCGATAGGCAACTATTGCCGAGCTAACCGGTATCGGTTTCCCGGCGCGAAGCTGATTCACTGCCATCATGGAAACAACGTAGTGACCATGAGTGGCAACGGCGCTCTGCTGCAGGTCATGGCAGATTTACCAATGCCAGAAATGGAGAGTGCACAATGAGCCTACAAGACAGGTTAAACAAACTGGAAGCGCGGCTAATGGGCGAATCGGATGAGCAATATTTTCATCGGCTTTGCGAAGGTGAATACATCCATTCACTGAGCCTGCTGGAAAACCTCCAGCGTGCCGAGCTTCCACCAGGCACGACGCCAGCCAATGCGATTACTGAAACTATCAAAGACTAATTAACCAAGGCGCAGAACAACCGCCAGCGATGCTGGCAGAAAGATTTTTTATGTACGACACGATTAGCTTCATACAGCAACAGCAAGCGTTGACTGCCTTTAAGGGCGAGATCAACAAAGCCGTGCAGGCGTTTACCGTCGCAACTCAGAACGGCGAAAACGCCACCGATTTTGAAAAGGCGCTGAACGCATTCAGCGGAGATGTCAAGAAGCTTACCCAGCAATGGAGCAGTGGCAGTTTTAACGATCCTGCTCAACGCTTCATGATGTCGCGGGTTGATGAGACTCCCGAGAAGCTCCAGCCCAAACCGAACGCCAGCGCCGCCGAGCGCGCCGCGCATGAATTCATGAGCAAGTAATTTTTTAATCAATTAGAAAGGATGTTTTTATGATTCTCGCTGAACAAGGCGTCAATATGATCGAAAAGGCCGTGACGGAGCGACAGCAAGCTATCGCCGATGGCTGGAAGCGTTATCCGGAAATTCTCCGTGCCGATGTTAAAGGCACGTCTACACCAGGCGAAGCCCGCGAGCTGGCCAAGCTGATGGATTTGCTTGGGCTTTCTCCCGACGAACTGCTGGCGCATCGTGCCGCAATGGTGGAGTTCATCCGCTTTCAAGCCATCGTAACTAAAAAAACGGCTGAAGTGCAGGAATTCGAGGAGCAAATGCCTGGCGTAACAAAAGAGCTGGACAAAATCCCCTCGCTGCTGGCGGAGATTGAGCGGATTAAGCACCTTTGGCTAACCTTAGATACCGGGCGCGGGAGTGCCAAGAGCCAGGCAAACAGCGCCCACGAACGGTTGACGAATATCAAAAAGACATACCCCCGAGCCTTTGGTTTGAAGTAAGAGCGCCCGGCGTACCTTTCCGCCGGTTGCTATTTGGCCCAGTGCCGTCGAGTCAGGACGGCGGCGCTGGGAATTTTTAAAAGGATAATTTTGTATGACAGTTTGCAAAACTAATATCGCCCCGGCAGAAGGCTGCATTATCTGCAATCGCAGAGCATGCGACGATGGCTTTTATGCCGTGCATGGCGGTGGCTATCTCTGCGCGATGTGCTGCAACCACATCACGGAGCACCCGGACCGCGTGATATGCCTATTTACTGAACAAGCGAATTTAGTGACGTCCCGCCTGAACAAGCTCGGCGACGTGCTGAACGAAATTAACGAAAACGGCGTAACAGTTATCGAAGTTGAAAACTAACCAAGCCGGATATTTCCGGCAGAAAGAGATTATTAATCATGAGTACAGAACAAACCAACAATATCCCCGAAACAAAAGCCATCCAGATCAAGGGGTGTGACTTTGTATTGACTAAGCCGGGAATTGCCGACTTTGGAACACTGTCGAAAATGTTTACAGAATCGTATATCGCAAGCTGGCTTGTAGCAGCAAAAGCGAGCGGCACGGGTGACGATCAGCTTTTATCATTCATGTCCACCTTGCATCGGCAGATGTTGCTCCAGCCGTTCTCTTACGGCAAGCGTCCATTCGATCAAGCAATCCAAGACCCGGCGAACTTGCCGAGCGTGTTATGGATATGCCTGCGCCAGAAGCAACCGAAATTGAAGGTTGAGCAGGTGCGGGAATTGCTGGAAATGGGCAACTGGAAAGAAGTACAGGAAAAGGCAATGGCAATGTACGGCTATAGCAGCTCGGCCCCAGCATTGAAAGAATCTACGCCCGGGGCGGCTTAATAAACATTTCACACATAAAGGAAAAACACCATGAGTAGTATTCCGATTGTCGCCGAGCTTGTATTTAGTTCCGATGCCGCCCTTGAGCAATTGCGAGCGTTTAGTCAGACGGTTCAATCTGAGGTTGAGCAGATGCGATCCCTGGAAGTGCGGATCCCACTGAGCATTGACAACCAGGCGAGCGAACAGATTGATTCGTTGCGGCAGGATATAACCAGCAACCCCATATCGTTGCCAATTCAAATCGATACCGCGTCCGTGCAATCGCAAATGGATGAATTGCGCGCGTCCATAGCCTCAACACCAATTCAAGTCCCCTTGCAAATAACGCCCGGCGATGATGCTGGCGGTGGAGGCGGTGGAGGCGGTGCGATGTTTGGAGGGGGCGGTTTACGTCGATTATTTATCCAGCTCGAAATGATCCGCGCTGGCGTTGACTTGGCCGAAGCTGGCGACGAAATCGCAAAGGGCTGGGCTTTTAATCGCGATGAGGCCCACAACGAAGCGGAATTTGAGCAATACGGCCATGGCGCCGAAGCCGCGCGGAAGGCAGCACTAAAGGATGTTGATAAAATTCCGATTGTCGGCAGCGTGATAGCTGATTCTGCTGATGCCATTAATCGCTTTGGCGGCGCTACGAAGAACTTTGTGGAAGGAAAGGGTTTTGAGTCGGACGCCGGGCATATCGAACGCATGGAGGGCGATACGAAGGCCATGGAGGAGCATACAAAAAAGCTCCATGAGGAAGCCGAAGCTCGCGGCAAGGTCGTCGAAAGCCTGCATAAATCTGTTGAGAATAGCGATTTGACGGCAACCAACGCCGGCACGCGAGGGAGTTTTGATCGCGAGATTAACTCTATCGATGCCGCGCGTCTGGACGTGATGCAGGAATATCGCTGGGCTGGCCAGAATGCGTCCAACGCCAAGAATTTCGACAAGCATGGGAATCTATTACCCGAGGCCGTCACGGCAAGGGACGCCGCCATGCACGCGCTGGATGCGCGCGAGGATCACGCTAGGGACGATTTGAATAACCGAGCCGGCCATGATGCGGACGAGACGCAACTGATGCGCGATGAATTATCCGGCGATAGTGCTGCCGAGCGGAAAGATAAATTTAGGTTGCTGTATCGGCAGGAACACGATGCGGCGTATGCCAAAAGCAAAGCCGAGGGCGAGGCTTTCGATAAGACCATTGGCCCACTGATGCAGAGTCAGTTTCCGCAGGATGAGAAACACCGCACTATCGGACTCGCCAGTGAAGCACAGTACACAAAATCTATAGGCATCGCTCGTGAGCATGAATACGAGGCCGAGCAGGCACGCGACCCACAAGCCGAAGCGAAGGCACGCAATGAAGCCATCGATGCGAACGTCCAAAAGCTGAAAGATGCTGCCGCGAATGAAATCGACAAGGAAAAACAAAAATTGTTGGTAATTGAAGCCAGTGCGGCAGCGAGTGATGCGTATACAGAAAAGCTGAAGAATAACGCGGACGCCTTGCGTGAGGTCGCTGACCGCACCTACGAATTCAATCACCAGCTTGCTGATTTAAAATTTTCCACCCAAGAGAAACAACTGCGATCTGACGACAAGAACTACGATGCGGACAAAAAAGAAATCGAACATGGTTACGAGCAGCGCAACTTGGAATATAAACGCCAGCTTGATGACAAAAAGATTAGTCAGAGCGACTACGATCGGGCCATTAAAGAATCATATGATGATCGAGAAGCGGACTATAATTTATTGGATCACGGACGTCAGAAGCAATTTCGAAACATTCAGGAAAAGACTTACGAATATCAATGGGAATCTCAAAATCGTCCGCGCATGGCTGAGCTTTCACGTATCGAATCCGAACTTGGCGAGCAACTCCGTGATGCTACTGGCGATCCCGAAAAAGAACGGTATCTTCGGCAAGAGGGTGCCGCGCAATTAGAAGCCTTTGCCCATCCTCGCCAAACATCACAGTGGTACAGCAGTGCCGGGGATTATGCCCATGCCCTGCAAACCGGCGTACTGAATCAGGATGGCCAAGCAAATCACTTGGCATTAGAAGTAGTGAAGGAATTGAAAGATGCAGGAATTGCTTGGAAACAAGCGCTTGAAGATGCGCACAAAGTAACAATCGCCCATGACTGGCGATAGCAAGCAGCAAAAACAACATGAAAAAACGCGCCCAAATCACGAAGGAATTGAAAGATGCGATAGCCTTGGCGGAGAAACGCGGCATGAGTCGCTATGCGATAGCAAAGGCCGCAGGTATCCGTTTGCCCGTATTGGTGCGGATCGCCAACGGCGGAACAATTCCCCGATTGGATACTGCCGAGAAAATCGCGGGCGCACTCGGAAAAAGATTGACGATAATACCTAAATAGTTACTATGTGCCTAAGGATGGTAAACCATGGCAACCCTAGCAAATGACGGCGGCAATAAGTGGCGGATCATGTTCGGCGCTGGCGCTAACCGCAGGAAAATTCACTTTCGCGGCGCACAGGACAAAGCCGAGCGATTCCGCGACCGCGTCGGGCGTTTGGTGCTATGCAATACCCAGGGCGAGACGCCGGACGCCGATCTAAAAAGTTGGCTGGCGGATATGCCGGACAAGCTCTATGCCAAACTGGTGCGCGTCGAGCTGGTGAAGCCGCGCAACAAGTCCGTGATGGGGCTGGCGGATTTCATCGACGCATTCCTGGCCGGGCGCACTGACTTAAAAGAGAGAACGCGCATCAACTTCGATCAGGTAAAGAAATGGCTGACAAAGTTCTTCGGTGCTGATCGGGTTTTATCCACGATCGGCGCAAATGATGCAGAGCAATTCCGCGTTTTTGCCATCCAAGGGGGACTAGGCGAGAACACCATTCGCCGACATGTTGGCCGTTGCCGTCAATTGTTTAAGGCAGCAATCCGCAGGGGATTACACGCCGGGCCGAATCCCTTTGAATCCATGGCTGCTACGGTGCGGGCTGATAAATCCCGCCAGCGATTCATAGATCGCCCCACCATCGACAAGATTCTGGCCAAGTGCCCAAGCACTGACTGGAAGCTAATCGTTGCCCTGAGCCGCTACGGTGGCTTGCGCTGCCCGTCCGAAACTCTCATCCTGAAATGGGAGCATGTTGATTTCCCGAATGGCCGTATCCGTGTTCAGTCGCCCAAGACGGAACACCACGAGGGCGGAGAAGAGCGCATTATCCCGATGTTTCCCGAGCTGCGCCCCTTGCTGGAATTGGCTTTAGGCGAGCAAATGCTTAGCGAGGAGGGTGGAAGCCCGTCCAACTATGTAATCGCTCGTTATGGTGGCACAGACGCGAATCTACGCACGCACTTCAAACGGATCGTGGAGAAGGCCGGGTTTATCCTTTGGCCAAAACCATTCCACAATTTGCGATCCAGCCGTGAAACTGAATTATCGAATGAGTTTCCTATCCACGTCGTTTGTGATTGGGTCGGCAACAGCCGGGCCGTCGCGCAGGAGCATTATCTGCAAATCACTGATTCGCACTTCGCCAGAGCCATCGGGCCGGTAGAAGAAAAAACGGCGCACAATACGGCGCAGCATGGAGCGCAACCAAGTGAAATTGAGTGCAAATCGGAAAATAGAGAAGTGAATAATAGCCCTGAAATTACAGGCCATTGCACTCCATCGCACACCGTGCAAAAAGTCCTATTACCCGCATCAGGACTCGAACCTGAGACCTCCGGTTTAGGAAACCAGCGCTCTATCCAACTGAGCTATGCGGGCGCCAAAACAAATCATAGGGACAAGAAGGGAAGGGACAAGGGACAACGCGGCAAAGGCGAGGGAAATGCCTAATTACCAGGTCGATTCGCCGACGTAAAAATCCTGCTTAGTAAACCATTCGCGATAGTCGCAAGCAAAAGGCGAAAGAAAAAGCATCATGACCAGGTTGTCAGTTTTCAGCACAGGCGATTGTGGTGAACCAAAAAGAATGCGCGCATCAGGAACGGCAGACCAGCCGTGAGTTGCGTAAAATTTCTGCAAAGGATGGCCTGCAAATAGCATCGCTAAATCAGCATCGCTTTGCAGAATGTATCGCGTGGCAGCAGCAACAACTTGGCCGGCAAAGCCAGCCCCGCGACGATCAGGATAGGTAAAAACCGTGCTCAGCCCCGCAACGCGCCAATTGCGTCCTTGATGGGAAATTTCTCGAACATTAGCAGCTGCGTGACTGATCAATAATTCCCCTTCGGTCAGCATGAAATGCCGCGATGGATTGGCCTGCGGCGTGTAATTCCATAACTGCGTATTTTCCCTTGTGAGAAATGGCCATTGGGTGCGAATACAGGATCGCACCTGTACTGCCAGATGCGCAGGCATTTCGTGGCGCAGAAAATCTTGGAGAATCGGCATACATCCATACGATAAGCGCCATGAAATTCCTGGCAACGCTGGGCGTGATTTTATTAGTGGCTCTAATTGGCGATCGGGCCGATGCACAAACGAAAACCGTGCAGTTTCAGGTTAATCCGCAAAAGGTTGTCGGAGCGCCCTGGGTGGGCTTTGGCGCGGATATGAATCCGTATCTTTTCTGCCGTCCCAATCAGATCGATGAAAAGAGCGCCGCGGACTTGGAAGCAAAAGTCATGGCGCTGGCGCCGCAGCATGTGCGGATTTTTTTCCTGAACAGCTGGGCTAGTGGCGTAGGCGATTCATACGTATCGATGGGGGACCCGCGCACGTATGAATCATTTCTTCGCACGGCGCGCATAGCGCAAAAAGCCGGCGCGACCATCAATCTCACGCTGTGGTACGATCCGGCACATTGGAAAGACCCAGCCGAATCTGCTCACCATTTTGCGTTTAATCTCACCCGCCTGCTGGATGCCGAGCATCTGGATGCGATTCGCTACGTGACGATTCAGAATGAACCCGATGCATATCCCAAGCCATCGGAGCCGAACAAAATCACCCTGCCGAAATACGTGCAAGCCTATCAGGTTTTCGATGACCTATTACGAAAATGGGGCGTGCGCAAGCGTGTGCAAATTATCGCCGGCGATATGGTTGCCGACCAGCAAGCCATCTGGGTGAAATATCTCGGGTCTAAATTTGCGAATATCGCCGACGGTTATTCCATTCACGCCTATTGGGATTACTGGGATGCACCCAAGATTCTCACTCGACTAAATACCACTGAACAAGAATTCAATTCTCTACCAGCCAACCAACAGAAGCCTCTCTATATCACCGAGTTCGGCACGCGCGGGCATCCTTCCCACGATATCGATCCCGGCACATATGAAGATGGCCGCCCCATCGCGCGCGTCCCCATTCAAACGATGCTCAACGCCTGGTTCATGATTAAAGCCGTGCATGATGGTTATGTCGCCGCCGTGCAGTGGGAGATGTATGACGCTCGCTACGATGTTCCGATGCACTATGGTTTGCTCGGCGAGGGCAAAGATGGCTGGCCGATCAAGCCGGGATATGAATTGATGAAATTGCTTACGCATACCTGCCAACCAGGATGGCGGGCCGTTGAGCTAAACGGAGACACCACCCATATCACCGCCGCCGCGATGAAATCAGCCGATGATCAAATCACGATTTGGGCCGTGAATCACGGAAATGAAAAATCCATCGTGACATTTAGCGGCTTAAGACCTGGAGAAGAATTTCAGCTGTATTACTGGAATGCTCATGGCCAAGGCGAATTATCCCCAGCGCAAATTGTGAAAATCGAAAAGAACGGACAAATCACCGCTGCAATTCCCTTCCACGCCGTGATCGCCATTACTGGTTTGATCCCAAAGATTCAGCCGTAAGATCCGGATACGCAGTCGCTGGTTCAATTTTCATCTCTTTTTTCTTGGCGTTGAGTGACAACCACCCGGTCATTTCGCGCGCGGGTAATAATTCCTCCCAGTGGATTTCTTCCAAGTTCGTTACAATTTGGATGAGTAGCAAAGCAAAATGCCACTGCTCTTGCGCTTCCCCTTTTCCCATCCAAACCTTGCCAATCACCGCCTGGCGTTCGCCCACCAGCCCGATACGATGAGGAGTGAATCGATCACACCACCAGCCACGGAATCCATCCTCTTTCAGCTCTTCGATTTCTGCCGTAACGCGAACTTCCAACCGAGACCAAAATTCTTGTTGCTCCATTTCTTCTCCTGATGAATGGGCCTAAGCCTTTTAGTTCAAACATTATCGGAGCTAACTCGGCTGTTTCATACATGGGCTTCAATGTTTAGGATATCCCCTTATGGCGGCATCGTGCATCTTTTTTGCCGGCGGAGGAACCGGCGGACACCTTTATCCGGGAATTTCTGTTGCGCAGTCCATCCGCAAACGCTGGCCCGGCATGCAATGCGTTTTTCTCTGCACGGAAAGGCCGATCGATCGAACCATCCTTGAGCCCACCGGCTTTGAATTCATCCCGCAACCCATCGTCCCGCCCGTGCAGAATATTTCCGGATTGCTGAAATTCTGGACGCGTTGGCGTGAAACAAAAGATCTGGTGCGAAAAGTTCGACGCCAGCGCAAGCCCGCGGCAGTGCTCGGATTGGGCGGCTATGCCGCTGGAGTAGTGGTAAAATCCTGCGCCACTCATCGTATCCCCGCAGCGATCATCAATCCGGATGTTATTCCGGGTAAAGCCAACCAATATCTTATGCGTTACTCCAAAGCGGTCTGCTGTCAGTTCGACCAGACTCGCGTGCACGTGCCCGCCAGCCAGCAGGGAAAACTACATACGACGGGTTGTCCGGTTCGCAGCGAAATTTTGAATCTGCCGCCACGCGAAGTGACCATGAAAAAATTAGGACTGGACCCCCTGCTCAAGACATTAGTAGTAACCGGAGCGTCCCAAGGGGCACAGACCGTCAATCAGGCAATCCTAACCGCCCTTTCCACGATTAAGCTCCAAGGGTGGCAAATCCTCCATCTCTCCGGCAAGGAGCATGCTGAAGAAGTGCGCAGCGGCTACCGCGAATTGCCTGAAGTGCCCGTGCGGGTGATTGATTTCATCAGTGAAATGCATGATATCTGGGCAGTGGCAGATATAACCGTATGCCGTTCCGGGGCATCAACCTGCGCCGAATTGACCGCCTGCGGCACTCCTTCGATTCTCTTTCCCTACCCTTTCCACAAAGATATGCACCAGCGTGCCAACGCCAAGGTTCTAGCCGATGCAGGAGCCGCGATTCTCATGGAAGACACCAAAGACCGCCGCACCAACGCCGCTGCTCTCAAGCCGGTGCTAGAATCATTCCTGTATGACGCCAATCGCCGGCAAGCTATGGCCGAGTCCGCCCGCAAATTGGGCCATCCTCAGGCCGCCGAAGCGGTAGCCGACGTAATCATGCAAATGATTCAATGATGCCGATTAAGGAATTATTCATTGGCATTTGTCGAAGCCAATGCATGATGTATTTTAATAATGAACTAACGCTCTAACCTCACGAAAAATATCCAATGCCCTCGAACCTTCCCCCAACCTCCCGCTTCACCGGCCGCCGCGTCCATTTCATTGGCATTGGCGGGAGTGGCATGGCGGGGCTGGCCAGGATCCTCTTAGATGTCGGCGCCAAGGTCAGCGGCTCGGAGCCTTCGCCGAACGAGCAGATTCTTGAACTAGGTCGCCGCGGCGCTCAAATCAGCGCTGATCAAACCGGATCATTGCTTCACCCCGGCGTCGATCTGGTGGTCCGCACCGCTGCCGTCAAGGATAATAACCCCGAATATCGCGCCGCCGTCACACTAGGGCTTCCCATCATCAAATACGCCCAGCTCCTGGGCCAGGTAATGGCCGAGCGCCTCGGCATCGCCGTCTCCGGCACGCACGGTAAATCCACCACCACCGCGATGGTCGCCTTCGCCCTGACCCAGACCGGCATCGATCCCTCCTTCGTCGTCGGCGGCACCGTCGCACAACTCGGCCACGTCGGCTCGCGCTCTGGAGCTTCGAATGCGTTTATTGCTGAAGCGTGCGAATATGACCGCTCCTTCCACAATCTGCATCCTAAGGTAGCAATCATCACTAACATCGAAGCGGATCATCTCGATTGTTACAAAGATTTGGACGATATTATTGGATCTTTCCGCACCTTCGCTCAAAACCTGCCTCCTGATGGCTTGTTGATCACCAGCGCGAATGATGAAAATACCATGAAAGCGGTGCGTGGCTTGTCGCAGCGGATTGAGCCGTGCGCGCTGATCAGCACCGAGCCTGGCACTCCGACTTATTCGCTGCATCCGATTGCCTGGTCCACGCGGATTCAAGGGTTGGTGAATGGCTGCTATGCGGGTGATGTTTCTTATCAGGGAAGATTGCTGGGTCAATTCCGTCTGTCCATCCCCGGCAGGCACAATCTCATCAACGCCACGATGGCGCTTGCTGCCTGTCACGCCGCCGGCGGGGATGCTGGACAATGCATCGAAGCATTGAATGAATTCCGCGGTGTGGATCGGCGCATGACGCCGGTCGGGCAATACAACGGAGCGACTGTCATCGATGACTATGGTCATCATCCCACGGAAATCCGCGTCACTCTGAGCGCTTTGCGGGAAAAATATAAGCCGCATCGGCTGATTGTGATTTTTCAGCCGCACCAACATTCGCGCACTCGTTTGTTGCTGAAAGATTTCGCGACTGCGTTCCGCGATGCGGATGAGGTGCTTCTGCCGCCGATTTATAATGCGCGCGATACGGATGCGGACCGGCAGGCGGTTTCATCGCCGCTGCTGGCGGAACGGATTAACGCCAGCGGCGCATTCAAAGCCCAGGCACATCCCGATTTTGCCGCCGTGGTTGATGAATTGAAAAAGAAGGCTCACCCGGATGATTTGATCGTGACGATGGGAGCAGGAAATGTTTACGAGATTTCGCAGGAATTGATTGGGTGATCAAAAGGCGCTTGCTTGCCGATGAGATAGCGAGACCTCAAGCGGTCAGGGGTTTGAGTAATCTTTTGCTGTTGCGGCTGACGGCCATAGCGGCGAGGCCGAGCAGGCCCGCGTAAAAAGAAGCGGGGAGAGGAACCGCGGTGGTGGGGGCTGGTCCGGTAAAGGAAAGATCGTCCAGGGCAAAATCATTACCGCTGTAATCAAGATTGTCGTCGATCAATATGAGCTTTGCGGTGGTGGCAGAGGCCGAAGACCAGTTGAACGAGAAGTTTTCCCAATCATTGGTATTGGTGGGAGTAAAGGTACCAACGTCCACTCCATTGATGTTCAGTCGGACCACCGGAGCATAATAAGTCGTCAGGGCGACATAACCTGAAAACGTGTAGCTGCTTCCGGGGGCAACGTTAACATCTTCCTCCCACATGGTCACATTCGCGTCGGTGCTGCCATTGAGAGCCATCATTTCCCCGCTGCCAGTAGTGTGATCGCCGAGGCTGCTGTAACTTGGGAAGCCGTTGCTCGTTGAGATCATGTATTCCTGGGCATCATCTAAAGTCTGCGAAGTCGTATCATCGGTATAGGCGCTCGTGAAACCAGTATCGCCGGATTCGAAATTGCCATTGGTAAGCAGCTCGGCCGCACGTAGCGTGGAGCCTCCCGCCAATGCGGAAACCATAGCAAAACCCACGGCAAGCAAATCCTTTTTTATTTTCTAACCCTTCATAGAACGGTGTTTCGAAATCTGGCTAAATGTGTTCACTTGGCTTGTGCGAGCCCAATGTACATACATTATGCTGGCAAAATATCGAAATGCCAAAAACTTTTTTTCTGAGCCGAATTCTTGGGATTACAGTTGGGCAATTTCCGTATGGATTGCTTTTACAACTCTAGACAGATCGTGGACTTGCATCGCCAAGGGAGGCATGACAATGACAACATCGCCGAGTGGCCTGAGAAGGACACCATGTTTGCGGATTTGTTTGCAGACATGAGCGCCCACCCGGCGTTTAGCGTCGAAAGCGCGATTTGATTTTTTATCCTCGATCAGTTCAATACCGACCATGAATCCTTTTTGTCGAATTTCCGCAACGTGAGGTAGATCGCGCAATTCATTCAACATAGCTGCTAACTGCTGCGATTTCTCCTGAACTTTTTTTACCAGATCATTCTTCTCAAACAAATCCAGCGAAGCCAGCGCGGCGGCGCACGCCAGTGGATTGCCGGTGTAGGTGTGGCCGTGATAAAAAGTTTTTCCTTCCCAGGGTTGGCCGAGGAAAGCATCGAAGATTTCTTGCGTCGCGAATGTGGCGGCTAATGGCAGGTATCCGCCGGTGATGCCTTTGGCTACGCACATTAGATCAGGCTGCACATTTTCGTGCTCGCAGGCGAACATTTTTCCTGTGCGGCCAAATCCCACCGCCACTTCGTCGGCGATCAGCAGCGTATTGTATTTGGTTGCCAGCTCGCGAACGCCGCTAAGGAAACCTTCGGGTTGGACGATCATGCCGCCGGCACCTTGCACCATGGGTTCGATGCATATGGCGGCAATTCGCGAGGCGTTGTTTTGAAGAATCGTTTCCAATTTGGCGAGGCAATCATCGCGAATTTGTTTGGCCGCCCCGCTTGGGGGGCGTGGGGAGCCATATATTTCACCGGGCACGCGCCCCCCAAGGGGGGCGGCTAAACGGGGAATTGGGGCGGCGTGGGTTTTGAACAGCATGGGCCAGTATGCGCGGTGGAACAATTCCGTGCGGCCTACACTCATCGCGCCGAAGGTGTCGCCGTGATACGCCTCAGCAAAGCCAATGAATTCATTTTTGTTTTTCTCGCCCTTATTGAACCAATATTGGGCCGCGATTTTGAATGCGACCTCCGTTGCGGTCGCGCCGCTATCGGAATAGAAAACTTTCTTTAGATTGCTGGGAACGATTTTCATCAGCCGCTCGGCCAGCAGCACGGCGGGTTCATTCGAAAGTCCGAGCATGGTGCTATGTGCGACTTTTTTCAGCTGCGCTTCGATAGCGGCATCAATTTCCGGCACGCGATGTCCGTGCACGTTGCACCAGAGCGAGGACACGCCATCCAGGTAACGCTTGCCGTGCTGATCGATTAAATGCATCCCCTCTGCCGCGACGATCACCAGCGGATCGTCCTGCAGCCACAACGACATGGGCGTGAAGGGATGCCAGAGATATTGCTTATCTAAATGCGCGAGATTTTCGAGCGCCATGCAGAATATCCTATGCAATATTTAGCGGCGGTGCGCAGCACTGCGTTATCCGAACGCGTCCCAACGCGGTGCTGCGCACCGCCGCTAAATATGGGGTATCATCCCATTTATGCAATGGCTCGCGGGGATTTTGGCGCTTCTGATCGGCATCGCGGGATGGTTCTATCTGTTTTATTCGCGGGCCGCCCACCGTCTCACCGGCATGGAAAATACCCAAGTAAACACACTGCGAATTATTTTCCGAAGAATAGCGGGTGTCGCACTGCTACTGTTAGCCGGTTTTTTCTACGTCGGCTTTACCACGCTGGATAAGCCGCTATCCCCGAGAAGTTTTATCTTCATCTGGGCAATGGTGCTGGGATTATTGCTGCTGGTTTTAATGCTGGGATTGATCGACCTTCGCTACACGCTGCGGTTTTATCGGGAACGAAATAGCAAACGAAGCTGAACAATGGCGACGGTAAAATATTCCATGAATTAGACAAATCCGCTGTTGAGATGACTCATAGGGTATGAAGGACGATGGCAAATCCGAAAGGCAATCCGCTCGTCACCTCGCTGGCGAATGGCGATCCTGAAGGATATTCGGCCCTTTATGAACGGCTTGCTGCCCCCCTGCTGCGGATGGCTTGCTCTATGCTGAAAGATTTGACCGAAGCCGAAGATGTCGTTCATGATGTTTTTATTGAGCTGGTGCGAAATCGACATCGATTAACGCACGTTGAGGATTTGGACGCATATGTCTTTGCGATGTTGCGGCATGTAATTCTCCGGAGGCTGAAGCGCCGGCACAATGAGCGAGATCGACTGCGCCAATTGGCGATGATTCCGCAGTCGGAACCAGTTGCAGAGACATCGGATGACTTAATGCCGGCGCTGGCGTCGCTTCCGATCGAGCAACAAGAAGTGATTGCGATGAAGATCAATAGCGAGCTAACGTTCGCGCAGATCGCCGACATTTTGCATGTCAGTCCAAACACCGCCGCCAGCCGGTATCGATATGCATTGGAAAAATTGCGCCGCGCATTGGAGTAAATAATATGGACCTTGATCCGAAACAATTGGCCGAATTGGAAAATCGCGTTCGCGGCGCCTTGGCAGTTGAACCGTCAAGTAATTTGCGTAATCGCATCATGCGAAACGTTGGCTCGGAATTGACAATAACAGGTCGGTCGAATCAATCAGCCAATTGGTATTGGCCAGCCATTGCGGCAATGGTGATGATTGTTTTTAACCTTTCCTACGTCTCTGCTTCGCGAAATGAATTTATGCTTCAGCCAAAGGCTGATATGCAACAACTTGCCGGACAATTTCATCAATTACAGATCATGCAGGCGCAAGAGGAGAAACTCTTCCAATGAATTATCAATTGCTATGGATTGATGCGCTGCTCATTTCCCTGTTTTGGGTCGCGGCTATCGCCGCTATCACCGGACGCCTCCATCGCAAATGGGTCCGGGGAATTCTCTTTCCTATCGTCGTGGGTCCTCCGTTGTTTGTCCTTGTCGCCTTCGTCTATAGCTCGGCAGTAATGCGATTTGCCGATAAGGCAGACCCGAATTGGTTTGTCTATGCCCTTTCTTTGTTAGTAGCGTACATCACCGGCACATCGCTGATCTTGTGTCGGGGACGCAAAGCGGGATTGAAACCCGCCACGGCAGCCTGGCCGCGATTGCCGCTGCTCTTTGCTTTGATCGTCTCCATTGCCGTGGGATACATGACGCTGCTGAATATGGATTTGGCCATTCGCGCGCGCTGCGCCATTTTAGATGAGAAAATTGGCCTGATTTACGTCGCTGCCGCGCCAGCCATCGTTTCTGAATCTCAAAATGCGGCGCCATTATATGAGCAGGCATTTAAGCATCTGAAAAACGATCCCGGAACCGATATATACAACCCGCCCTTAGGCGATCGGAAGGTTTTTGATCCCAACGACCCGGCCACCGTCGCATTTCTCGAACGCCACGCCAAAACCCTGGCGCTCCTGCACCGCGCCGCAGCGCTGCCTGGCTGCCGATTCGATTCCGATCTCGGCGATCCCGATATGGCGATGATGAATGCCCTGTTCGATTCGCTTACTGTTGAGCGGCAGGCCGCCAATGTCTTGAATCTCGACGCGCGCGAGCAATTGGCCCACGAAAATCCAGCCGCGGCGATCAATGATGCCGATTCGATTCTGAAAATGAGCCGGCAGTTTACCCAGCGGCCTATGCTCATTTCCGGACTGGTCGGTATCGGAATCGACGCCGTTGGAAATAAAACTTTGGAAGAAGCGCTTCCAGCAGTAAAAAACTGCACCGATTTGACTGCTTTACACTTGGATAAATTGCCTTCGCTCGGCCGAATGTTTCAGCAATCCTTCCGCGGTGAAGAGCGGTTTGGTTTGAATCTGTACGCAACTATGCCCCCGGAGCGGCCGCAGGATTTACCAAGTGATCCCAATCAAATGACGAATCTGTTGAATTCGCGGCCTTCATTGGCCACCTCCTACTCGCGCGTATTTTTTCTCGATCTGGATCAATATCTGGAATTGATGGACAATCTTCAGAAAGACTTTTTGCAGCCCTATTTCAAGGTGCGCGATCAATTACCTGGCATTGGGAAAAACAACCATGTAACTGGACTACTCACGCAAATCCTGGCTCCGTCTCTGTCTCGCGCCGTCGAAATCGCAGCAAAAGCCGAAGCCAGCGACGAATGCGCACGCATTGGCGTGGCGATGACGCTCTACCGCCTCGATCACGGTAATCTGCCGAGCAAACTTGCCGAACTCGTTCCAAACTATCTGGATGCGATTCCGACCGACCCATTCGATGGCAAACCGCTCCGGTTGGTTACAAGAAATAACACATGGATCATCTTTAGCGTCGGTCCCAACGGCATCGATAATGGCGGCATAGATTCTGATGAAATGCAGAAAGGCAAAGACGATGTGACTTTCAAATTAAAAGCCACGCCTGCTCCAGCAACCACCAAACGCTAATTTCTTTTATCCAACTTTGCGCATCGGCTTAATGCCGGCGGCCTTGGCCAACACAGCGGCCTTGTCCGTCTTTTCCCAGGTAAAGCATCCGTTATGGCACGGCCGACCGAAATGGCCGTGGCGGGCAGTGGTTTTGTAAATCGGGCGGAGCAGGTCCAGATGTTTGATAATCCCGCGCGGCGTGAGAGGGAAAGTTTCCTTAATCAATTCCGAAATCTGATCTTCAGAAATCACTGCCGTGCCTTCTGTGCTGACCGTTACGCTCACGGGCTGAGCAACGCCAATCGCATAGGCCAGCTGCACTTCGCAATTGGTGGCTAATCCTGCAGCGACGATATTCTTGGCAATGTATCGCCCCATGTAGCAGGCGGAGCGGTCGACCTTGGAAGGGTCCTTACCGGAGAAGGCGCCGCCGCCGTGAGCGCCGCGGCCGCCGTAGCTGTCGACGATGATCTTGCGGCCGGTTAATCCCGTATCGCCATTGGGTCCACCGACGACGAATTTCCCCGTGGGATTGATGTGGAAAATGATATCGTTGTTCCAGAGTTTTTTGGGGATCATCGGCCGAATCACGTTTTCAATGATCTGGCGCTTGGCCTTTTCGTTTATGGTGTCCTTTTTCTTATCGAGAACGGATTCATCATGCTGCGTGGAGATCACCACCGTGTGTACACGGACGGGACGTTCGTTTTCGTAGGCAATGGTTACCTGGCTTTTGCCGTCGGGACGGAGCCAGGGCATTTTGTGGTTCAGGCGTACCTCGGCCAATTTTTCCACAAGACGATGTGCCAGATGGATCGGCAGCGGCATGAGCATGTCGGTCTCATCGCAGGCATAGCCGAACATCAGGCCTTGATCGCCCGCACCCTGCTCCTTGGTGTTGTCGTCGGCTTTGTCTACGCCACGCGCGATATCCGGCGATTGAGCGTGAATTGCCGAAAGCACGCCGCACGAATCGGCATCAAAGCCAATGTCAGGATGCGTGTAGCCGATTTCACGAATGGTTTCGCGTGCGATTTTGGCGGCATCGACGTATGCCGTTGTCGTGACTTCGCCAGCGATGACTACTTGGCCAGTCGTCACCAGCGTTTCGCAAGCCACACGAGCCTTGGGGTCTTGAGCGAGGATCGAATCCAAAACAGCATCGGAAATCTGGTCCGCTACCTTATCCGGATGTCCCATGGTGACCGATTCGCTGGTAAACAAGTGTGACGAACGACGGAAGTCATCTGACATATAAATTTTCTCCAAATATTTGCGATCCCTAGGCACAGAGTTTCGGGTCGGAAACTCTAGCGGATTTCAAGGACTTTGCAAAGTCACTGATATTGCCTGATTCCGCAGCAATTCTCAAGACACCTTTCCTTCTCGCTTGCGGTTTAGGGCTTTATTCCGCATGGAATTACGCAATCCTCCCAAACTTACCTCAATCACACTTTAGCGACCAAATTAGCCCCACCGCATATACTTGAGCCCATGGCAACCCTGCCAAACATCACTGCGCCGATCTGCCAGGCCGGCCTGGCCGGTTATTCCGATCGCGCCATGCGGCTCGTCGCCCGGCGGCGCGGTTGTCCCTATGCCGTCACCGAAGCATTGCTCGATACCATCCTGCTCGCCGGCGGTCGCGGCCTGACCAATTCCATCGATATCAATGACGAAGACCATCCCGTCGCCAGCCAGATCATCGGCTCCGAACCTGAAACCATGTCCGCCGCCGCCAGGATTCTAGCGCAATTTGGCTACGATGTGATCGATCTCAATTTTGCCTGCCCGGTGAAGAAGATCAAAAACAAAGCACGGGGCGGCCATATGCTGCGCGATCTCCCCCGCGCTTTCGCCATCTTGCGCAGCGTTCGCGATTGCCTTCCCGCCAATATCCCCGCCACGGTCAGCCTGCGCCGCAGCTTCGACGATAGCGATGAATCCGAAGACAACTTTTATCAGATCGCTGACGAAGCTTTTTCCCTCGGCTACGCCGCCATCCGCGTGCACGCCCGCACCGTCGAGCAAAAATATCAGGGTTCCAGTGATTGGAGCTACCTCAAGCGAATCAAGCAGCATTATTCCAACCGAATTATTTTCGGCTCCGGCGATCTCTTCACCGCTGAGTCAGCCGTCCGCATGCTCCGCGAAACCGGCATCGACTACACCTGGATCGCCCGCGGCGCCATCGGAAATCCCTGGATCTTCCAGGACATCCGGACGCTCCTACAAGATCGCTCGTCTAACTCTTCGAGCCCTTCTCACTCTTCGCACCTTCTGATCCCCCCCACGGTGCAAGCTCAGCGCGCTGCCCTGGCTGAGCATTTCGAAATCGCCATGCAAATCCATGGCGAGCAATTGGCCGGCCGGCGCATGCGCAAAATGGGCATCAAGTACGCTCGCTTCCACCCCAATGCTGCCGAAGTAAAGAAAGATTTCATCCAAGTCCACAGCCTGCGCGAATGGAACGAAGTCCTGAATCGCTGGTACGCCACCGACGCCCCCGGCAACTGGCCGGCCGACAACGCCGCCGATGAAGTGAATAGTTGTGAAAGCGTAGCGTGACTAATGCACTCCAAAACCCCGCCGCGCAATCGCCTAGCCAAAGTCCTCCCCAATCAATGGCGGGAGTATCTGGTCGAGCACGGATGCCCGAAACGCAAATACACCGCTGTATGTAAAATTGAATTAACCGACGGCAGGGTTATTGAAGAAGCGATTATCGAACAAGGTTGGATCATCGCTCTTAGCAAAAACGGCTTGGCTGGCATCTTTGAAGAACGCATCAATTTCGATCCGCGGATGATTACGCAGCTCGAACTTTTGCAGTTTATTTAATTCTGCGCCGCAAGAATAAAAACATCGGCAAAATTACGAACGTGCACGGCTCCGGCACTGGCTCGGCGTTTTACGATGGGAAATCCTTTTCCACGCATACGACAAGAAGAATAGAAATTGTACAACAATTGGCAAGTCAGATTGCGGCGATTCAGTCCTGCACGTGCACAATTTTTCCGTCGATCTTCAGCCGATGTTCCGCAAACAATCCAATCGCTTCGGGATACGCAATTTTCTCTTCTTCGAAAACGCGGACGGCCAACGTGTCAGCTGTGTCATTCTCCAAAACCGGACAGGTGCGCTGCAAAACAATCGGGCCAGAATCGTATTGGTTGTCTACAAAATGCACCGTACACCCGCTCACCTTACACCCCGCGGCCAGCACTGCTTCGTGCACGCGATGGCCATACATCCCCTGCCCACCGAAGCTGGGTAATAGTGCTGGATGGATATTCATAATTTTCCCTGCGTAGCGATCTGGAATATCCAGCAAACATAGCCACCCCGCCAGGCAAACCAGATCGACATTGGCATCGTCCAGCAACTGGAAAATCGCTTTGGAATGCGACGCCACATCCGCATGGTCGCGCTTATTTACCACAAAATTCAGAATCTTCGCTTCCGCCGCCCGATTCAAAGCTTCTAATCCTGGCCGGGAGCCTACAACGACAGAGATGCGGGCAGGCAACTCATTTCGCGCGATCAGCTCTATGAAATTTCCCAGAGTCCGCCCCGAGCCGGAAGCCATAACCGCGAGATTGATAGGTGCATTGGGCATTTTTTAACCGCGTTCACTCTACATCTTCGCCTGTTCGCCCGCTATATTCCGCTCATGGCTTGGGAAGAAGGCTCCGCAACCCGGCGTTTCAATCGGCTCTGTCGAACTATCGCATTTCTCTGGCTGATCATCATTCTGCCACTCAGTTTTCTTCACTCGCCCACCTACCAGGATTTTTCGGCGTTGTACACGGGCGGATTGATCGTGCAAACAGGCGATTGGAATGCGCTCTACCCTGACAAGATCGGAAATGGCCAGTATTACATCGGCGAGCCAGGCCAGGACCAGGAAAAACCATCCCTGGTACAAATTGCCAATCCGCGCGGCATGAAAGAATGGTGCGCGTTTCTCAATCCACCCTGGCAGGCGATCCCGCTCTGGCCATTAGCGTGGATGAATTTCTCGCACGCACACTGGGCTTTTGTCATTTTCAGCATTCTCTGCATGTATGGCGTCGCCTGGGCAGCGGGCAGAAGCTATGAACTCTGCGCCCGCAGGGCTTCACGCACCGCGGGTGTACTCACCCTGATCGCGGCCTGTTCTCCCCTGGCGTATCGCGCAATCCGTGTTGGCAATCTTTCTCCGCCTGTCGCGTTTTGCGTTGTCATAATCATCTGGGATTTTCTAGGCAAAACAGGCCGCAGCGGATTCCTCGCCGGCCTGGCTGCCGCATGGGGTGCGCTGATGAAACTCGCGACGGTGCCGCTGTTTCCGTTGGCGCTCGTCACACGTCGCTGGAAGATGATTTTCTGGGCAATCGCATTCTTTCTTCTCGACATTCTCATCGCCTGGCATCTCGCCGGCTCAGCTACGTTTCACGAGTTCTTTAATGGCATCGCCCCGTCACTCAGCCGATCATCAATCAATCCTGGCAATAAATCACTCCAAGGTTTTCTTCTGCGCATCACTCACCAATCCCCCCTACCGCCAATCATCTCAAGCGGCTTCCATTTATTACAGTGGCTGACATTCGCTCTGGTGCTATATCTGGTTCTTTGGCCACGCAATGAAAACAAATTCTGGTCGCAACCGCGGCATGTCCTTGCCGGAGCAGTGGCACTCCTGGCCTGGCTGCTGATTTTCAGCCCGCTCTGCTGGGATCACTATTTTCTTTATCTCTGCCCGTTCTGGGGTTGGTTGGTTTGGGAAGGATCGCTCAGTCCTATTCGCACGTTGCTCGCAATTGCGGCGATTGCGATGAACTGGTTTCCGCTGCCGGTGCTGCGCTGGTTGCGGATCCCGGAGCCGATCAATTCTTACATGCTCCTCGGGCTGATCATCATGTTTATCTTCGCGATCGTGCGGCTAAGTAGTACGCAAAGCTCGGACAGCCTGCGCATCACGCAAGCATAAATCGGGATATTCTGCATCCTGCCCTACATCCGGCCTGCGTTTCCAGGAGCGCGCACAGGCCTGATAATCCTGGCGCCGATCCAGCACTTTCACTGCGACCGCTTGGCCATCCGGATTTTTTTCTTCGATGGAATGATGACCGGCACCGACAAGATCTTCCAGATCGGCTCCATAGGCCTGCAGGCGTAATCGCATCTTTGGATCGTTGATGTAATAAACCACTTCGGCATCGAGCGCCTTATTCATCCCCGCTTGTTTCTTCAATTGATCCAGTTGCAAAAGTGCTTGATCGCGCAGCTCCATGAGGAGCTTCCACTCCTCGCGCTGGTCTGCGGAAATTTGCTGCTGTGAAGGCTCTGGCAACAGGGCCAAATGCACACTGGCCAGATTCGAATCTTCTGCCGGCTTATGCGAAATCTGCTCCCATGCCTCGTCGGCCGTGAAAACCAAAATCGGCGCGATCATTTTCGTTAATGCGACCACCATCTGATGCATCACGTATTGGCAGCGACGGCGTAATGGTGAATTCGGCGCTTCACAATAGAGGCGGTCTTTCATGGCGTTGCCATACACCGCGCTGATCTGCACGGCGCAGAAATCGTGAAGCAGGCGGAAAACTTTGTGCAGCTGATAAGTCTCATAATTTTCGCGCACGTCGCAGATTAATTGATCTAATTGATCGAGCGCCCAGGCATCCAAGGAATTCAGAGGAGACGCTGAACGCTGAACGCTGAACGCCGAATCGTAATCGTAAAGATTGCTCAATAGATACCGCAGCGTATTGCGGATTTTGCGATACTTATCCCCAAACTCTTTGATTGCCTGCGGGCTGCTCGGAATATCATTCTGATAATCCACCGAAGAGCACCACAGCCGAAGGACATCCGCTCCGTGCGTGTCGATCTCCTTCGTTGCGGTCACATATTCTTTATCGCTCTTGGAAACCTTTGTTCCGTCGGGTTTCACCACAAACCCATGCGTGAGAACCTGCTTGAACGGTGGTTGCCCGGTCACACCCAAACTCGGCAAGAGTGACAACTGAAACCACCCGCGATGCTGATCCGACCCCTCCAGATAAAGATCGGCCGGAAATTTCAATTCCGGGCGTGCCTGCAACACTCCATGCCAGGATGATCCCGATTCAAACCAGACATCAAAAATATCTTTCTCTTTGCGGAGTTTGTCCTTGGGGAATTTTGCTCCCGGATCAAAATCTCCGAGCAAATCCGCCGGCGAATCGGTGAACCACGCATCGCTCCCCTTCTGGGCAAATCGCTTGGCTACTGCGCGCACAGAATCTGGCGTCAGCAGCGCCTCCCCTTGCTCATTATAAAATACCGGAATCGGCAATCCCCACGCGCGCTGGCGTGAGATGCACCAATCGGGGCGAGATTCGATCATCCCTAATAGTCGAGCCCGGCCCCACTCCGGCACGAACTGGATTTCTTTCTCAATCGCATCCTGCGCCCGCGTTCGGAGCGATTTCGCTGGCTTACCATATTGATGATCCGTGGAAACGAACCACTGCTCCGTCGCCCGGAAAATAATCGGCTTCTTACTTCGCCAATCGTGCGGATAACTATGCCGAATCGTCTGCGTTGCCAGCAGCAATCCTTTGTTCTTCAAATGTTCGATGATGAGCGGATTGGCTTCCCAGATGGTCTTGCCGATGATCCACTCCGGCACGGTCTGATCGAACCGTCCGTTCGCCAGCACTGGAGAATAGACCTCCAGCTTATTGGCGATCCCTGTCTCATAATCCTCTTCGCCGTGCCCCGGCGCGGTATGCACCAGCCCCGTGCCATCGGTCGTGGTGACATATTCCGCGGGCAGAATTTTTCCAACGCGATTGATGAACGGGTGGTGATATTCCAGCTTCAGCAGATCGCTGCCGGAGAGGGTACGCTCAATCTGGTAATTCGCGATCCCGGCGATGCTGAAAACTTTCTCGACCAACGCGCTGGCCAATAGGCCGACGCGCTCCTGGCCATCCTTTTGGTATTTTACTTGTGCATATTCGACATCCGGATTCGCGGCGACAGCTAGATTCGCAGGCAGCGTCCAAGGGGTCGTCGTCCACACCAGTAAATACTGATTCCCCTCAAGCGGAAACTCCACAAAGATCGACGTGTCGTCGACATCCTTGTATTCCAATTCCGCATCTGCCAAGGCTGTCTGATTCGATACCGACCACGGCACCGGCTTCAGTTTCTTATACACCAAGCCTGCTTCGACAAATTTCGCAAACACCTCCAGCGTGCTCGCTTCATATCCGGGCGTCATGGTCAGATATGGATGTTTCCAATCGCCGAGAATGCCGAGCCGTTGAAACTGCTCGCTCTGCAAGCCGGCATATTTCTGCGCGTATTCAAAACAGAGTTTGCGAACCGCGGCTACATCCATCTCGCGCCACTTGCTGCCGAGTTGCTCCTGAATCTTGTGCTCAATTGGCAGCCCGTGGCAATCCCAGCCCGGCACGTACGGCGTCTGCTTTCCCTGCATCGTCCGAAAGCGAATGATCACATCCTTGAGCGTCTTATTGATCAAATGCCCGATGTGAATATCCCCGTTGGCGAACGGCGGCCCATCGTGTAGCACCCATTTCTCGCTGGTCTTGCGCGATTCCAGAACTTTCCCGTACAAATCCATCGCGCGCCATTTCGCGAGGCGCGTGGGCTCATTGGCCACCAGCTTGGCCTCCATCGCAAAATCCGTTTTGGGGAGATTCAGCGTGTCTTTGTAATTCTTCTTATTCTGCGTGTCCGTGCTCATAATTCAGGTCGAATACTGTATGCGATAATCTGCTTAGAATCACGCTCGCAGGATATTTAGCGGCGCGTCCGAAGGACCGCGATTAGACTAGTAAGCAAGAGAAGCGCGGTGCTTCGGACACGTCGCTAAATATTGGAATAGAAACTATTTTGGCACCAAAAACCCGAGATGATGGGCGCAGTGGATCAACTGCACCTTCCTCCACTGCTCTGGCGTGATGGATCCCATGAATGGATGCTTCGCCAGCGGCTGCGAATGTTTTTCCAGGCGATCGAACGCTTGAGTAAATCGGATCACGCCGGTTTCATCGGAAACGTCCGTAGCTGGCTCGTAGCTTTTGGGTATCTTTGCTCCGCTGGGCACCCATTTGATCCAGAAGATGAGTGGCATCGCAATCCGAGCGGCCATGCGCATCGGCCACGGCGCCTCGAAATCAAATCCGTCGACCATGCCTTTGAACGACTTGGCCAGATGATCGCAGATCTGGCCGAGGGACCAATTGCCGGTGCGCGTATATCCTGCCGTTTCCAAGCGCGCGATCTCGGTTCGCACCTGCGCAAAATCCTCGAATACCAGTCGCCGCCTTTTGAGTTTGCCCATCGAATTGACAAGTGTACTTCATACCGTTGAGATTACCTTCCGTAATCCCGCTGAAATTAAGCTTGAATTTCGATTTCAGCGTTCAGCGTTCGCTGTTCATCGTTTTAGGAGAACATATGCCGCGTCCCGTCACGCTATTCACCGGTCAATGGGCCGACCTGCCGCTCGAAACGCTCTGCAAAAAAGCCAAGAGTTTTGGCTACGACGGCCTGGAGCTTGCCTGCTGGGGCGATCACTTCGATGTCGACAAAGCCAACAAGGATAAGAACTATGTTAAGTCGCGCTGGGAGATTCTGCGCAGCCATGGGCTGACCTGTTTTGCAATTTCCGCGCATCTCGTTGGGCAGGCGATTTGTGACAATATTGATGAGCGGCACAAGATGATTTTGCCGCCGGACGTCTGGGGCAACGGCGATCCCGAAGGCGTGCGCAAGCGGGCTGCAAAGAAAATGATCGAGACAGCGAAGGCGTGCCGCAAATTCATCGATGCCTCGCCGAATAAGGAAGAATTCGTCCCAGTCGTCAACGGCTTCACCGGCTCCTCCATCTGGCACTCCATCTACGCCTTCCCCCCCACTGATCAGAAATACTGGCAAAAAGGCTTCGACGATTTCGCCAAACGCTTCGGCCCCATCCTCGACGCCTTCGATAAACAAGACGTCAACTTTGCCCTCGAAGTCCACCCCACCGAAATCGCCTTCGACATCGCCAGCGCCACCCGCGCCCTCGAAGCCGTCAAACACCACAAGCGTTTCGGCTTCAACTACGACCCCTCCCACCTCGGCTACCAGGGGGTCGACTACGTCAAATTCATCCGCACTTTCTCCAAGCGCATCTTCCATTGCCACATGAAAGACGCCTGGTGGGGCCACGGCGACGGCACTGTCGGCGTCTTCGGCGGCCACACCTCCTGGGCCAACCCCGCACGCTTCTGGGACTTCCGCTCCCTCGGCCACGGCGACATCCAATTCGAACCCATCATCATCGCCCTCAAAGACATCGGCTACCAAGGCCCCCTAAGCGTCGAATGGGAAGACGCCCGCATGGACCGCGAACACGGCGCCACCGAATCAGCCGCGTTCGTCCGCAATCTCGATTTCCCGCAGTCAAAAATTATGTTTGATGCGCAATTTGATAGGTAATCCCACCGCATAGATGTATTTTCGTCACTTTGAGGTAATTCAAATGTTACCGTTGCTGGCCAGAATGACGTTTGGCACAAGAGCCAATGTAATTCCGCGTAATATGCGATGGCACGTCTTCGGCATAGTTATTGGATTTGCGCTCATTTTGCTTGCTATTCAAGTTGGTGTTACTAGATCATGGATAAGGTTCATTTTTGGCCTATTGCTTCTATCGCTAGGCATCCTTGCTGCTTGGAAAATTCCCCATCTCGATCCTCATCCATAAAGCATTCGACTTCCTAAGTAAATGAACTCGCAATCCAAAAGAATCATCATCATCTGCCCCAATGGTGCCGGCAAAACAACTTTTGCGTGAGAATTTTTGCTCCGCGAAGCGAATTGCCCGGATTTCATCAACGCCGACCTGATTGCCCAAGGCATATCGCCATTCGCTCCAGAATCCGCTTCCATCCAAGCCGGCAAGATTATGCTCGCTGAAATTAATCGCAGATTCCAAAGCGGCGAAAGTTTTGCTTTTGAAACAACGCTTGCAGGCCGCAGTTATGCGCGCCACATTCGTGACTGGCGAAAAGCGGGTTATCACATCAAGCTAATTTTTTTGAAGCTTCCCAGTGCCGAAGCTGCAATCGCGCGAGTAAAACTACGGGTCCGCCAAGCGGCCACCATATTCCGGAGAACACTATTCGCAGTCGATTCGATGCTGGATGGGCAAATTTTCGGGGAATATACTCTGCCTTAGTAAATAGCTGGGCCGTTTACGATAATTCTGGTCCAATACCGCAATTGGTTGATGGCGGAAATAATCCATGAAGCCAAAAATTAACATCACCGATCCTGATCTTCTCGGCGCTCTTCCCGCCCTCAAGCGCGCCGCCAAAAAAGCTCGCGAGCTTTCCATTGCCACCGGCACTCCGTTTATCGTCGTGAAAGACGGCAAAATTGTTGATCTCAACGCCAAACCTAAACCACCAAAACGCCGTGTTAAACGAAAATAGCACCGCAGAACCAGCGTAAAAGCGTGCCCGATCCTCGTCGGTTTGCATTCCCCCGCCTTCGCCCCCTATTATTTCCGCCCCATGGCTGAACCAACCAAAGCCCCAACCACCCGTTACCAATACGACATCCTCATCATCAGCTAAGGCCCGCCAGCTACGCGGTCGAATTCCTCACCCGACCACTTCGACATCATCTCCATCAACTACAATCGCCTCTCCATCCGACAGCGTGCGGTACGGTTGGCCATGTGCCTTGTGGTATTCAACGACTGCCTCCATCTGTGGCGATTCCGGGTGCGGCGAGCAGTAATGCGGAACGATGTGGAAATCGATCAGGCCCAATCCATCCCAGATCGTATCGAAGGGTGGATATCCTGAAGGCAGCGCGGTCGGATCATCCGCCAGGTGGATACCGCGCAGTGATGGTTGCGCGATACACGCGCCAGCACTGAAGCCGCCGTAAACAATCCGGCCCTCGCGAAGTTGACGGGGCAACCATGCGTCCAACCCGCTGAGCCGCATCGCCCTTCGTAGCACAAATGTGTTGCCGCCAACCACCCACAGCAGTCCCACCCCCTCCAACGCTGCGGCGAGACGATCCGGCCCGGAGAAAAATTCCCGCAGGTCCAACTCAAACGCATCGAATCCCACCTCGCCTAACGCTGCGATATATTTGGGGCGATATTCCTGGCGACGTTCGTCGCCGAGCACGTCGGTAGCATTCATAATGATCGCTGCACGAACGCTGGAACCGACCAATTCACGGAGCCGCCGCGGTTCGCGGCCCAGTTGATACGAGGAGAGATACAGTTTCATCCATCGGATCATAACCCGAAACACCGGCCCAGCCGTCCCATGCATGTCGAATAGAACCGCCCATCTCGTGAGGCGCGCCCATCCGCAAGTTTTGAGCAATAGTTGACGGATAATTCAATGCGGCAAAGTTCGCGGCATTCGAGTAAGGTCCAAGCGTCGTCATGCTCAATGATTTCGAACAGCTTATTCACGACGCCGAGCAGGCAAACTTTTCCGGCTGGGATTTTACATTCCTACACGAACGTTTGATCGAAGATCCGCTTCCGTGGAATTATTTGCATCGAATTCGTGATCACATTTCCACGGCCATAGCAATGCTCGATCTCTGCACGGGCGGCGGAGAGCGCTTAGCCAGCCTGGCCTCCTTACCGCGACTTTCCATCGCCACGGAGTCTTACCAACCCAACGTGCAAATCGCTTCGCGCCGCCTGGGCAAGCTTGGCGCGGTTGTGATTCACATCGATGAACAAACCCAAAACGCCTATGGACCATCAGGCGATCAGAATTGCCCGCATCCCCACCGGCGTCTTACGTTTGCAGACTCCTCCTTCGATTTAATTACCTGCCGGCACGGTTACTTCTCATCCGAAGAAGTTGCTCGCCTGCTGCAACCGGGCGGGATATTTATCTCACAACTCGTGGGCGGGGATAATTATCCCCACCTAAATAGCCGCCTTGAAGGCCCGCACACGGTATGGACCCTGCTGGGTGGCCCGAATCCGCCGACACTGGAAGATTCTGGACTCGACGTGTTTGAGCGGCGAGAAGCCAAACCGCGGGCAGTTTTCAAAGACGTTGGTGCAATTGTCTATTATCTCAAAGCCGTCCCTTGGCAAATTGCCGGCTTCGATGTCGAGCGTTATCGCGACCGCCTCCGCTGTCTACACGAAGAAATGCAAAACACGGGCGGGCTGCACACCCACTATCACCGGCGGTTCACCGTGGCTCGCAAAAGATGAGCGGACTCGCGTCCCCCAAAGCCCAGGAATTGCAATCCCCGGGTTCTCGCGCCTATGATATCCTTCGATCACCTTTGAATATGAATTTCAATCGTATCACCGTCGATCCCGCCATCATGCAAGGCAAGCCCTGCGTGCGGGGTATGCGCATCACCGTTGGCCTGGTAGTCAATCTCGTTGCCAATTCGATGTCGGTGACTGATATTCTGCGAAACTACCCAAATCTTGAAGAAGAAGATATTCAACAGTGCCTGCGATATGCCGCTTCTCTTGCCGAGGACAGAATAGCTCCATACGAGGAACCGACGGTTGCGCTTCATCGCTGACATGGGCATTAGCTCGGACGTAGTTACCAATCTGCGTTCCGAAGGCCACGACGCCACTCATCTTGCAGAATTAGGTCTTGAGCGCATGGAAGATGCGGCCATCCTGGCGCTGGCCGTTTCCGAGCAGCGCATCGTATTGGCTCATGATCTGGACATGAGTCGAATCATGGCACTTGGTGGCGCAACCGCGCCGAGCGTTCTCAGTTTTCGCCTAAGCAACATGACTCCCGCATCTGTTTTGCGCCATCTCCATCATGCGGTCTCCGCGTTTAAGAAGGAATTACAGCAAGGTGCTATCGTTGCCGTTACGGATATCGGCGCCCGCTGCCATATATTGCCGATTATTCGCCCACCTTCTTCTGAGACCTGACAACATCATTTACATCCCGTATTATCTCACGCCCCATGGCTGAACCAACCAAAGCCCCATCGCGTTACCAGTTCGACATCCTTGTCATCGGCGGAGGCCCCGCCGGCTACGCTGCGGCCATCCGTGCTGGGCAGCTCAAAAAACGCGTGCTGTGCATTGAATCCGAAAACCTCGGCGGCACCTGCCTCAACTGGGGCTGCATTCCGACCAAAGCATTGCTGGAAGACGGCGCGTTCATCCGCCGCCTGCGCACCGAGTCCGAATCGCGCGGCGTGAAAGTCGGTTCCATTGAAATCGACTTCGCCAAAATCATCGCCCGCTCTCGCACCATCGCCGACAAACTCTCCAAAGGCATCGCCCACCTCTTCCGCAAATATGAAGTCAAAAGCGAATCAGGCTTCGCCCAGCTCGTCGATGCACATAAAGTAAAAGTCGGCGACAAAGAATTCACCGCGGAAAACATCATCGTCGCCACGGGTGCAAAGCCGACGCCTATCCCCGGCGTTTCCTTTGACGGCAAGAAAATTATCACCTCGCGCGAAGCGATGAATCTGCGCAGCCAACCCAAGACCCTGGCCATCATCGGCGCCGGCGCGATCGGCTGCGAGTTCGCTGACTTCTATATCGCCATCGGCACCAACGTCGTCCTCGTCGAAATGCTCGACAACATTCTCCCCAACGAAGACACTGACGTCTCCACGCTCCTCGAAAAATCCCTCGCCAAGCGCGGCATCGACCTCCGCACCAAAACGAAAACCGACAAAATCGAAACGATCGCCAACGGTGTGAAGCTCACGCTCTCTGGCGCCAAAGCTGGCACGGTCGAAGCCGATGCTGTACTGGTCGCCATCGGCGTCACTGGCAATACCGAAAAACTCCTCGCCCCCGGCTGCAAACTCGAAATCTTTAAAAACCGCGTCAAAGCCACGCCCGATTTCAAAACCAATCTCGAAAACGTCTACGCTGTCGGCGACTGCGTCTCGCTCAATTGGCCCGAGGGCAGCCCGATGGCCAGTTACCGTCACCCCGACCTCGCGCACGTCGCCCACCACGAAGCTGTCAATTGCGTCGAGCGCATCTGTGGCCTGCACGCTCACTCCATCAACTACCGCAACATCCCCGCCTGCACCTACACGCATCCCCAAGTCGCCAGCATGGGCGCAACTGAGAAAAAATTAAGAGCTGAAAACCGCCAGATCAAGATCGGCAAATTCCCCTTTAGCGCCAGCGGCCGCGCCCTCGCCGCCGGGGAATCCGAAGGCTTCGTGAAATTAATCTTCGACGCCAAATACGGTGAGCTCCTCGGCTCTCACATGATCGGTGAAAACGTCACGGAGCTGCTCAGCGAACTCGTGATGGCCGTCAACCTCGAAGCCACCGAAGAAGAAATCCTCAGCGCCATGCACCCGCATCCGACCATGTCCGAGGCGGTAATGGAAGCGGCCGGCGTTGCCGCCGGCCATGCTATCCATATTTAATTTTAGTTCGGGCCCGAGCTTTGGGTCGGGTTTGTTCTTACCGCGTCGCGCGCTGTCTGATCTTGCGCGCAATTCCTAAAATTCCCAGCAGCGGCAAGCCACCCAACACGGCAGCAGGTGCCGGTACTGGTGGAGCGCCCTGCAGGCTGGGCGGTCCGATGAACAACTGATCCTGCGCCGTCGCGCTGGTCATATCCAGTATCTGATTGTGAAAGCTCAATTGCCCAGCGGTCTCCGCGGACGAGGCATATTGATTCGCCAACGTCTGCGCCAGCGCAGTTTCACCGGTCACATAAAAATTGCCGCTGCTTACATCCGGCGTACCGCTGTTGGTTTCATATTCCATTTCCCAGATCGCAATCTGGAACGCTGCTGCCTTATCATTGCTGTTCCCAATCCCATCGTATTCCAGCGAGTAGAGATTGGTGATGTCCTGAGCCAGCGTAGCGCTCATGCCCGTGGTAAACCCAGGATTTGTTGGCGGCGCCGGATCCGGACTGTTAATCATCGGCACGATGTTGTACGTGTAGGTGCTTCCGATATACACATCTTGCGTGAGATCGTCGCAATAGGTGCTGAAGCTACCCGTCGGGGCGGTCGATCCGGTGCTGGACGTCGCGGTCCAGTTGATCGACCCGGCATATCCCTGGCCGGCGTATTGGCCCTGATAATAAACATTCACAATCTCCGACGGCGAACAATTGTTCAGCGTAGCCGTCACGGAATCCGCGGACGCCACGCCAGCCGAAACCAACATCGCCGCCATAACCAACGCATTGCGAGCCTTAAGCATATTTCTCCTGAAAAACTCCGTTACACACCGGATTACTAAACCGGCCTGCATTGATTTACGTGGTAAATCAGGAGACAACAAAACCCTATAATGTGTTTTCCGCCCGTTTAGGTAGTTACCGGGCGAAGCGCGCACCAAGACTGGTGAACACTATCAGCAGATTGGTTTATGATGAAAATGCAGCGATGAGTTATCGGTCGCGGCGCATCCGCTTTGCCACGGCGAGCCCGCCCAGCAGCACGATGCCGCTGATCGCCGATGCCGGCAATGGAGTGCTCGGGAAAAAGGCCGGCCCGACGCCTACGACTAACTGGTCCTGCACGCCCGGATCGGTGAGTGCCAAAACATCCAAAAATGGCTTAGTGTTGGTTGCCGCACCAGCAACGTATTGGTTTGCAAGGGTGACCACATTGCTGTTCGCGCCGGAAACATAAAATTGATTGTTAGTTTGATCGGCGACCGAATACCCAGCCGTGCCATAAATAATATCCCAGATCGCAATCTGAAATGCCGCCGCCTCGTCGTTCGAGGGATTGAGGCTGTAATCGTTGGCGTAAAGGTTTTCGATGAGGCCAGCGGTCGTCGATGTCATGCCATTAAAGCCAGGATACTTGGTTTGATCTACGATCGGCGTGCCAGCCAGGTCATTTGTCAAACCCGTAAATGCCGGGTTCAATGTTTCACCTACCGAGATGTCTTCGGCGATATCAATACAATAGGTATTCAGCACTCCGCTTTGAAATGAAATCGGCATTTGTCCCAGTAGACCAGGGGCAGGCGTGTCGAGATTGCCGACATCGACTGCATTGCTCCAATTGATCACGCCGGCGTAGCACTCGCCTGAGATGGTATAAGTGTTTGGTCCAAGCTTGCCATGGAAATAGATGGAGACGGTATCCGTAGGATTCGGCGTACCAACCTTTGCGGTAATATCCACCGTATCAGCCTTCGCCCCGCTAGCGACGAGAAGAGCAACCGCTAAACCCGCCACCGCCGCTAAAATACACTTACTCCCACGCATAATACTTCTCCTTGAGCTGTCTCGTTTGGTCGCTGAGACTACCTATCCAACGCCAGACGACCCCAACTATTGCCGATAAAAATACGTTTGTCGACCAAAAAATAGTGTTTCGAAGTAAATTATTTTCCGACTAGGACTTTCTGGCAGTTTGTGATCGCCTCTGGCCGTTTTGGCGATCCATCAGACGTGATGACACCCACTTACAAATCCCGCAAACAGCGTGGACTATCTATCTTACCGCGTGCTGCGCCGGCTCAATGCAAACCATGCTAATAGCGGTATTCCCAAAACCCCCGACCCCGGCGACGGAATGGGCGGCGCCTGCGAGTTATTCTCTGCCCCCACTACCAACTGATCCGGCAACTCAGGATCCGTTATCGCTAATAAGCTATTCCCAAAAGTTTCGTCCGGACCTGTGATCGCCCCTTCCGTAAACAGATCCGCCATCCCCGCAATCTCATTGAACGATGCCAGGCCTTTATAGTTCTCGATCCAGAACCCGTTCGCGCTATTCGTCACATCGATATTGCTAGGCGTTGCGTTGATCCCATAAATGATATCCCACAACGCAATCTGAAACGCCGCCGCCTGATCGTTGACATCCGAGTCCGTGTCCGACGGATTCGCGTCATATTGGATCGCCTGATTGCCCGCACTGACCGCTGCATATTCATTGGCATATAGATTCAGCACGGCGGTTGCCATCGTCGAGCCCATTCCACCATATTGGCTGCTCGGCTCTATCATGGGCTCGGCTGCCAAACTATCTGTTAGGCCCGTAAATGTGACGGTCTGATAGATAAAAACGCTCTGTGTGAGATCCAGACAATAAGAAGAAAACGTGCCATTACTGGTGAATGATGTTGGCATCAGCGCGAGCAAATTGCCCGTCGAATCTGTTCCACTCGCTTTGCTCCAATTGGCCTGCCCCGCAAACACCGCTTCGGTATCGGAAAAGCTGGTATTTCCCAGCATGCCGTTGAAATGAATCTGGATCACTTGCCCTGGATTTGGCGCTCCATTCACCATGGCGGTGAGGCTCACGGTATCCACGGCCGCGCGCGCACACGCCGATGCCCCTCCCCAAATGGCCAACAGCATCAGCGCAATTCTGCTACGACTCATGAATTACTCCGTACGCCATTACGTGTCATCCAGCCCATTGGATGTCGTTCCCCTAACCCTACGCGTGTAACAATAAGTATCCATTAAAATGAACCGTTTGTCGAAGAAAAACTGGGGGAGATTTACCGACTGATCGCAATATATCGATACGACAGACCGATATTTATCACGCTTGATCCTCCAGTTAGACTCTAATTATCGCCCCGATAAGAAGATACGACACCAGGAAACTTCTGTTCAGTTATCTGGAAAAAAAATCCACCGCGGCTATCCAGCGGCACGTTTGTTTACGCGTTCACGGGCTCGATCCGCCTATAACAAGAAAGGCGCGATAACCTGAAAAATCTCGCGAAGAAGTCTATCCGAGACTTCTTCGCGAGTTTCTCTGCGTTATCGCGCCTTCGTTTTATTAATCCAATATCTGCGCGCTAATTTCAGCGATGATCCCGGCCGCCGCCGCCGCGTCCGCCACGGTCTCCACCGCGCCCGCCGCCTCCTCCACCTCCGCCACCGCCTCGGCCACCTCGATGTCCGCCGCGGTCGCCGCCTCGGCTTCCGCCACGATCTCCACCGCGCCCACCGCCTCCTCCACCACCGCCGCCACCGCCTCCTCCACCGCCGCTGCCACCACTATCACTGCGGCGTTCGGTATGGTCTCCGATATTCTCTCCGCGTGGGCGGGCGCGATTGCCTACATCATCCCCGTCTTCTTCCCGCTGCTCTTCCTGATGCCCGCCACCTTCTGGAGCTGGATCAGTTTCGCCAAGCTCCTTCATGGCAGCTTTCCGCGAGAGCTTAATGCGGCCCTGATCATCAATCAGAATCACTTTTACTTTCACTTGATCGCCCACATTCAGGAAATCGGTTACGCGATCCACATACTGATCCGACAATTCCGAAACGTGCACCAGGCCATCGGTCTCGGGGGCGATTTCGACGAACGCTCCGAAATCCTTAATGGAAACCACTTCGCCGGTGTAGATCTTGCCGACCTGCACTTCGGCGGTCATGGCTTCGACAATGTCGCGAGCCTCTTGCGCTGCGGCAGCATCGACGCTCGACACATACACTGTGCCATCGTCTTCGATATCGATGTTGGCGCCGGTCTTTTCCTGAATTGCCTTGATGGTTTTGCCGCCTGGGCCGATGACTTTGCCGATGAGTTCGGGGTTGATCTTGATGGTGAGCAGGCGCGGAGCGAACTTGCTGATCTCCGGGCGCGGCTTATCGAGTGTCTGGCTCATGATGTCAAGAATTTTCAGACGCGCTTCTTTGGCGCGCTTCAAAGTCTCGCGGATGATCTGGTGATCGATACCTTCGATCTTGATGTCGAGCTGGATGGCAGTGATGCCGTCGCGCGTGCCGCAGACTTTGAAATCCATATCGCCAAAATGATCTTCCTCGCCGAGGATGTCGGTGAGGAGTTCCTTGCGATCGCCTTCCTGGACAAGACCGACGGAGATGCCGGCGACCATCTTGGTGATGGGGACGCCTGCATCCATGAGGGCGAGGCAGCCGCAGCAGCTGGAAGCCATGGAGGAAGAGCCGTTGGATTCGAGAATGTCACTGATGATGCGGACGGTGTAGGGGAATACATCGACACCGGGCAGCACAGCGAGCAGCGAGCGCTCCGCCAATGCACCATGGCCGATTTCGCGGCGACCGGGCCCGCGGATGGGGCGGACTTCGCCGACGCTGTAGCTCGGGAAGTTGTAATGCAGCATGAATTTCTGGCTGTATTCTTCAATTAGGCCATCCACCATCTGCTCATCGGACGTAGTGCCTAAGGTAATGGTGCACATGGACTGGGTTTCACCGCGGCTGAAGACGGCTGAGCCATGCACGCGCGGAAGGACATTCACCATGCAGGAGATCGGTCGGATGTCGGTAAACCCGCGGCCATCGGGACGGACGCCGGTGAGAATCGCCTGGCGGGTCGCTTCTTCTTCGATTTCGCCGAAGATGGCCTTGATCTGTTTCTGCTTCTTAGCAGTTTGCACGTACATCGCATAGGGCGCGTTGGGATCGGCCACGGCGGGGGCCAATTCCAGCAGCAATTGATCTTTAATCTGATCGACCGCATCCGATCGATCCTGCTTGCCGGGCTTGCCCTTGGCTTCGCGAATTCGGCTGGCGACTTTGCCGCGCACCGTGTTCACCAAATCGGCATCCGGCTTGGCGGGCTCGCCGGCCTTGGCCTGGCCAGCTTTCTTTTGCAATTCCTCGATCATCCCCACGATTTCAATGACTGCGTCATGAGCGAATTTAATCGCATCGGCCACGACATCTTCTGGCGTCTCGCGCGCGCCGATTTCGATCATGTTCACAAAATGCTTGGTGCCGGCGACGACGAGATCGAATTCGCTGTACTCCAATTGCTCTTGCGTCGGATTCAGCACGAATTGGCCATCAATGCGGCCGACGCGGGCATGGGCTGTTGGCGTGATAAACGGAATATCGCTGATCGCCACGCACGCACTGGCAGCGATGCCGGCGAGAATATCCGGGTCATTCTGCTGATCCGCCGCCAGGCAGTTCAGATGAATCTGCACTTCATCCATGAACCCCTTGGGGAACAATGGGCGAAGCGGGCGGTCGATCAAGCGAGCCGTCAGAATTTCTTTCGTTGTGGGGCGGCCTTCGCGTTTCATAAACCCGCCGGGGAATTTGCCGGCAGCGGCGCGGCGTTCGCGGTAATCCACCTGCAACGGGAAAAAATCGATTCCTTCACGCGGGTTGGCCCGCACCACTGCGCCGAACACGACGGTGTCGGCGTACTGCACCGTCACGGCTCCGTGCGCGAGCTTGGCTAAAGTCCCGGTTTCAATAGAAAGTGTCCGTCCGCCGATCTGGCGTTCAACGCGAATGGCTTGCATGTCTGATTATCCTTTTCTGCAATGGAGAGGCTGAAGATGAAAACAAAAGGATGAAGGATGAAGGATGAGGGATGAAAAAAATCATCCGTCGTCCTTGATCCCTCTTCCTCTAAACTCGTTTCATCCTTCAGCCTTCATCCTTCGTCCTTTTAATACCGCATGAGAAACGAAAACGCCCCGCAAGCGGGGCGCTAAACAATACTTATTTTCTTAGACCGAGCCGGCTGATGACGCGCTGATAGCGCGCCCGATCCTGCACAGTCAGATATTTCAATAAACTATTTCGTTTGCCGACCATCTTGAGCAATCCGCGACGCGAGGAGTGATCTTTCTTGTGCGTCTTAAGGTGCTCGGTCAGCTCATTGATCCGTGTGGTCAGAATCGCAATCTGAACCTCCGGGGAACCGGTGTCTTTATCGTGAATCTTGTATTCGGAGACGATTTTCGTCTTGGCTTCGTTCGTCACAGACATTGGTCAAAACTCCAAGTCACCAAAAGCCCAGCCGTCAGGCCGATGCTTTGGTCAAGTCATTAAAATCCAACCCCGGCGGGTTAGCAGGATATAAGGATAGTGAACGTTGGGCGGGAAGACAAGGGGATGGCAGAATTACAGAGATGGCGGGTGTAGCGCGCCAGCCGGGTAGATTTTGTACAATCGATAGATTCAACCTGGAGGTTCTATGGATTTCTCGCAATTATCGGATCGGGAGCGTTTGATCGCTGAGCAGGCGGTGGAAACGCTTCGGGCTTTGGACCAAGC